>CAYVWU010000464.1:0-1500 GCA_964455575.1 uncultured Cyanobium sp. | reverse complement strand
GAGCACTCGGCTTTTAACCGATTGGTCCTGAGTTCGAATCTCAGGCGACCCATTGCTTTTCCGGCAGTACGTCTGGGCCCAAAACCACCGCACTGCAAGCGATCTGAGCGATTTGTCAGCTCTGGATCTGCGTAGCAGTCCGTACCCGTGCGCTCCTGTCCGTAGCGGTTTTGAGGAACTTTGTTCCTCAGGCTTGGTCAGACTCTCTGGGCTGAGACCGAGAGGACCTGTGAGAGCCAGGGACGCCTTTACCCAGGCCCAGCTGCGGCTGCAGGCGGCCGGATGCCGGTACCGGATCAAGGAGGTGGCCCGCAGCCCCTACGTGCAGGTGTACGAGACGGAGCCGCCACGGCGGCAGCAGTCGGCGCGGGGCACCCGATGCGACGACGAGGAGGCCTGCTGGGACCTGGTGGCCCTGCTGCTGCGGGCGGACCGCAGCGCCGCCAGCGGTGGGCCGGGGCTGGACTGGAGTGCGCTGCGCGAGCGGGGTTCAGGACTTGGGGAGGCTCCGTCGCTGCTCTGCTGGGGGGAGCTGCGGGAGAGGGTGCAGGGCTGGATCGCCCCCGGCGGCCCGAAGGCAAGGGACCGCAACCCGTTTGTGTGCTTCCGAGAGGGGGGCTACTTCGGGCGGGCGTTTGCGGCGGATCAGGTGGCGACCACCCGCCATCTGGAGGACTACTGCCTCTACACCTCCGCCTCGCTGCTCGCCTACCGCCAGGACCCCGGCCAGCAGCTGATCCGCCGTGAATACAACAGCAAGGGCTTCTACGGCGTCATCCAGATGGTGAACTACCTGGCGCAGCAGGGGGTCTCCATCGCCACCCCGGAGCTCCGGGAGCGGCTGGAGCGGCTCAAGAAGGGGGCCGGCAAGCTGCGGACCCCGGCGCCGCGCCACATCCCCCGCAGCGAGGACCTGCAGCAGTGGCTGGATCAGCTGCAACCCCTCGATCCGCTGCGGGGTTGGGTGATGGCGATGATCGCCACCTATGGCCTGCGGGGCCATGAGGTGTGGCACATCCACCGGCTACCTGGGGAGGTGGAAGCCGATGGGGGGGTGATCGAGGTGGGCAGCTTCCAGAGCCAGGGGGATGGGAGCGCCACCAAGACGGGACATCGCTTTGCCCTGCCCCTGCCGGCGGATTGGGTCGTGCGCTATCGGCTGAATGATCCGGAGCACGCCCGGCGGATGTTGGCGGAATTGCGCCGCCGCCATCCGATCAAGACGGCGGAGCGCTCCGACGGGACGGTGCAGTTTTTCAACAACGGGCAGCTGGCGGTGGTGCTGGCCCACTGGCTGCGGAACCGGGGCCGGGAGGATCGCGAGATCCCGGTGAAGCTGTTCGGCTACCACCAGCCGCCGCACCTGCCTGGCAAGCCGAAGCCACGAGCGAAGCGGGATCGCTGCAAGCTCTACGACCTGCGCCACGCCTGGGCCCTGCGCGCGAAGGCCACGACCACCTGGTCCACAGCCGTGAAGGCGGCGTCGATGGGCCATAGCGA
>CAYVWU010000463.1:0-1507 GCA_964455575.1 uncultured Cyanobium sp. | reverse complement strand
GATGGTACAGATACATTATTGGAGGTCGAGTTGGAGTTCGAGTTGGAGGTCGAGCTGGAGCTCGAGTCGGAGGTATTGGTTGTGTTGGTGTGTTGATCGGCATCGTTGTGGTCGTCGTTTTCTGAGTTATCGTCAGTCATGATTATAATTATAATATTAACATATATTTTATTTTCACTAAAAAATAACTAAAAATAACTAAAATAAAAATTTCAGTTATTTCCTAAATATACAAAATATGAACTTTTATAGATCTGCTTGGAACAATCACTTTTCAATCAAAAATACTATCCCCACTCGAAATATGCTATCAACTGTGCGACTTTAATAAATAGAGCGATTAACGTATCTTTCTTGTTTTCCTATTACAGTTTTTGCAATCATCAAAAAGTCCCACAATAAATTTTCCCTCTTTTATTTGCTGGATATGTTTCTCGCTGATCGACTTTTTAACGCTACTTATCTTTTTGCCGCCTCTGTATTTGGTTATTTGTTTGTATCCCTTTCCTTTTTTCACAGATACATTTCGAACTGTTTTTATACCACCCACGATTTTTGTTTCTTTGCAATCATAATGAACATCGTTTTTTGCCTCGGCCATTTGTTTTGTTTATTGGAATAAGGATATACATATATCTAGAAAATAAACTGTATTATATAATATATAATATAGGATGGTCATTGATATCATTGTTCATTTATTCCATATTATTATTGTGGGCGCATTATTTCTATATGTAGGCATGCACCGAGATATGCTTGACCCAACATGGTTTAAAGTACTGTTTTATTTAGGTCTATTTATTGTTGTCTATCACTTATTCAAGGTTTATGGATATTGGGTTGCAAGTAGAGGATTCTGGGTAAATATAATTCATATATTGTTTGTAGGGCCTCTTCTTGTCTATATCGGATATTACGGAAAAGATACATCTAGAAAATATTTCGAACTCCTTCTGATGCTCGGTTTTGCATCCATCGGATATCATCTTTATTATTTGATTGTGTAAATACAATATATTACAATATATGTTTCAATGTATGATAAATACTAAATTTAGCATACACATAGAATACAGTCGCAAACCATAATAACTAACAAAAAAAACAAACAAACTAACAAACAAACTAACAAATAAACAAACTAACAAACAAACAAACTAACAAACAAACAAACTAACAAACTAACTAACTAACATATTTCATTTACCCTTTCACGCTCTGAAGTGCGCCTTCTGTCCAACCTTGATTTCGGCTAACCACTTCTCCCACCACAACAATTCCGGTTTGCGGATGTTGCGCTTGTTCGATGAATTCTTCGCGACTTCGGTATAATTGTTTGTTGAGCGGTTTATAATAATGGGTTCCAATGGGCCAATAGTAGTCTTTAATCGCAATAATATGCAGGGAATTCTCCTGAATTCCAAGAGACCTTTCCAATAGCATTTCATATAATTTCCTATTTTTTTCATTATTCTCCAAATTATTTAAAACACCAACCAAATTA
>CAYVWU010000462.1:0-1510 GCA_964455575.1 uncultured Cyanobium sp. | reverse complement strand
GTACAGTTCTTTTGTATTTCCGGTTAATACATTTACAATTCCCGCTGGCACATCGCTTGTTGCCATCACTTCTGAAAAAGTAATTGCAGATAAAGGCTTGCTTTCGCTAGCTAGAACAACACAGGTATTTCCTCCGGCAATAATTGGAGCAATAACAGAAACTAAACCAATTAATGAAGTATGTTCATCTGCAATAACAGCAACTACTCCCATTGGTTCAGGAACTGAAAAATTAAAATGTGAAGATGCCACAGGATTTACTGAGCTAAACAATTGCTGAAATTTATCACACCATCCGGCATAGTAAACCAAACGGTCAATAGTTAAATCAACTTCTTGTTCGGCCAATTTTTTTGTGGCCCCTTGTTGCTGAATTTCTTTTACAAACTGTTCTTTTCTTCCTTCCAATAGTTCGGCCATACGGTATAAAATTTGTCCGCGATTAAACGCCGCCTTTTCGCTCCATCCGCTTTGCGCTGCTCTTGCTGCAACAACTGCGTTTCTAAAATCTTTTCTACTGCTTAAACATACGTTTGCAACGACTTCTTTTTTTGCATTCATAAGTGGATAATATCTTCCGCTTTCGGTTCTGGGGAATTGCCCACCGATAAACAATTTATAGGTTTTTAATACTTCTATTCTGCTCATAACTATCGTAAATATAGTTTTTTCATTTTAAAGTTCAAATTACTAAACAACAACCTAAGCATTACCCGCAAGTACTTTTTTCATTGCTTCAGCTTTAAGCAGGCACTCGTTATATTCATTTTCCGCATCACATTTTGCAGTAATTGCACTTCCAAAAGCATAGCTTAAGTGTTTTGTTCGTTGGTTGTAAATAATACTTCGTATAACCACGTTAAAATCAAAATTTCCATTTGGCTCAATTAAACCAATACTACCAGAATAAACACCTCTTCTAAAATTTTCATATTCATCAATTAATTCCATGGCTTTAATTTTTGGAGCACCTGTCATAGAAGCGGGCGGAAAAGTTGCTTTAAAAATTGATTTAATGGAGTTGTTTGGTTTTAATTCACACCTAACTGTTGAAACCATCTGATGAACTTGTTTGTATGTTTTTATATCAAATAATTCGGTAACCTGAACAGATCCTTTAGTTGCAATACGTGATAAATCGTTTCTCGAAACATCAACAATCATAACGTTTTCATTTATTTCCTTTTTATCATTTCGTAATGAAAATTTATTTTGATCATCTTCTGTTTTAGTTTTACCTCTTGCTGCTGTCCCCTTTATGGGCTGAGTAATTAATTGATTTTTTTGTTTATAAATAAATCGTTCCGGACTTGAAGATATTATGTTGTGCTCTCCTAATTTAGTATAACTAGCAAATGGCGCTTCTGAAATAGTATTTAATTGTAGAAATAAGTCTTCAGGAGATATAGAAACATCGTTACTAAAAAAATTCATACAATAATTTATCTCATAGATGTCACCTTGTTGAATATGTTGTTTCAATTTATTTACAACATGTAGGTACTCTTCT
>CAYVWU010000461.1:0-1514 GCA_964455575.1 uncultured Cyanobium sp. | reverse complement strand
GCTGGTTGATGGCATCCGACCGACCGAGCACCCAGCCCCGAGGCGGCGGGTCGGCGAGCAGGCGGCTGGAGATGGCGCCGGCTTCCAACCGGGTTGGGCCCTGGCCCGCCAGACGCGCCTCCTGATGGAGCTGGCGCTCCTCATTCAGGCGCCGCGTGTCCCCATTGACGTGCCATTCCCCGCGTATTTTCCGCAGAGAGATGCCCAAGCATTCACTGATCTGATGCGCCGCGCGGCTGATGGTGGGTTGGCTGAGGGCAGTGACCTGCCCAGCATGCTGTCCGTTGCACACCCACAGCAATACGTCGAAGGCTTCGAGCCTGGACGGGATCACCATGGCCGCTGCTCCTTACCATTCAAGAGGTGTCAATAGAATAAGAATGAACCTGCTGGATGGGGGCGTTGGCAGGGAACAGTTTCGGCAGATTGGTGGGATCTTCGCCAAGTGACGCTCATTGCGCCATTCGATCATTTGCCCCGTCATGCCCCCAAAACCCCCGTTGAACACTGACTTCTGGTCGGGATTCCGGCTGGCTTTCCGGGGGGCTCTTTCCCATTGAGCGGTCCTCCCTGTCGTGGAACTTGCCTGTGTGAAGACGTGCGAAGCGTCCGGCTTTGCTGGTTTTGTGCGAAGCGTGATGCTGGGCAGGGTGCGTCTCCAAGGGGCGTGAATTGCTGCAATTGTGATCGAGATCACTGTTGAACTTGACCTGCGTCACAATGAGGGGGTGTTGTGTAGTCCATGGCCCGCCAATTGACGGACGCTCCGTTCCTCCCGCCCCTCCTTGCCCCCGGGTCGGTGGGTGCCTTGCGGCAGGCGCTGCTCGCCTGGTGGCGGCTGGCGGGCCGTCGCGATCCCCTGGAGAAGCCCTGGATGGTCACGGCCGACGGCCGCTGGCCGGAAGCGGGGGAGCCTCTGGATCCCCTGGCCGTGTGGGTGGCCGAGGTGATGCTGCAGCAGACCCAGCTCCGGGTGGTGCTCCCCTACTGGCGGCGCTGGATGGAGTCCTTGCCCGACCTCTCCAGCCTGGCGGCGGCCGATGGCCAGACCCTGCTGCGGCTGTGGCAGGGCCTGGGCTACTACAGCCGCGCCCGGCGTCTGGGGGAGGGGGCCCGGTGGGTGCTGGCGCGGCAGGCGGAGCAGGGGGTGGCGGATCCCTGGCCGCGCACGCTGGCGGGTTGGCTGGAGCTGCCCGGCATCGGTCGCAGCACCGCCGGCGGCATCCTCTCCTCCGCCTTTGATCAGGCCGTGCCGCTCCTGGATGGCAATGTGCGGCGGGTGTTGGCCCGGCTGCTGGCCCATCCCCGGTCGCCGCGGGCGGAGGAGGCGCTGTTCTGGCACTGGAGCGCCACCCTGCTCGACCCGGACCAGCCCCGGCTGTTCAACCAGGCCCTGATGGATCTGGGCGCCACGGTCTGCACTCCCCGCCGCCCCCGCTGCGCCGACTGCCCCTGGCACTCCGCCTGCGGCGGGTACGCTGCCGGCGACCCCACCCGCTTTCCCGTGAAGGAGA
>CAYVWU010000460.1:1073-1515 GCA_964455575.1 uncultured Cyanobium sp. | reverse complement strand
CGGCGAACGCCCCTGGCTCGGATGGGGGGCGGCGGCCTTCAGCCTGATCTATCCCCTGCGCACCGGCCATTGGCATGGCCATCCCCACAACCTGCCGATCGATCTGGCCCTCAGCCATGGGCTGCCCGTGGCCCTGCTCGTGGTGGGCCTCGTGCTCGCGCTGATGGGGCGCTGCGCCCTGCGGGGCATGGTCACCGGCGCCCTGTTCGATCGCGCCTGGTGGACCGCCGCCCTCGTGCTCGTCGCCCTCCACGCCAGCGACATCCCCATGTACGACAGCCGCATCAATGTGGCGGGGTGGGTGGTGCTGTCGGGGTTGCGGGCGTTCCTCCGGGATCAGGCCTCTGCCCCCGCGGCCTCCGCCGCGTCTGAGATCGCGGGCTGAGGCCCGGCCAGGGCCTCCTGGCGGTGGCGCCAGAGGGTGGCCGCGGGAAGGCCGCTC
>CAYVWU010000460.1:0-1063 GCA_964455575.1 uncultured Cyanobium sp. | reverse complement strand
CCCATGTACGACAGCCGCATCAACGTGGCGGGCTGGGTGCTCCTGGCGGGCCTGCGGGCGTTCCTGGCCTCCGGAGAGCAACGGCTCCCCGCGGGGCCTCTCCCGGCCTTTCCCCCGACCTGACTCAACCCTCGACCGCTGTCGCCGGGGCGCCGGGAGTCGTCGCCAGGCCCTCCAGGGGCTCCGTCTCCAGCTCCTCCGGCGGCTTCCTCTCCAGGGCCTCCAGGCGGTGGCGCCAGAGGGTGGCCTCCGGCAGTCCGCTGGCCAGGTGCGCCCACGGCAGCACCCGCTCGGCGGACCAGCAGCCCTCCACCAGCTCCGCCCAGGGGGGCGGTGGCGGCAGGGGCAGGGGCGCGGGGTCCGTCTCGCCCGCCCGCACGGCCCGGTAGGCGCGCTTCCATCCCCCCAGGCTCTCGTGCCGCCCCCGCACCGCCGCCACCACGGGCGCCAGCCGCCGGTCGCCCCGGGAGAGCAGGGTCTGGATCACGCTCCAGCCATGGCTCTCCGGGCGCAGCTCGATCCCCTTCGGCTTCAGGCGTCGCGCCAGCCGTTGCAGGCGCTTCTCCGCCACCGGCCGCAGGCCCTCCCATTGAAAGGGCGTGTGGGCCTTGGGCACGAAGGTGCTCACCCCCAGGGTGAGGCGCAGGCCGGGGGTGGCCTGTTTCAGGGCGAGGAGCAGGTCGGCGGTGGCCTCCACGTCGTCGTCCTCCTCGCTGGGCAGGCCGACCATGCCGTAGAGCTTCAGGCCGCTCAGGCCGCCTTCCTTGGCGTGGCGGGCGGCCTGGAAGATCTCCTCGCGGGCGAGCTTCTTGTTCACCACCTCCCGCAGGCGATCACTGCCGCTTTCGATGGCGATGGTGAGGGAGCGGCTGCCGCGGTTGGCGAGGATGCGGCTGAGCTGGGCCGTCACCGTGGCCGCGCGCACGGAGCTGACGCTCACCCGCACGTCCGCGAAGCGGTCGTGATCGAGCCAGCTCAGCAGCTCCCCGAACTGGGGATGTTGCGTCACGGAAGCGCCGAGCAGCCCCAGGCGGCGGGTGGCGGCCAGGCCGGTCTCCACCGC
>CAYVWU010000459.1:0-1527 GCA_964455575.1 uncultured Cyanobium sp. | reverse complement strand
CCTGCTGCGGCTCCGGCGGCATGTTCGTGCAGAGCGAAAAGTTCGTGGAAAGCCACGGCGGCAAGCTGGGTGACATCTCGATCTATGGGCAGGAGAGCAACGCCACCACGCGCCGGCTGGCGGTGATGAACCTGGCGATCCGCGGCATCGAAGCCGACTTTGGCCCGGAGCATGCCGACACCTTCCGCCGCGATCTGCATCCGGATCTGCGGGCCGATTATGTGATCGCCAATCCGCCGTTCAACGATTCCGACTGGGTCCGCAGGGATGACGACGTGCGCTGGAAATTCGGCGTACCACCCAAGGGCAACGCCAACTTCGCCTGGGTGCAGCACTTCCTCCACCACCTGGCGCCGCAGGGCATGGCGGGCTTTGTGCTGGCCAACGGCAGCATGAGCTCCAACCAAAGCGGCGAAGGCGAGATCCGCCGCGCCCTGATCGAGGCCGATCTGGTGGATTGCATGGTGGCCCTGCCCGGCCAGCTCTTCTACAGCACCCAGATTCCGGTGTGCCTCTGGTTCCTGGCCAAGAGCAAGGCGGCTGACGCTCAACGGGGCTTCCGCGATCGGCGCGGCCACACCCTGTTTATCGATGCCCGCAAGCTCGGAACCCTGATCGATCGGGTGCACCGGGAACTGCTGGAGGCCGATCTGGAGAGGATCAGCGGCACCTATCACCGCTGGCGGAAAGCCAACAGCGCGGACGCCTACGCCGACGTGCCGGGGTTCTGCAAATCGGCCAGCACTGCCGACATTGCTGCTCACGGCTACGTGCTCACGCCCGGCCGCTACGTGGGTGCGGAGGCTGTGGAAGACGACGGCGAGCCGTTCGAGCAGAAGATGCCGCGGCTGGTGGCGGAGCTGGAGGCTCAGTTTGCGGAGTCGGCGAAGTTGGAGCAGGCCATCCGAGCCAACTTGAGGGGGCTGGGCTATGGAAGCTGAAGAAACGGTGCGCGATTATGTGACATTGATTCGTGGTGTCACTTACAAAGGAGCCCTCGTTGGCAAGCCTGGACCGGCCTTGCTTGGGCTTGGTTCAATTCATCCAGGCGGCGGCTTCCGCGAGGGAGACTACAAGACTTACGGCGGTGATTGCCCTCCAAAGTTGATGCTCACTCCCGGCGACCTCTTTGTATCACTCAAAGGCGCGACAAAAGACGGGAAGATGATTGGCTCCATAGCACGTGTGCCCGCATCCGTGCCATCTGGCCGCCTCACGCAAGATACCGTAAAGCTCAAGTTTCGGAGCGACGAACGAGCACGGGCCTCCAGTTACCTTTACTGGCTGTTACGCACTCCTCAATATCGTGAATATTGCGAGAGTCGAGCAATGGGTAGCGCGGTTGTAGCCCTTAGCCGAGATGACTTCCTTGACTTCCCAGTCCCTCATTTCTCTGGCGCACGACAAGCAATCATCGAAGTGCTCGAACGCATCGAAGGCAAGATCGAGTTGAACCGGCGGATGAACGCGACGCTGGAGGCGATGGCGCGGGCCCTGTTCCAAAGCTGGTTTGTGGATTTTGATCCT
>CAYVWU010000458.1:0-1527 GCA_964455575.1 uncultured Cyanobium sp. | reverse complement strand
AACATTGAGGATCTCCTGGTCTCGACGTGGGGAGTCGGGAGGGGGTGGATGGGGGAAGGCTTGGCTGGTTTCCCGTGGTCGACGAAGGGTCGGCCGGGTATGCAGTGAGCCGTTCCGTGCGCTGGGCACCGAGCCATTCTGAGGACTTGTGTGGATCTGCCTGCGTGGGGGCGGATGAACTTCACAAAGGGTCATCCGCTCTGTGCTTACGTTCGCTGTCTCGGCGATTTTGCTTGTGCTCTGATGAACTCTTTTCGTCCCAGATGCTGATCGTCAGCGCCCCGTAAGTGCTGATCGAAATCGGTCGGCGGGCCTTCCTGCCTCGAGCTCCAAACAGAAAAGCCCGGCAGCGGAGGCTGTCGGGCGAAAAGGGGTGCTCGCCGCCAGGGGGCAGGCGTCACGGGGGAGGTTGGGGGCTCAGTTCACCGGGGACACGCTGACCACCCGACCGCCCTGGCGGTGGATGCTCTGCTGGGTTTCCAGCATCTTGTCGAAGGTGACGAAGCGCACGGTGTTGGCGCGCTTGTGGAGGCGGTAGTTGTTCAGGCCGGCCACCTCAACGCGGTAGACGCGGGCCTTCTGGCCGATGCCCTTCATCATCTGGGTGATCGAGCTCTGGGGCACATTCGCCGGCTGGCCGCCCGAGGCGCCGGAGTTGGGGCTCACCACCGGCACGGCCCGATCCTGGTGCAGGGCCTGACCGAGGCGGAAATTGGTGCGGGCGCTGTCTCCCTTCACCGAGGCGGCGGCGCCACGGGCCAGCTGCATCAGCCAGGAGAACTGGCGGCCCTGGTGGCCGGCGGAGTAATCCCAGCCATGCAGGTAGGGCACCACCTCTTCGCCGAAGCGCTCCTGGTATTCGGCGCTGTCGATGTAGGAGTCGATTTCGGCGTCGTAGCCGTGATCCTGCAGGAGTGTGAAGTGATGCAGCATCTCCGCCTTGTTCTGGGGAGCGCGGCCGAGCAGATGCTTGAAGTTCAGCTCGATGAAGTGATAGGGATTGCAGTTTTCAAAGAAGCGTGCACGATATAGGCCGCTCTTGGCCACCATGCGTACGAGTTCGCGTACGCTCAGATAGCCATTGCGGAAAAGTGATTCAGCCCCGGATAGGCGCTCACTTTCCATTACATATTGATGGCCGAGTACCTGCTGATAGACGGCGCGGATGATGGTGCTCTTGTCCTGATCGGAGGCGTTCGACCAGTTTTCCTTGTTGCGGTCGTTTGCGTACCGCTCGATGCCCAGGTAGGGCGCGTTGACCAGGGTCATTGCGAAAGGCGAGCCAAGGGGAGGAGCGCAGGGGATCCAGGATGTCTAATCCCTTGCGGTTTGCCGATCCTATGGGCCTGGATCCAGTCTGTCTCAGGATCGTTACAGCCCTCAAAGTGTGGTCCGTCCAAGTGTTCGTGCCGATGCAAAACAGAGCCCCATGCATCGCACGCAAAAAAAGGGGCTCCAAGAGGAGCCCCGCAGGAACGGGTGTCTGGGATCAGACGAGGGCGTTGATGGCGTAGTCGATGTAGTTGT
>CAYVWU010000457.1:0-1532 GCA_964455575.1 uncultured Cyanobium sp. | reverse complement strand
CCGCCAGCAGGGCCGCGTCTGGTTCCTCGAACTGCTGCTGCCGGATGCCTTGAACCGCTTGGAGCGCGGTGTGGCCAGCCTGCGTCGCAGTGGCGGCCGGCTGGCGGTGCTCGATGGCAGGCTGCGGGGCAGGAGCTGGGGCAGGCAGGTGTTCAGCACCCTGGAGCCCTGGGTCCAGCTCACCCGCCTGCTGCCCCCCTGAAACCGGCTTAGCCTCCCAGCGTCGACCCGCTGAACCGCGATGGGAGAAGCCAAGCGCCGCGCCGAGCAGGGGCTGCCGCCCCGGGCCAAGAAAACCGCCGCCCCCGCCGACACCTCGCCCCGCGTCCTTGCCTGGCTGCCGTTAAGCCGCAATCAGGCCGAGCGGTTTGTCAAGCTCAGCACCCGCGGGGCCTGGGTGGGGATCGGCGCCCTGGTGCTGTTCTGGCTCACGGTGCGCTTTCTTGGCCCCGCCCTCGGCTGGTGGCAGCTGGCCGATGGCTAAGGCCCCGGTGGGCAAGTGCGCACAGAGCCCACCACCGCACACAGAAATCGGAAGAAAACCTTAGGCTTGCCCCATCTCTGAGGCTGTGCCGTGTTCTCCCGCCTGGCCGAGCAATACCGCGCGGTGGTTGACGATCTGGTGATGAGCCTCGAAGCCCTGGCGCACTGCCTGCAGGAGCAGGGCCGCCTGGCCAGCTGCTACACCTGCGGGGAGCCGGGCGACCGCCTGGGCACGGCCTTCGTGGCCGAACTGGGCGACAGCCACCTGGTTCGGTTCCGCGTTTCCGACTGCGGCATCAGCTGGCTGGAATCGCGCAACGGCCACGAGCTGGTGACCCTCGAAGGCGCGGAGGCGATTCAGGAGATGCAGCGCGTCGCCAACGCGCTTCGCAGCCTCCCCAGCGACCCTCTGGTAATTCCCCTTCCCGACGCAGCCAACTCCAACGGGGTGGCGGATGGGATAGCGAAGGTGGCTGAAACAGGGTTGGTTGAAGCAGGGGTGGTTGAAGCGGTGGTGGAGGCGGAAGCCGCCTGAGCGGCCCCACGCTTCGCCCCCAACCGGGAACCACCCTGCCGGCTCAGGCAGCCGGCAGCTCCTCCAGCACCTTGACCGCGGCGGCTTCCGCCTCGGCAGCGCCGAGCGGCTTGGTGGCGGCCTGGCGCGCCGCCGCTGCCAGCGGCTTCATGGAGTTGGCGGTGACCTCAGAGCCTTCGGTAAGCCGGGTGCGGGTGAGCTGCTCGATCACCACAACCTGATCAGGGTTCTGTTCCAGCCAGGCGATCGTGTTGTCGCGCCCCTGGCCGATGTTGTCGCCCTCATAGCTATACCAGGCCCCCTTGCGGGTGACCACCCCCGTCTCCTCCGCCAGGTCGAGCAGGCAGCCAAGCGTGCTGATGCCGCGGCCGAAGAGAATGTCGAACTCAGCGATGCGGAACGGAGGCGCCACTTTGTTTTTTGCCACCTTCACCTTGGCGCGGATGCCGTATTCCTCCGTGCCGCGCTTGAGCGTCTGGATACGACGGATATCGAGCCGCACCGAGGCATAGAA
>CAYVWU010000456.1:0-1541 GCA_964455575.1 uncultured Cyanobium sp. | reverse complement strand
AACAGGGCTTGCACAGCCCCGTAGAGGAGCTGCTGGCCCGTCTGGCCGCGGGCGTAGAACGTGCGGCTCACGAGCGTGCCGCCGAAGCCGCGGGTCGCCAGGGTGCCGCCATACTCCCGGGCAAAGGGCACGCCCTGGGCCACGCACTGGTCGATGATGGCGCCGCTGAGTTCGGCGAGGCGATGACAGCCCGCCTCCCGGGCGCGAAAGTCGCCGCCTTTGACCGTGTCGCGGAAGAGGCGTTCCACGCTGTCGCCGTCATTGGCGTAGTTCTTGGCGGCATTGATGCCTCCCTGGGCGGCCACGGAGTGGGCCCGCCGGGGGCTGTCGTGGTAAGTGATCAAGGTCACCGGATAGCCCTGCTCCGCCAGGCTGGCCGCCGCGGAGGCTCCCGCCAGGCCGCTCCCCACCACCAGGATCCGCAGGTGGCGCCGGTTGGAAGGGCTGATCAGGGGCAGGCTGTCACGGGTGCGTTGCCAGGCCGTGCTCAGGGGCCCTTCCGGCAGCCGTGGATCCAGGCCCGTGGCGACGCTCATGCCACCGCCCCCCCGAGGAAGACGAAAGGCAGCAGGGTGAAGCCCGCGCCAAGGAGCACGGCCAGGCCGCGCCCGGCCCAGCGAAGGGCCAGGGCCTGGCGGGGATGGAGCAGGCCCAGGCTCCGGAAGGCGCTCTCCTGGCCATGGAAGAGGTGCAGGGCCAGGGCCACCCCGGCCGCGGCGTAAAGGGCGAACCAGGGCGGCTGCGCCAACACGGCCCGCAGGGCGGCGAGCTCAGCCCCACTCGCGGGCCGCCGCAGGCGGAGCTGCGCCAGGTGAACCAGAAGGAAGAGCAGCAGCAGGCCCCCGCTCCAGGGCATGAGCCGTCCGGCCAGGGCGGCCAGGGGCTCCAGACCCTCCCCCCGCCGGCTGCGCGGCGGGGGGCCACCGCCACGGGCGGACCGGTTGATGAGGGTGCGGGCGAGGGCCTGGGCGGGGTGAAGGAGCAGAAGCGACACCAGGGCCACCTCCACCAGCGGCAACCAGGGGGCTTGATGGAGGGCGGCGGCGTAGCGCTCAAAGCCGGCTGGGTCCCAGCAGGCCAGGGCAAGGCCCGTCAGGTGGACGACGGAGAACAGCGCCAGCAGGAGCCCGGAAGCGGCGATGGCCACGCGGCCGAACATCCCGAAGTGGAGCCATTATCGCCAGGCTGGCATGGGAAGCTGGGCGACCTCCTCACCCGTCCAGCCCCCTGAGCCGCGCGCGCCGCACGATCGTCTTCAGCGCCTTCCTCACCCTGCTCAACGACAGGCTGGGGGAAACCCTGATTTTTCCGCTTCTCCCCTTCCTGCTCGCGAACCTCACCAATGACGGCAGGATTCTCGGGCTGCTGGCGGGCAGCTACGCCCTGGCTCAGTTCGCCTTCACCCCGCTGATCGGCGCCCTGAGCGACCGCTACGGCCGCAAGCCCGTGATGACGGCCTGCGTTGCCGGCACAGTGGTGGGCCTGGGGTTGTTCGCTCTCACCCTCAGCCTGCCCTGGCAAAGCCTCTGGCCCGGCGCCAC
>CAYVWU010000455.1:0-1544 GCA_964455575.1 uncultured Cyanobium sp. | reverse complement strand
CAGGCTCAGCCGTCGAGGCAGATAGACATAGATGTTGGCCAGATCCTGCACCAGCCACTGGCTCCAGAGGGCCAGCGTGGCCAGCCACTGCAGCCGGATCCAGGCGTTGGCGCCGCTGGCGGCCTCCTCCTTCTCCTCCGCCGCCTCCCCCGGCCACCCCTCCGCCGGCTGGCCCTCCGCCGGCTGCCCCGCTGGCGGCTGCCCCCGCTCCGGCTGCCCCTCCAGCCAGGGGCTCCCCAGCCCGTAGGCCACGGCCGCCACGGCGAAGGCCACGCCATAGCCCGCCAGGGATTTGCGCGCCATCTCCCCCAACTGCGCCGGCGCCAGGGCGGTGAGCACCAGGAAGGAGGTGCTCACGGGCAGGCCCAACCGCGTCAGCAGCAGCAGGGCCCCGAGGGGGAGGAGATCGCGCGGGCGGAAGGGATCGGGCAAGGGAAAGCGATCCAGACGCCCCCAGGCCGGATCCCCCGCGCCCGCCCACCAGCTCAGCAGCAACACGACGCAGAGCACGGCCGCCAGCGCCAGGCCCTTCCACCAGCGACCACCGCGCCCGCGCTGGCTGGCCAGAAACGGGCCCAGGGTCTGCAGGGCGTCGTTGCCCATCACGGCGACGCTGGCCAGGCCGAAGCCCACCAGCTGCAGCGGGCTTACGCGCGGATCCAGACGGTGACCCCTCCGGGCTTGTCCACCAGCTCCACCCCCCGCTGGCGCAGGTCCTCACGCAGGCGATCGGCCTCGGCGAAGTCGCGCGCGGCCTTGGCCGCCTTGCGCCGCTCCACCAGGGCCTCGATCGCCGCGGCGCTCAGGCCCTCCTCATCGGCCGGAGCGCTGTCCGGCTCCGCCACCAGCCCCAGCACGCCCGCAAGCTCCACCAGCAGGCGCCAGCGGGGGCGCAGGGCGCGCTGGGTGGGGGTGGGGGCCTCGTTGATCTGCAGTTGGTTGGCCAGGGCGCGCAGGGGGCGGGCCAGCTCGAAGAGCTCGCCGAGCGCGGCGGCGGTGTTGAGGTCGTCATCCATGGCGCGGATGAAGCGCTCGTGGCAGCCCGCCAGCTCCGGGTCGGCCGCCAGGATGCCGGCGATGGCCTCCGAAGGCGTCAAAGCCGGAGCCGCGCTGTCCGCGAGGGCCGCACCCGAGGCGGCGGGGAGCGCCTCGGCGGCGGGCGCCCAGCCGAGCACCTCACCGTGGCGGGCGACCAGAGCCAGGGCGGCATTGAGGCCCTTCCAGCCGGTGGCGGAGGCCTCCAGGGCGGCCGGGGCGAAGTCCAGGGGCTTGCGGTAGTGGGCCTGGAGCACGAAGACGCGCAGGGTCATCGGGCTGACGCCACTGTCGAGGAGCGCGCGAATGGTGGTGAAATTACCCAGGGATTTCGACATCTTCTCCCCGCCGACATTCACCATGCCGTTGTGCAACCACCAGCGGGCCAACGGCTTGCCCGTGGCCGCTTCCGACTGGGCGATTTCATTCTCGTGGTGGGGAAAGATCAGGTCCGCGCCACCCAGATGAATGTCGATCGTCTCCCCCAGCTCCTGGCGCACCATCGCGGA
>CAYVWU010000454.1:0-1556 GCA_964455575.1 uncultured Cyanobium sp. | reverse complement strand
CCTTCCCCCGGCTTGGCGCCCTGGGCCACCTTGATCTCCAGCTGCCGGCCGCTGCGCAGGTATTCCGCGGTGACGCCGAAACGGCCAGAGGCGATCTGCTTGATCGCGGAGCAGGCGGTGTCGCCGTTGCGCAGGCCGCGCAGGGTGGGCAGGGTGACGGAACGCCCCTCCCCATCCACATCGCTGAGGGTGACGAAGCGCACGGGATCCTCCCCGCCCTCGCCGCTGTTGCTCTTGCCGCCGATGCGGTTCATCGCCACGGCCAGCACCTCATGGGCCTCCCGACTCAGGGCGCCCAGGCTCATCCCGCCGGTGCAGAACCGGGCGCAGAGGCTCTCCACGCTCTCCACCTGGTCCACGGGCAGGGGGGTGGGCGCCGGGGTGAGTTCGAGGAGGTCGCGCAGGGCGGTCACCGGCCGGCCCTCCAGCAGCTGCTTGTAGGCGGAGAAATGGTCGTAACCGGGTCCGGCCGCCACGGCGGCATGGAGCACCTTCGCCATCTCCGGGCTGTTCATGTGGAATTCGCCGCCGGTGCGGTATTGCACGAATCCCATGAACTCCAACTTGCTGCGATTCAGCTCGGGGAAGGCCTTGCTGTGAAACGCCAGGGTTTCGCTCGCCAGGTCGGTCAGGCTCAGGCCCGCGACGCGGCTGGTGGTGCCTTTGAACCCCAGGTCGATCAGGTCGGCACCGATGCCGATGGCTTCGAAGATCTGGGCGCCGTGATAACTGGCCAGGAGGGAAATGCCGATCTTGGAGAGGATTTTCCGCAGTCCGTCCTCCATGGCCTTGCGCACGTTGGCCTGGGCCGCCTCCATGGTGAGGGAAGGAAGCTTGCCCCGCTCGATCAACGACTGGGTCTTGGGGTGGAGCAGCCAATGGCGTGTCGTCTCCCAGGCCAGCCAGGGACAGACGGCGCTGGCGCCGTAGCCGATCAGGCAAGCCAGGTGGTGGGTGCTCCAGCACTGGGCCGTGTCGACCACGATGGAGGCCTGCAGGCGCAAGCCCTGCCGCAGGAGGTGCTGATGCACCGCCCCCACCGCCAGCAGGGGCGGAATCGTGGTGAGCAGGGCGGTGATGCCCCCCCCGGCGCGATCGGAAAGCACCAGGATCTGGTTGCCGCCCCGCACCGCGGCCTCCGCCTCGAAGGTGAGCCGATCCAGAGCGGCTTGCAACCCCCCGGGCCCCTCCGCCACCGACAGCAGGGTGGAGAGGGTGGCGACGCCCAGCCCGTGGTCGCCGAGAGTGCTGAGCTCCGCCTCATTGAGCACCGGGGTTGCCAGCCGCAGCACGGCCGCCCCCGCCGGATCTGGCCGCAGGGCGGAGCCGCGACGCCCCAGATGCATCTCCAAGCTCATCACCAGCCGTTCCCGCAGGGGATCGATCGGCGGATTGGTGACCTGGGCGAACCGTTGCTTGAAGTAGTCGTAGAGCAGGTGGGGGCGGCTGGAGAGCACCGCCAAGGGGATGTCATCCCCCATGCAATAGGTGGGCTCCTTGCCCTGGCCCGCCATCTCCTCGATCACCAGCTCCATGTCCTCCGCCGTGAAGCCGGA
>CAYVWU010000453.1:0-1558 GCA_964455575.1 uncultured Cyanobium sp. | reverse complement strand
GGCTGCGCACGCGGCCATCGGGCAGCAGCCGGGCCTGGCGCGGGGCGGCCGAGACCGCGAGGGGCTCCAGATGGGCGGCGGTGGCGGGGATGCGACGGCGCAGGCTGGCCAGCAGCTCGGGCAGCTCCTCCGCGGGCCAGGCATCGGCGCGGTTGAGCACCAGCAGCAGGGGTTTGCCCTCCGCCAGGAGCCGCTCCACCACCGAGGCCTCCACCCGCGTGAGGTCGGCATCCACCACCACCAGCACCAGATCCGCCCCCAGGGCCACCTCCCGGGCCAGCCGCTCCCGCGCCGCCGCGGCCACCTCATCCAGGCCCGGCGTGTCCACCAGATCGACGCCCGACAGCCCCGGGATCGCCACCTCCCAAGGGCACGACCGCGCCTGGCGGGTGGAGCCATGGGCGACATCAACGGCGAAGCGATGCTCCCCGAGGAGGGCGTTGAGCAGGCTGCTCTTGCCCACCCCCACCCGACCGAGCACGGCCAGCCGGGGACGGCGCTCCTCCAGCCGCTGGATCTGGCGTTCGAGGGTGTCCCACTCCAGGGCCAGGGCCTGCCGCTCCCGAGGCGTGAGGCGCAGCTCCGCGCGCCAGCGGGCCAGCAGCAGCCGGGCGCGCTCCGCCAGGGGTGGCGGCCCGGCGGACGCCATCACAGAAGGCGGGCGGCGGCCAGCGGCGGCCATGGAGATTCAGCGCTTCACGCTATTTAATCGGGTAACGCTCCAACGCGACATCGCGCTTCCCGCCCATGGCCCCCTCCCCGGTCGCTCCCGCACCCCCCTCCACCCTGTCCTCCGCGGTGTTCGCCGACCGACGCGATCGGTTTCTGCACCGCCTCGGCAGCGCCGCGGCCATCATTCCCGCCGCCCCCTTGCGCACCCACCACGCGGATGTGGAGCATGCCTTCCGCCAGGACAGCGACTTCTGGTATTTGACCGGCTTCGATGAACCCGACGCCGTGGCGCTCTTCCTGCCCCACCAGCCCGACCATCCGTTTGTGATGTTCGTGGCGCCGCGGGAAGCGAAGGCGGAGGTGTGGAACGGCTTCCGCTGGGGCTGCGAGGGGGCGGTGGACACCTTCGGGGCCTGCCTGGCCCATCCTCTGGCCGAGCTGCCGGAGCGCCTGCCGGAGTACCTGCGGGGGGCGGAGGGCATCGCCTTCCGGGTGGGCCGCCACCCGACGGTGGAGCCGCTGGTGCTGCAGACCTGGGCGCAGCAGCTCGATCGGGCGCCCCGCAGCGGCGCCGCGGCCCTCGGCCTGGTGGCCCCCTGCCCGATCCTGCACGCGCTGCGGCTGCGCAAGAGCGCGGAGGAGCTGGTGTTGTTGCGCCAGGCGGCGCGCATCTCCGCCGAGGCCCATGAGCTGGCCCGCGCCGTCGCCCGTCCGGGGCTGAGGGAGCGGCAGGTGCAGGCCGTGATCGAACAGCATTTTCTGGAGCGGGGCGCCCGCGGCCCCGCCTACGGCTCGATCGTCGCCGGCGGCGACAACGCCTGCGTGCTGCACTACACGGCCAACAACGCCGAGCTGCGCGACGGCGATCTGCTGCTCATCGACGCCG
>CAYVWU010000452.1:0-1565 GCA_964455575.1 uncultured Cyanobium sp. | reverse complement strand
AGGCTGGAACTGAGCTGCCAGAAGAGCAGGAAGCCACCGATGCCAAAAATGGGCGGGAGGATCATCTTGCGATGCTGCTTCCACCACAGGCCGAGGCTGAAGCCGGAGCGAGGTGTGCTGGTCATGATGAAAAGTCCTGGAGAGAAAAAAGAATTGCGAGCGGAGAAGGGAGAGGAAAAAGCGGCCCTCACCTCAGGCCGGAGGCGGGATCAGTTTTTGATCTTCAGGCTGTTGAGATAGGCCTGGGGATCCGCCGGGTCGTAAACGGTGCCATCGAAGAACACCTCCTTGCCCCGGCTTGAACTGGTGGGGATGTTTTTCGCGGGGACCCCTACGCCCTTGGCGGCCTCACGCCAGAGATCTTCCCGAACCACCTTGTCGTTGATGGCTTTGGCCTGCTCAATGGTGTCCACCGTGCCGGGATAGAACTTCCAGCGCAGGGACTCCAACAGGAACCAGAGGGTGAGGCTCTTGTAGGGGTAAGAAATCACTCCGCGATCACTGTTCCAATAAAGCGGTCCGAGCTTCGGATCGTTGATCGGGGTGCCGTTGGCGCCGAGCTTGTACTGGCCTTTGAGGGATTCCTGCAACACCGCTACGGGCACGTTGAACCACTTGCGAGTGGAGAGGATCTCGGCGGCCTCCTCCTTGTTCTCTGGCTTGTCAAGCCACATCTGAGCTTCGATCAGACCCTTGAGCAGGGCCACGGTGGCCTTGGGATGCTTCTCCACCCAATCGCTGCGCACCGCCAGATATTCTTCCGGGTGCGCTTTCCAGATTTGGGAGGTAAGAGCCGCCAGGTAGCCCACGTTGTCGCGAGCGATGCGGGAGGGCCAGGGATCGCCGGTGGAGAAGGCCTCCATTGTTCCGGTCTTCATTCCCTGCAAGGTTTCCGGTGCCGGCACGGTGAGTAGCTCCACATCCGTGTTGGGGTTCACGCCACCGGCCGCAAGCCAGTAGCGGATCCAGATGTCCTGATTGGCCTTGCCGAAGGTGTAGGCGGCGCGAAATTTGCGGCCCTCCTTCTTGTTGAAGGCCTGAAAGAAGCCTGGGGAAGAGGCTTTCAGGTTATAGGTGAGATTGCCATCCTTGACGGTGTTGGCGGCGGCGATGCCATTGCCCTGGCTCATCAACATCGCCAGGATCGTCATTGGCACCTTCTTGCCATTGGTGATCACCCCTTCGCTGATCATCTGGGGCATGGGCAGTTGCCACTGACCACCATCAATGCCGCCACCACCGCTTCCGAGCACCACGTTGTCCCGCGCAGTCGACCAGCTGGATTGCTTGGAGAGCTGAACCTCCAGGCCATGCTTGGCGAAGAAGCCTTTTTCCACCCCGATCACCAGGGGAGCGGACTCCAGGATGGGCACAAAGCCCAGATTGATGGTCTTGACCTCCACGTCGGCATTGGCGACAGGGATGGGGGCCTGGGTCGTGCGGCCCGTGCGGCTAGGGGGATTGCCGAGGCAACCAGCGAGAAGAAGGGTGGTGGAGAGGGCTCCGCCGAGGAGAGCCACAAAACGTCGACGCTTGGCCATGGTGAGGCAAGTTCTGAAGGGAGA
>CAYVWU010000451.1:0-1566 GCA_964455575.1 uncultured Cyanobium sp. | reverse complement strand
GCGCTGTAGTTGGCCTGGCCCGGGTTGCCCATCAGGGCCACCACGGAGGTGATGTTGATGATGCGGCCGCCCCGGGCCTTGAGCATCAGCTTGCTCACGGCTCGGGTGGTGAAGAAGCAACCGCTGAGATTCAGGTCGAGCACGCTCTGCCAGTCCGGGGTTTTCATGCGCATCAACAGGCCGTCTCGGGTGATGCCCGCGTTGTTCACCAACACATCGATGCGCCCATGCCGGCTCACGATCTCCCGCACCATCGCCTCCACCTCCTGTTCCTGGGCCACGTCAGCCCGATGGGCCCAGGCCTGGCCGCCAGCCGCCGCGATGGTCTCCACCACCTCAGCCGCCGCCGCGTCGGACCGGGCGTAGTTGACCACCACCTCCGCGCCCGCGGCGGCCAGCTCCAGGGCGATGGCCCGCCCGATCCCACGGCTGGCGCCCGTCACCAGGGCCACCCGTCCCTCCAGGGAGGCGGCTGGAACGCCACGGTTCGGTTGGGCGGAGGTCGTCATGGGGGAGGGGGCGACTGCGGCGGCGATCGTATGCCCGCGTCGCGCGGGATCAACCCGGCATCTGCTCGACGCTCACCACCGCGCTGCCCAGGAGCTCCTGGAACCGAGCCAGTTGCCTCTTGCTTCCGAGCACCACCATCAGTTGGCCGGGAGCCAGCTTGGTTTCCCCTCCGGGATTGGCCACCAAGGTGGGTGTGTCGGCATAGCTGCCGCCGCGGGCCGCGTAGGGAGCGACCACAGCGGGAGCGGGCAGGCGAATGGCCAGCACCAGGGCGCCCGAGCGGCCGCGGAGATCGAGTTCCGCCAGGGTGCGGCCATTGAGGGTCCCCAGCGCGGCGGGATCCTCACTGAGCTGAAACTCCTCCACCTCACACTCCGATCCCGCCAGCAGGTCCATGAAGTCGACCGCCAGGGGGCGGGTGGCGGTGGCCGCCATGGTGCGTCCGCCCGCCACGTAGGGGCTGACGACCTGATTGGCGCCCGCTTGCCGCAGTTTGCGCTCGGCTTCCTCGCTGTCGGAGCGGGCAATCAGCCGGCAGCGGGGGGCGATGGCTCGGGCGCTGAGCACCACATAGACATTAGCGGCGTCGTTGGGCAGGGCGGCCACCAGGCTGCGGCAGCGATGGATCCCCGCCTCGATGAGGGTTTCATCCAGGGTGGCATCGGCCAGGAGCACTGGGAGCCCCTTGGCTTCCGCCGCATCCCGTCGGTCCGGATCCATTTCCACCACCAAAAGGGGCGTGCCCTCCCGGCTGAGCTGGGCGGCGATCTCCCGACCAATCCGGCCGTAACCACAAAGAATGACGTGATTGTTCATGTGTCGCAGCCAGCGAACCAGGCGGCGCCGGTGGAGCTGCCGAAAGTAGCCCGATTCCGACAAGCCCAACAGATTCTGAATCGTGAGCTGCACCACCACGAGGCCGCCCACGATCGAGAAGACGGTCACCACCCGACCGGCCGTGCTCAGGGGCTCCACCTCCCCGTAGCCGATGGTGGGGATGGTGATCGCCACCATCCAGTAGCAATCGCCCCAATCCCAGCCCTCGGTGAGCCGATA
>CAYVWU010000450.1:0-1579 GCA_964455575.1 uncultured Cyanobium sp. | reverse complement strand
ACGTTCTGGTCATGGGCGGGACACGCTTTGTGGGGCGGCCGGTGGTGGCCCGCCTGCTGGCGGAGGGCCATGCCATCACCGTCTTCACCCGCGGCCGTCAGCCCGTGCCCGAGCAGGTGCGCCACGTGCGGGGGGACCGAACCTCCGACAGCGATCTGGCGGCCCTCGACGGGGAAACCTTTGACGTGATCATCGACAGCTCCGGCCGCACCCTCGACGACACCCGCCAGGTGCTGGCCCACACGGGGGCGCCTCGCCACCGGCTGGTGTACGTCAGTTCCGCCGGGGTCTATGCCGACAGCGCCTTCTGGCCTCTCGATGAAGACGCACCCATCGACCCCGCCAGCCGCCACGCCGGCAAGGCGGAAACGGAAGGCTGGCTGCGGGCGGAGGGCATTCCCTTCACCAGTTTTCGTCCCACCTACATCATCGGTCCGGGGAATTACAACCCGATCGAGCGTTGGTTCTTTGATCGTCTCCTGCACGACCGACCCGTTCCGCTGCCCGGGGATGGCCAATGGATCACCCAGCTGGGGGATGTCCGCGACCTGGCCGAGGCCATGACCCGCTGCCTGGAGGTGGAGACCGCCTGCAACCGCATCTACAACTGCTCCGGTCGGCAGGGCGTGACGCTGCGCGGGTTGGTGGAGACGGCGGCGGTCGCTTGCGGCAAGGATCCGGAGCGGGTGGAGATCCGAGGGTTCGATCCCTCGCGCCTTGAGCCCAAAGCCCGCAAGGCCTTCCCCCTGCGGCTCTCCCATTTCCTCACCGACACCCATCGGCTGCAGCGGGAATTGGCCTGGCAACCCCGCTTTGATCTGCTCGCCAGCCTGCGGGATGCCTACCAGATGGACTATGTCGAGCAAACCCTGCCGGCTCCAGATTTTCAGGCGGATGATGCCCTTCTCACCCGTTGAACACAGGCGGGTCGGCGCATCTGATCCCTTGCGGCACTGCGCATCGTAAAAACTTCCCCGCCACGCGGGACAAACCCGCCTCGTCCCGCCACAATGCCCTGGAAAGAAAGGAGGATTTCGTGAGTAAGAGAGTGGGGTCCAGCCAATTGGCGGACAGCCTTCAGTGGATTGCTTATGCCTTGTTCATCGTCTTTCTGGCTCAGGTCGTCACGTCCCTGTTCCCGGTCGCGTTGATCCAGCCCCAATGGATGGTGCGGGTGAGCGCCACTCTTCGCGGGACGGCCAGCCTGCCCCTGCTCGCCGTGGCCCTGATGATGCTGGCCAATCTGCTTGATGGCGATGTTTTGCCCTCCAGCGATCAGCTGCGGCTGATCCGTCGGTTGGCCACGATCGCCGCCATCGGCTTTCTGCTGCTGATCCCGATCGGGATTCGCAACCAGGTGCAACAAGGCCAGGGGCAGCTGAAGAAGCTGGCGGATGCCGCCAACCTGATCCAGAAGGCCACCAGTGAGTCCGAGCTTCGGGAGGCCATCCGCGCCATCCCTGGAGGCGAGCAGCTGGCCAATCGTCCCCTGGGCGCAGACGTGCAAACCATCAAGACCGGCCTGCTGACCCGACTGAGGCCTTCCGTGAAGCGTCTGGAAAATCAACTGAAACAAAGT
>CAYVWU010000449.1:0-1592 GCA_964455575.1 uncultured Cyanobium sp. | reverse complement strand
CAGGAGGGCGCCTTGCCGCAGGCGCCCAGGGCGAGGGCCAGGGCGGCGATGGCGGTTGTGGCGCCTGTGGCGGCTGGAGCGGAGGAGGCGGGCGAAAAGAACGGGCGCATGGCTCCATTCAAGCCGCGGGGCTGGCGGACGTCTTTCCCTCGCCAGAGCCGATGGTGTTGGCCAGCGTGTGGCTGGCCGTTTCGTCTCTCCCTGTTCTCTTTTCTGTCTTTTACTCCTTCCTTCCCAACCGTTCTGGTCTTCGCTTCCCGTCCGCCATTCACGCTCCGCTCCTCCGGTAGCGTCAGGATCCTCGGGGCTTCAGCGCCCACCGCCCGCCAAGCCATGAATCCCAGCGACATCATTCATCAAGCCCGTCACATCAGCACGCCCTTCAAGGTGACCGATGGTTCTGGATTTGAATTGAACTCCGTGGATCCTGGCAGCACCCTGCATTTCACCTCGGCGGACAAACCCGAGGCCAAGGACGCCCTGGCTGGCGGCGTGGCCATGCTTGCCGCGCTGCAGGACAAACTCTATGCCCGGGATCGTTGGGCCCTGCTGCTGGTGTTTCAGGCGATCGACGCCGCCGGCAAGGATGGCACGATCAAGCACGTGATGAGCGGGGTGAATCCGCAGGGATGCCAGGTCACCTCTTTCAAGGGGCCCTCCGCGGTGGATCTCAATCACGATTATCTGTGGCGCTGTCAGCAAGCCATGCCGGAACGCGGTCGAATCGGCATCTTCAATCGCAGCTATTACGAGAACACCCTTGTGGTGCGCGTCCATCCTGAGCTGCTGGCCAAGGAAACGATTCCGCCCACGCAAATTGGTAAAGAATTCTGGCATGAGCGCTTCAAAGACATCCGTCATTACGAGGAGTATCTCGCTCATAATGGAATCGTGGTGCGCAAGTTCTTTCTCCATTTGTCCAAGAAAGAACAGAAGCGGCGATTTTTGGAGCGCCTGGACACGCCGGAGAAAAATTGGAAGTTCTCCGCTAATGACGTGCATGAACGTGCTTATTGGGATGACTACATGAAGGCTTTTGAGGAAATGATTCAGCACACATCCACGCCCGAGGCGCCGTGGTATGTGGTGCCGGCGGACAACAAATGGTTCACCCGTCTGGTGGTGGCCGCGGCGGTGATCGACACGCTGGATGGGCTTCAGCTGGACTACCCGGAGCTCAGCGATGCGGCCCGGGCGGAGCTGGCGGCGGCCAAGCGGCAGCTCCTGTCCGAGCCGGAGTGAAGGGCGGAGGGCGGCATCAGGGGTCTTCATCAAGAGAGATGTCGGCAGATCAAGACACGTCACAAATGCCGGGGAGGGGGTTCCTTCCCTCCGGGCCGGGGGGCCACCATGACGTCATCGACCCGGAGGCGCCGGATGGACGACACGCCACCCAATCAGGCTCCAGGAGCCCGCTGACGTTTGGACCCTGCTCCAACACTTCTCAAAGCGATTTCTGGTTCCCCGGTCCAGCGCTTGCCCAGTCCTCGTCTGAGCTCCCGCTGACCGCTCCCCGCACCGCTTAAAGAGCCCCAATCCCCAAGTGGCTCCAGGTGCCCCGGACGCAAGGGGAACCCTGCTGGAAACCTGGC
>CAYVWU010000448.1:0-1597 GCA_964455575.1 uncultured Cyanobium sp. | reverse complement strand
CGGGCAACAGAAGCAGCAGCCAGGCTTTGAGGGCTTTTTCGGTGGCCTGCTGGAGATGGAAACCCCAGCTGTCTTCCTCAAACACGGAAGAATCTGCCCTCGCCATGGCGGTTCGCAGATCGCGGTGGGCGATGCGCAGAACTGCGGCCGGTGTTTCAGCTGGCGCCATGCACGGGCTCCGTTGGCTCCAGCAGCCAGCCGTAGCGGAAGGCCTCGGCAATCCCATTGGTGCGGCCGTGGCGCCTCTCCTCTACTTCACTGGTGGAAAAGAGCAACAGCTCAATCGGCAGGCGGTGATGGGCCAGCCGCCAGCCGAGGGCGTCCGTCTCTTCAAACCGTGAATGGCTTGCCAGCCAGGAATCCGGCACCGTCACCAGCAGGTCGAGGTCGGAATCGGGGCGGGCGGTGCCGCGGGCGCGGGAGCCGAACAGACGCACCTCGGCGCCGGGGATCGCCGCCTGGATCTCGGCCGCGATCGTGCGCAGCAGAGGTTCATCCATCACGTCGTGATTGCTGGAGGAGCGAGCGGACGCGGCAAGGGGGTCAGTCTGGCGCATCCAGCCGGCGATACAGCTCCAGGCCGGCCCGTTGGATATGGGCCAGGAGGGCGGGGTGATGAAGCGAGGCCTGCCAGGAGAGATCGATCACCCAGGGCAGCAACAGATCATCGAGATCGGCATCGATGCGGGCCAGGACAGCTGCGCTGATGGTGGGGCCGATCAGGGTGAGGTCGATATCGGAGGCGGGGCGATGCCGGCCCAGAGCCCGGGAGCCGTAGAGAATCGCGCCTTCCACCTCCGGGTGCCGGGCCAGCACATCCTGAATGGCCGTCAGCGCCGCCTCCGGCAGGCCGATGGCCTGGGCTGTGGCCAGGGGAGGGTGCAGGGTCATCAGGGCTGCTGGCTCAGGGCCGCGAAACGATCCCGCAGGGCACTGAACAATGGCGCGTAGTGATCGATCACATCGCGAGCGATCGCCTGGGCCTGCTCCAGGTTGTAGGTGTGGGACGACTGATTTCGTGCCTTGATCATCGCCATCCAGGCTTCACCCTCCAGGATCAACCCATTCTGAAACGCCAGGCGGGTGGCATCCCGTGAACCGATGATCCCGCTGATTCCCTGGTCCGTCAAATAGTCCTTGAGCAGGTTCCAAGCAAGCTCATGGGTGAACTCAAAGCCCTGGATCAGGCCCTGTTGCTCCAGCTCGCTCAGTGGGCGCTGGCGCGCCAGTTCCACGCCGCGCCGCAGCACCTGCAGCGCCCGCTCGAAGTTGTCGAACCGCTGGCGCCAGCGGATATCGGGATCGTCCATCGGTTCAGGCTAGGGCGAAGGCCGGCAAAGGTCGCTGACCACAGGACATCGGAGCTGAGCACACCCCGCAGCGCCTGATCGAGATCCGCCATCCCGTTAGGCTCCAGCGGCCCCACCACCTCTCCAAGCGCCTGGACCGTGCGCTTCCTCGATCACTCCCGGGGCTTCATGTTTTTGCGTTGGCTTTAACGCTGGCGGCCAGCGCCTCCTGTTCCGCAACCAGCGGGCACAGCTCAGCCCCCTCCCGACGCCCCAAAGCCCCCCCCCCCCCCCCGCCCCCCCCCCCC
>CAYVWU010000447.1:0-1608 GCA_964455575.1 uncultured Cyanobium sp. | reverse complement strand
GAACCCTGCGCACCGACACGGCGCTCTTCACAGCGGTGACAGCGGTGGTGATCGTCATCCTTGGAGCGCTCACCTTCTTCCCTGTGCTCGCCCTGGGGCCGATCGCCGAAAGCCTCGCCCTGACCCCCTGACCCACGGCCATGCCCACCCCCCTTCGCGTTCTCTTTCCCCGCATGCCGCGGGGGCCCCGTCAGGAGCGTCGCTATCTCGAACGGCCGCGCCAAGATGGGCTGGTGCGACGGGCCATGGGGCAAGCCGTGCGCAAGCTGGATCCCCGCCTGGCGGTCGCCAATCCGGTGATGTTCGTCGTCTGGTGCGGCACGGCGCTGTGTCTGCTGCTCACCCTGGAGCCCCGGCTTCTGGATTCGCGAGCCCTGCTCAGCGAGCGCGGATTCAACGGCCTGATCACCCTCACCCTCCTGGCGACCCTGCTTTTCGCCAACTTCGCCGAGGCGCTCGCGGAGGGTCGGGGTCAGGCCCAGGCGGATGCCCTGCGCCGCACCCAGGCGCGCACCCTGGCCCGTCGCCTGGGGGCCGATGGCCGCACCGAACGGGTGGAGTCGTCGAGCCTGCGGCGCGGAGACACGGTGGTGGTGGAGGCGGGGGAGGTGATCCCCGCCGATGGTGAGGTGATCGCTGGGGTGGCGTCGGTGGACGAGTCGGCGATCACCGGCGAATCCGCTCCTGTCCTCAAGGAAGCCGGCTCCGATGTGGCCGGGTCGGTCACCGGTGGCACCCGGCTGCTCTCGGATCAGCTCCAGGTGCGCATCAGCGCCGATCCCGGCAAGGGCTTCATCGATCGCATGATCGCCCTGGTGGAGGGGGCGGAACGGAGCAAGACGCCCAACGAAATCGCCCTCACCGTTCTGCTGGCGGTGCTCACCCAGGTGTTCCTGATCGCCGTCGCCACCCTCTCTCCCGCTGCCGGCTTCCTCGGTCAGGCCCCCTCCCTGGTGACCCTTGTGGCCCTGCTGGTGGCCCTGATCCCCACCACCATCGGAGGCCTGCTGAGCGCCATCGGCATCGCCGGCATGGATCGGGTGGCCCAGTTCAATGTCATCGCCACCTCCGGCCGGGCCGTGGAGGCGTGCGGAGATGTGAACACCCTGGTGCTCGACAAGACCGGCACGATCACCCTCGGCAATCGCCTGGCAGAGGAATTTCTGCCGGTGGCGGGCCATGACCTCAACGCGCTGGCGACGGTGGCCCTCGGGGCCAGCTGCCTCGATCAGACGCCGGAGGGACGCTCCATCGTGCGTCTGGCGGAAACCGTCGCCGCTGTCCTGCCCTTCGATCCACAACAGTCCACCGATGTGCCTTTCTCGGCTCGCACCCGCATGAGCGGCGTGGATGCCCCCGATGGCAGCGAATATCGCAAGGGGGCGGTGGATGCCATCAAGGGCTTTGTTCGCTCCCGCGGGGGAGACGTTCCGGTGGAGCTGGACGACCGTTTCGCCCAGGTGTCCCGCCTCGGCGGCACCCCCCTGGCGGTGTGCCGCGGCGCGGCGGTCATCGGCGTGGTCTACCTGAAGGACATCATCAAGCCGGGGCTGCGCGAGCGCTTTGAGCAGCTGCGCCGCATGGGCATCCGCACCGTGATGCTCACCG
>CAYVWU010000446.1:0-1610 GCA_964455575.1 uncultured Cyanobium sp. | reverse complement strand
CCCAGCGCTCCAGCAGCTGTCGCAGAGTTTCCGGCTCCTCGGGCAACCGCAAGGCCTCCATCGCCGCCCGGCTCAGGGCACCGCTCTGGGCCCAGGCCATGAGGCGGAGCCGCCAATCCTCAAGGAGCGAGGCGAGAAGGGCAGGGTCAAGGGCGATCTGGGACATGACGGCGCTGGTAGGGGTGGACGTGAGGTGGGCCGCAAGCGGCGGGGGCTGTTGAGGGATTGCGATGGGATTGGCATAACCGGCAGGCGCCGGAAGCGCTGATGTCTATCGGCGTGGATTTGAGGAATCCACGGAATCCACAGACAAGACCACCGCGTCACTCAAGGACTGGACCGCGTCACTTCGCGGGGCCAATGAATAAAGAAAGAACAAGCCCTCAAAGAGCCGAGGCAATCCACTTGCAAATCTACAAAGAACCTCCCCTTAATTTCCGCTTATGCCGAATGGCTGACAGACTTCTTCATCCCATCTCAAGATGGGCACACCAAGCTTGAATACTCCTCCATCGACAACGTGATCCAGATCACAAGATCTGGTGATCCGGAACAGATTCAAGGGTTCAGATAGTAACAATTCCCTTTGGCATCCCCCGCGACTTTTGCCTGGAGGGCGATACCCGATCAGGTCCTGGGGCTGTGCCGTGCTGTGGGCCATGCCGTGCCTTGCCCCAGGCGGCGATGAACGGAGCGGTTGGGCTGCTTAGCTCCCTCGCCAAACTGGTCCTTTCTCCCCGCAGCTCCAACCACCACGCCTTCAGCACACCCTCTTGGCATGACCGCCAGCGACAAGCTCGTCGTCTGGCTGTTCCAAAGCCACCCTGATCGCATCCTGAAGCCGCTCCCGAACCGGCAGGAAGATGCGGTGTCGATCCAGAGTCGGAGGCGGTTGGCGGAATGTCTGAAGCATCGGGCGCGAAGAGTGCCTGCCGGCCATCACCGCCCAGATCCGCGCCCGCGTAGCCGGCCGCAGCAGCCCTGAAGCGGCGGCATCACTCTTGAGGAGTTCACCCAGGGCGTGCCCGACGAGGACATCGTTGGCCACAGCCCCCTGCGGCTCACCCCAGCCCCCCGCCAGTTCCACCCCGCTCCCCCATCCGCCCCTCCGCGCCACCCTTCCGCCCGTCCTCAACCGCCGCCCCCTCCATCCCCAACCACCCATGCAGCGCCGCGATGATGCGGGCGTTGGCGGCGGGAAACGGGTAGTCCGGCAGCTCGGCGGGCGCCACCCAGCGCACCTGCTGGGAGGCCAAGGGCTGGGGCTCGCCCGAGCGCCAGCGGCAGAGGTGCACCACGAAGCGCAGGCGCTTGTGGCTGTAGGCGTGGTCGACGGTGATCAGCTCCTCGCCCACCTCCACCTCGATCGCCAGCTCCTCCCGCAATTCCCGCGCGATCGTCTCGGCGATCGGCTCCTCCGGCTCCTGCTTGCCGCCCGGAAATTCCCACAGGCCTCCGAGCAGTCCCTCCTCCAGGCGCTGGTCGATCAGCACCCGACCGTCCGCGTCCAGCACCACGCCGACGCCGATCACCTGAAACGGCACCGGTCGAGACGTCTCCTTCACGGGAAAGCGGGTGGGGTCGCCGGCAGCGTACCCGCCGCAGGCGGA
>CAYVWU010000445.1:0-1611 GCA_964455575.1 uncultured Cyanobium sp. | reverse complement strand
AGTGATGAAATCAGCCCATCGCAAGGCCATCGTCTCGCGTGCGGTCGCTGACGGCAGACTCATCGACCTTAGCCCTTGGCCGTTTGGACAGCACCCTCGATTCGCTCCAGCAGAGCGGGATGACGGAGGAGCGCATCCATCAGCCGCACACCCCGCAGTTGATTGACCAGGGGCATGTGGCCCTCCGGCGCCTCCAGGGACCAGGTGAAGGCCGAGGGATACCGGGTCCAGAGTCCCTCCCGCTTCCAGCCGAGGCGGGGCCAGAGAACCTCCCAGCGGTTGCCGCAGAGACGCAAGAGGCGCCCCTGAACGGAAAAGCCGAAGCGGCCGAGGGAATAGGCGAGCCAGAGGCGATCGAGGCTGCGCAGATCGAGGCCGGGAATGGCCGGCACCTCGCTGAAATACACGTAACCGCGCCGTTCCGCCTCCGCTCCGGCCAGCTCGCGCAAGTGAGCGCTGGTGAGCCGGTCGGCCTCCTCAAATTGTTGGCGCAGGAGCTGGCCCTGGAGGGGGCCGTAATCCAGACCCCGGGCGCTCGGGGCGCGCAACCAGCCTTCGGGGAACAGCTCCGCGGCACCCGGACCGTCCTGGGGCTCGGTGGCGGCGAGAAGTTGCAGGAGGAAGCCGTGACGCCACGATTCCCCATCCCGATCAGCGGCGCGCAGCCCGTCGCGGATCAGGGGAGCAAGATCAGGGGCCTTCTGGCGCAGGGTTTTTACGAGGGCGCGGGCCTGGCGATCCGAACCCTGGAGGAATTGCTCCAGAAGTTGATCGGCCCGGGACGAGCTTGAGACCGGGGCGCCGGAGAGCATGGCTGGCGATGAGCTGCGATCAGCAGTCAGCTCGACCCACTATGTCAGGCCCGGGGGGCCGTTGTTCACGCACTGCCTAGGATCGGATGGATTCGCTCCAGATCCATGCCCGCCTCGATCCAGTTCTTTCAGGGTGTGGATGAACCGACCATTCCCGACATCCGCCTCACCCGCTCCCGGGACGGCCGCACGGGCCAGGCCCTGTTCGTCTTTGAGGAGCCCGAGGCCCTGGCGCCGGAAACCATGGGCGACATCACCGGCATGTATCTGGTGGATGAGGAGGGGCAGCTGGTGAGCCGGGAAGTGAAAGCGCGATTCGTGAATGGCAAGGCCAGCGCGCTGGAAGCCACCTACACCTGGAAAACCCCCACGGATTTCGAGCGGTTCATGCGCTTTGCCCAGCGCTATGCCGAGAGCCATGGGCTGGGCTTCTCCGGCCAGGGTGAGGGCGAAGCCGCGGAGGCTGGCGACGGGGAGGCATGAGGTTCGGCAACTGGCTCAGCCTGATCGCGCTCCTGGCGGCTGTGCTGCTGCTCTGGAGCCTGCGGGAGGCGCTGGTCCTGCTCTTCGCGGCCATCGTGCTCGCCATGGCCCTGTGCACCCTGGTGGGGACCGTCCAGCGGCGTCTCTCCTGTGGGCGCACCCTGGCGCTGGCGCTAAGTCTGCTGGCGGTGGCGGTGGTGCTGACGATTGTGGCGACGGCGATCATTCCACCCTTCATGGCGGAATTCGCGGAGTTGCTGCAGAAGCTGCCCACCGCTGCCCACACGCTGCTCACCCTGGTCAACAACGCCATGGA
>CAYVWU010000444.1:0-1626 GCA_964455575.1 uncultured Cyanobium sp. | reverse complement strand
CGACGTGCAGTGATGCCGCTGCGTTGACGTCGGGGTCGGTTCACCGTCCCCGGCGCCGCGCCGCTCGCGTACCCTCGCTTCCTCCCCCCGTTCGTTCCCCGGTTCGGTTCGTCCGAGCCGCCCTCCTCGGACGGCAGCACTCCTGTTGCCATCCCCTCCCCTTCCCCAAGGATCCCCATGCCCTTCAAGAGCACCGTGGGTGACTATCAGACAGTCGCCACCCTGGAGACGTTCGGCTTCCTGCCGCCGATGACCCAGGACGAGATCTACGACCAGATCGCCTACATCATTGCCCAGGGTTGGAGCCCGCTCGTTGAGCACATCCATCCCAGCCGTTCCATGGCCACCTATTGGTCCTACTGGAAGCTTCCCTTCTTCGGTGAGAAGGATCTCGGCGTGATCGTCAGCGAACTCGAGGCCTGCCACCGCGCCTACCCCGACCACCACGTGCGTCTGGTGGGCTATGACGCCTACACCCAGAGCCAGGGTGCCTGCTTCGTGGTGTTCGAAGGCCGCTGAGCTCCGCTCCCTCCGGTCCCGGCCGAAGGCCGGGACCGATTTCCTTCAGCCTGCTGCGACGCTGCCTCTAACGGTCGCTGTCGTTTCCCCGCAGCCGTTGACGCGCCCTCCGCTGCGTCTTTGAGGCGTCCTGCGCGCCTTTGCGCCGGGCTGCCCCCCATCGTCACCTCCATTTCATCCGGGCGGATATGGCCAGCACATCCAGTCGTGAAGCAGCCCTGGAGCGCCGCAAGGCCCTCACCAACGGCGGCAAGAAATCCGCCGGGCGCTACGCCTCGGCCCCTGGCCGCGTCCGCACCGCCGCGGATGCCCGACCGACGCGCACCAACCCCGAACCTCCGGCCCCCACGGGCCCATCGCTGCCCACGGCCCCCAGTGCTGCCCCCGTCTCCGTGCCGCAGCGCTCCCGCCGCGGCCGTGAGCCGCAGCTGAGTGCCCCCACTTCGCCTGTGACCCGCAGCCTGCGTCCCGTGCACAACCCAAGCCGCGAGCTGGTGCTCGCCCGCCGCGAGGCGCTCTCCCGCCGCGGCAAGCGCGCTGACACCTCCCGCGACCGCACCCGCCAGGACCTGCGTCGCACGGCCGTCGCCCCTGCTGCCGCCCCAGCCGAGCCCGCCACCGCCACCGCTCCGGCGGATCGCCCTTGCCGTTGCCAGGAACGCAACGAGATCAGCAGCGGTCTGGCCGCCCGCGCCGCCGCAGGCAGCCGCAACGGTCGCGCCACCACCCCCCGCCGCACCAGCGCCCAGTTCAACCCGAGCCGGGCCCTGGTGCTGGCCCGCAGGGAGGCCCTCTCCAAGCGTGGCAAGTCGGCCAATACGCCCAGCACGAGCATGGCCGCCAGCGTTGCGCGCCAAGGAAACCCCGACATGAGCCCCCGCGAGCTCTCCCAGAAGGTGCGTGAGCTCAAGAGCAGGGTGGGCGCCGCCGGCGGTGCCCGCAACGGTGGCGGCTCCCGCCCCACCGGTCCCAACCGCCATGGCGCCCGTCAGGCCGCTGCGGCTGACGCCGCCTGGAAGGTGGGCGCCAGCCAGACCAGCGGTGGCCAGGTGGTGACCGGCACCCAGGCCAACCGTTCGCCCAAGACCACCGGCAACGAGGCCGCCA
>CAYVWU010000443.1:0-1628 GCA_964455575.1 uncultured Cyanobium sp. | reverse complement strand
GCGGCGGCGGCGGGCGTCCAGCCCAGCGCCTCCCCACGGCGCGCGCCCAGGGCCAGGGCGGCATTGAGGCCCTTCCAGCCGGTGGCGGAGGCCTCCAGGGCGACCGGGGCGAAATCCAGGGGCTTGCGGTAGTGGGCCTGCAGCACGAAGACGCGCAGGGTCATGGGGCTGACGCCGCTGTCGAGCAGGGCGCGAATCGTGGTGAAGTTGCCGAGGGATTTCGACATCTTCTCCCCACCCACATTCACCATGCCGTTGTGCAGCCACCAGCGGGCCAAGGGCTTGCCCGTGGCCGCCTCCGACTGGGCGATTTCATTCTCGTGGTGGGGAAAGATCAGGTCCGCGCCACCAAGATGAATGTCGATCGTTTCCCCCAGCTCCTGGCGCACCATCGCCGAGCATTCAATGTGCCAACCCGGCCGGCCCGGCCCCCAGGCGGAGGGGAAGCTGGGTTCCTCGGGCTTGGCGGCCTTCCAGAGGGCGAAATCGAAGGGATGGCGCTTGCGGGCCTCCTCCTCCGCGCTCAACCGGCCGCTTGCCCCCTCCTCCTGCTGCTCCAGATCCCGGCCGCTCAACCGTCCATAGGCGGGCCAGCCCATGACGGAGAAATAGACATCGCCATCGGCGGCATAGGCCATGCCCTTGGCCTGCAACTCAGCGATCATCTGGCGGATGCCCTCCAGGCAGCGAGTGGCGCGGGGCATCCGATCCGGAGGCAGGATGTTCAAGCGGGTGAGATCGTCCTGGGCCAGGCGCAGATTGCTCTCGCTCACCTCCTCCATCGTGCGGCCCTCGCTGGCGGCCCGCCGCAGGATCTTGTCATCGATGTCGGTCACGTTCTGCACGTAGGTGACCGCATAGCCGCGCCAGATCAGATAGCGCCGCAACACATCCCAGACGATGTAGGTGCGGGCGTGGCCAAGATGGCACAGGTCGTAGACCGTGATGCCGCAGCAGTAGATCGACACCCGACCGGGCACCAGGGGTTCGAAGGTCTCCAGACGACGGGTGAGGGTGTTGGTGAACCGCAGCGGCAAGGGTGCAACCGGCCGATCCGCCGGCACTGTCTTCCAGCTGGCACGGTAGATGCTGGCCGTCCCGCCCTCAGCCGCTGCCAACCCTCAGCCGCGGCCAACCTTCAGCCGCGCCCCGACCTCAGCCTCGGCCCGACCTCAGCCTCGGCCCGCCAGGCCGATCCGCTCTCCCCCGTACTGCGCGCGATCGCGCACAGCGGCGCACCAGGGGGCATGCTCCAGATACCAGGCCACGGTTTCCGCCAGGCCGGCCTCAAAGGAGTGGCGCGGCTGCCAGCCCAGCTCCGCCGTGATCCGGCTGGGATCGATGGCATAGCGGCGGTCGTGGCCCGGCCGATCGGTGACGGCGGTGATCAGGCGGGCATGGGGCGCCCCTTCCGGATGGAGGCCATCCATCTGGGCGCAGATCGCTTCCACCACCTCCCGGTTGCTGCGCTCCCCGTGGCCGCCCACGCAGTAGCTGCGGCCGATCTCACCCCGGGTGGCGGCCAGCAGCAGGGCATCCACATGGTCCTCCACGTAGAGCCAGTCGCGCACATTCAGGCCATCGCCATAGAGGGGGATCGGCTCACCGGCGAGGGCCTTGAGGATCAC
>CAYVWU010000442.1:0-1629 GCA_964455575.1 uncultured Cyanobium sp. | reverse complement strand
CCACCAGCAGCAGCGCAAATTCCCCATCGCCGAGCCGACCGGCGAAATCCTTCTCCCGCAGAAACTGACGCCCCAGAGTGCAGAGATCCGCGAGAACGGTGTCCCCCGCGTGGTGACCCCACCGGTTGTTGATCATGCGGAAGTTGTCGATGTCGAACAACAGGAGGGAGAGGGGGTGGCCTTCCGCTTTGGCCTTCTGGAATTCCTGAGCGGCGATGCGGAGGAAGCGCTGGCGGATGGGCAGGCCGGTCACCGGACAGAGGGCGATCTGCAAGCGCAGATTCAGCTCTCGCATCACCAGCTCCGAGAGCAGCTGCAGCTGGCGCAGCTGCTGCGGACTCGGCTCCATCGGCTGCTGGTGGATCACACACAGGGTGCCGAGGTTGTGGCCGTTGTCGCTGCGGAGCGGCGCGCCGGCATAGAAGCGGATCTGAGGCTCGGAGGTGACGAGGGGATTGGCGCGGAAGCGCTCGTCCTCCAGGGCGTTGGGCACCACCATCACCGTGGAACTCATGATGGCGTGCGCGCAAAAGGCCACCTCCCGAGGGGTTTCGCTGACGGGCAGACCCCGCTGGGAGAGAAACCACTGGCGATAGGAGGTCACCAGGGAGATGGCCGCCATGGGAACCCCGAAGGTGAGCGTGGCGAGCTCCACCAGGCGATCCATGTGGACATCGCTGCTGGAGCCCAAAACGCCGAGACGCGCCAGGTCCCGCAGACGTTCTTCCTCATCGGCGGGAATGGGAAAGCCAGAGGGAGGAGAACTGGCGGGAGGGCTGGTCATTGGGGCGCCCCGGTGCACAATTCAACCCTAGGAGCCCGCGGTGAAGCACGGCTTACCCCTGCCTCAGGCGACAGCGGATCTGCATCAGTGGACCGGGACGATGTCCGCCAGGGCGGTGCGCCGATGCAGGTCAAGATCCCGTAAGTGGCGGCGCTCGGCGTAGTACTCCGCCTGCAGGCGCAGGGCGTCCTCATTGAGGGTTTCAAACAGCTGCTGCAGCTGGGTTTCCATGTCCAGAGCCGGAGCGGTGACGGGGGCGACGCGCTCCTCGGGCTCCCCCGACCCCTCCCGCTCTTTGTCTCTCTCGTCCTCCAGCAAGCGGGCCAGACAGTGTTCCAGGGTGTGGAGGCGTTGGGCCTGCCAGGCGTCGAGCAGGTGGCGGCAGCGCTTCTCCGCCGTCAGGCGCGCCCGGCTGGCGATGGCCCCGCGCAAATGGAGCAGGGGTTGATGAAACGCCTGGCGCTGCAGCTCGCTCGGCTCCAGCAGAGGCATGAACCGATCGAGACGGTCATCGCCTGTCCCCTCCTCGTTCTCCATGGCGAGGCGAGCGGTGAGGAGGGTGGCCAGGGGCAGATCGGCCAGATCGTGGTCGTCCTCGGCGCCGCGGGTGATGGTCTCCAGGCGTTCGGGGCCGAGATGGGCCTCCTCCAGTTCCGTGATCACCGCCCAGAGGCTTCGATGGGGACGCAGGCAGAAATCCTCCTGCTCCCAGCCCCGCAGATGGCGACGGATCTCGCCCCGGAGCTGGGGGCAATGGAGATAAAGCCGCAGGATCTGGGCCTCCGCCCGTTCCTGGATGCCGCCGGTGGCGGGGCTGTCCCAGCGGCTGGAGCGCCCATGCCAGC
>CAYVWU010000441.1:0-1636 GCA_964455575.1 uncultured Cyanobium sp. | reverse complement strand
GCAGAACTCCCCCAACCGCTCCCGCCGCCAGCCGCTGAGCGCCTCGGGGCGGGCCACCAGCGCCAGCAGGTCGTCCTCGGCATCGAAGAGCCCCTCGAGGAGCCAGCACAGGGCCTGGGTGCGGGCGATCTCGGGATGATCAGGACTGGCCATGGGTTCCTCCGGTGGGGACACCAGAGGGTTCCGGTGTCGTCAAGCCATTGCCGTGGTGGTGTCCGCCGCCCAGTGCGGTGCCGACAGGCTGAGCCCGGCCCACCGCCTACCCATGTAACCGAGTGGACACATCTTGGGAGGCTCCGCCTAAGATGCAACCGCGTTTGTCCGTAAGACGTGAGATACACCGCAGCGCAGGGACTCCGCAGCCGCTCTTCGGGTGAAAAATTGCGTCCTAGGCGGACAGACGAGGTTGATCGGGGCGCCTTGGGCGGATCCGCAAAAAATGTTGCTGAACTAACCCATTTAAAGTGATGAATAATGCGGTTGACGAGAGGATTGCGACGAGGATCAGCGAACTGATCGAGATGGGTGAGCGGTTGCTGCAGACCAAGCGAGAACCATCTCCGGGCACGATCGCTTTCGACTCCTTCGTCGATTCAGAGAAGGCGCATCAGTGGTTCACGAGCGTGCAGAGCATCCTTAGCCGAGGCTTGGGTTCGGACAGCGCCCATTACAAGAACTTCTCGGCAATTGCCGCGAAAAGTCTTACATTTACGCCGGTGCGCCGCGGCCAAGGCATTCTTAGAGCCGCCTTAGAAGATTTTCAGCATGGCTATTTGTTCGATATCCGACGGCTTATCGCCGCAGAGGTTTCTGCCGATTTCCTCGAGCAAGCGAAGGAGCTCTATAGCGCAAGCTACAACGGGCCGGCAGCCTTGATGGCAGGCTGTGTTCTTGAAGATTGTCTCCGCCGGCTCTGCAGGAGGCATGAGCTAGCACTACCTGAAAGGCCGAAGCTCGATGCAATGAATGCCGACCTTGCTAGAGCCGGCGTCTACAACAAGTTGACGCAGAAACGCATCACAGCGTTAGCGGATATCCGCAACAATGCAGCACATGGCAACTGGAATCAGTTCGATCAAGCGGATGTGAGGGACATGATCAACTGGATCGCAAACTTTGTTGAAGCACAGGAGATCTAGGTTGGCCGTCAATAAGGTCTAATAGCAAGATGCAGAAGACGGGAGCGGATGCTTCCAACTCTGCCAAAGTTTCGTCCCGCTTCTGATCTGGAGAGATAGAGGCAGCCACCGAGGCTGCCGGTGAGGACAATCCGGAGCAAAAGAGATCAGCAAGGAACGTCCTCACGCCCTCACCCCACCACCGGCTCCACCCACTCCAGCGGCCCCGCCACGGGCCCGGCGAGGGGCGAGAGGGCGCGCCAGTGGCCGCGCTGAGCACCGCCGGCCTGGCGCTGCAGCTGGTAATCCTTCCCCAGCCACACCGGAGGCCGCAGCGACTCCTCCGCCGGGCCATTGCCCAGGCCGGCCCGACCGCCAAAGCCCTTGGCGCCGGGAGCTGGCGGCACCTCCCCCTCGGCCACCAGGTGCGGGGCGTAGAGCTGCACCAGCAGCGCATGGACGCACAGCTGCTCCATCCGCGCTGCAGTGCCCCTGACCCCATCGGCATCCCAGTCCCA
>CAYVWU010000440.1:0-1649 GCA_964455575.1 uncultured Cyanobium sp. | reverse complement strand
GCATGTACCAGGGACACCAGGTCATGCGCTCCAGCTTCCAGCGCCAGGGACCCTGATATTTGAGGTTGTGGATCGTAAAGACCGTACTGATCTCCGGATCCTGGTGCATCCATACCGGGATCATGCCCGTGTGCCAGTCGTGGCAGTGCATCACCTGGGGTTTCCAACCCCCATTCCAGGCAAATTCAGCTGCAGCGCTGGCAAAAAAGGTGAAGCGCCAGTCTTCATCTTCTCCGCCATAGATGCGCTCCGGATCAAACACGGGATGACCCACCAGATAGATGGGGATGCCATTGGTCGGATGCTGCGTTTCAAAGATGGCGAAGTCGTTGCCCATCGTGTGGCCGCGCCACAGCGGCTCCGCGCTGATCGACAGGCGGCTCCAGAGGCGCCCGTAGCCCGGCAGGATGATGCGCACGTCGTGGCCGAGTTCGGCCAGGGCCGGAGGCAGCGAACCCACCACATCGCCCATGCCGCCGACCTTGATCATCGGCGCGCACTCGGCCGCTGCAAACAGGATGCGCATGCCGCTCGCCCGCAGGTGGCGGGACTCTACGTCCCACCGGCGCAGGGGCTGCCTTGCTCAGGGCAGCACCGTGACCGGCGTTCCGAGCCGCACAAGCTGGTAGAGCTCGCGCACATGTTCATCGAACAGGCGCACGCAGCCATGGGAGGCCGCCTGGCCAACGCTGGCGCGGTCGTTGGTGCCATGGAACCCGGCGGTGGCGCAGCCCTTCACCTGCAGATGCTCCACGCCGTTGAAGCCGGAGCGGTCGCGGCAATCACGGTGGAAGCCGATCCAGCGGCTGCCGAGCGGGTTGGTGGGGCCGGGGGGATAGATCGTGCCCTTGGCGGGATGCTTCCAGACCGGGTCGGCGGCCATCTCGATCACCTGGAAGCGGCCCACGGGCGTCTCCCAGCCCGGCATGCCCACCGCCACCGGAAACCGACGCAGCTCCCTGCCCTCCGCCATCACCCGCAGCACCCGCTCGCTGCGGTCGAGCACCAGCTCCGTCTGCAGCGACGGGGAGGCAGGGCGGGCGGCCTCGGGCGGCGTGGCGGCAGGGGTGGCCTGGATCACCAACGGCTCGGCCCCTAGCAACCGAGCTGACGCCCCAGGCGCCACTTCCGGAGCAGCCCAGGCCGGCGCAAGGCCGAAGCATGCCACCAGACACGCGCTGGCAAGACCTGGAGGTGGGGGGACGATCCACCGCAGAAAAGCCGGACTTCCGGTGGCGCGGCGCAGGAGACGGGCGGGGTCGGGAAGAGGGCGGACCACGGTCCGAAGGGAGGTGTGGAAGGCGGGAGCCCTCACGGTAACCAAGGGTTGTCGGAAAAGTCGGGTTCGCGCTTCTCCAGGAAGGCGTTGCGGCCCTCCTGACCCTCCGCCGTCCGGTAAAAAAGATGCGTGGCCTGTCCGGCCAGCTCCTGCAGCCCGGCCATGCCATCGGTTTCAGCGTTGAAGGCCGCCTTGAGGCAGCGGATCGCGGTGGGGCTGTGGCGCATCACCTGCCGCGCCCAGGCCACCCCCTCAGCCTCCAGGGCGTCCAGGGGCACCACTTTGTTCACCAGGCCCATCGCCAGGGCCTCCTGCGCGTTGTAGCGGCGGCATAGGAACCAGATCTCGCGCGCCTTGCGCTGCCCCACCA
>CAYVWU010000439.1:0-1652 GCA_964455575.1 uncultured Cyanobium sp. | reverse complement strand
CGCACCAGGGTGGGCTGGAAGGGCTCGAGCATCCCCTGGGCGGCCTGCTCCTTGATCCAGCGGTCGTTTTTGAGCATCGGCGAACGAGCAGACGGCGGGCCCTTGACCTTTGAGCGTAAGGGGCACGGGCTCGCGGGGCCGCCTTGCCCGGTTCAGGTGAGCCGCCGCAGCTCGGTGATCTGATCGGCCATGGCCAGCAGGGCCTCGGGCACCGCCGGGCCGGTGATGATCACATCCAGCTGGGGGGGGCGTCGCTCCAGGGTGTCCACCACCTCCTCCAGGGGCAGATACCCCAGCTCGATCGCCAGGCCCAGTTCATCGAGCACGAGCTGATCCAGCTTGCCCTCCAGCAGCTGATCGCGGCTGTAGGCCCACACCTCGCGCACGGCCTGTCCCGTGCGGGCCGCCTCTTCCGCCTCCAGGTCCAGGGCCTCAGCGGCAACCTCGAGACAGAGCGGGGTGGCGGGTCGCAACCAGCGCAGCCGGCCGCAGAGCATCGGACTCCCCTCGATCCCCTGATCCACCCCCCCCTTCAGCAGCTGGCAGACCAGCACCCGACTGCCCAGCCCCGCCGACCGCAGCGCCTGGCTCAGCACCATGGCGAAGCTGCCCCGGTGGGGGGCGGTGTGGATCTGGAGCAGGCCCTCGGGCTGGGGGGGCAGATGGGGGGCGGGCGTCTGCAGGAGACGCAGGGAACGGGTGGCGGCCTCGTTGCGCGGAGCGGGATGAGCGGGGGCGAGGCGGGCGGTCATCGACGGCGGGCGAAGGCCATGCTCTGAATGTAGCGGGATCCATGGGCCCCTCACACCACCGGTAGTGGTCCGACCATGAAACGGGTGGGTCCAGGCGTTGCGTTTTCCACAGGCGTTCCGCCCTCGCGGGCCGGCGCTTGCCCCGCGGCCCCCGCCTCAGGACGCGGCGGACCCCGCGCCGACCGGCGCGGCGGGTGTGCTTCGCGGCAATCAACGGTAAAGAAGTAAATTTCGCTACAAGAATCCGATGGTCTGATCCGTAGCTTGCGCCCATTGGGCCCTCACCATGGTCGGCACCCAGGGATTCAGTCGCTACAGCCCGGCGAGTCAACGGGGGGCCCCTCCGGGACCGCTTCCTGCCGGCGGCGGCTTGGCGACCAACCACCCCACCCTCATGGAGGTGATGCCCTCCCTGGCCGGCAGCAGCACCGAGAGCGTGGAGCGGGGAAAGACGATCTTTTTCCCGGGTGATCCCGCCGAGAAGGTCTACCTGCTTCGCCGGGGCGCCGTGCGGTTGTCGCGCGTTTACGAATCCGGCGAGGAGATCACCGTGGCCCTCCTGCGGGAAAACAGCCTTTTCGGCGTGCTCTCCCTCCTCACCGGTCAGCGATCCGATCGGTTTTATCACGCCATCGCCTTCACCCGCGTCGAGCTCGTCACCGCGCCCGCCACCTCCGTGCGCCGTGCCATCGAACAGGACGCCAGCGTCGGACTGCTGCTGCTGCAGGGCCTCTCCTCCCGCATCCTCCAGACGGAAACCATGATCGAAACCCTCACCCACCGCGACATGTCCTCCCGGTTGGTGAGCTTTCTCCTCGTGCTTTGCCGCGACTTCGGCGTCCCCGGCAGCGAGGGCATCACCATCGATCTGCGCCTGTCCCACCAGGCGATCGCCGAGGC
>CAYVWU010000438.1:0-1654 GCA_964455575.1 uncultured Cyanobium sp. | reverse complement strand
CACACGAAAACCGACGTTGATGTTGGCATTGCCGGGCTGGTTGTGGTTGCGGTGGGCCGAGCGGCAGTTCCTGGGGTTGTTGTTCCAGGAGCCGCCGCGCAGCAGCTGCGCGACCCGCCCGCAGTCAGGGTAGATCAGCCGCGTAGGGGAGGCCCTTGAAGAGGCGGCGCCGCAGGCGCCAGGTGTGGCCGTGAGCCAGGTGGGCGTTCCAGCTGAGCAGGCTGGCTCGGGCGGCGGAGGTGGCGCACCCGTTGGGGAAGGCCAGCCAGTGGCAATCGCCTGGCCCTTGGTGAGATCCTGGGCCGATGCCGGCGAGGATGGCTCCATGAACCGCTCCGCCGACTGGTTGCAACAGGCCCGCGCTGATCTGGAGCTGGCGGGTGTGAGCGCCGGGGCGGGGCACCATGAATGGGCCTGCTTCGCCTGCCATCAAGCGGTGGAGAAGGCGCTGAAGGGGCTGCACCTCAAGTTGGGGCAGCAGGCCTGGGGCCATGGCCTGGGCCGGAGCTGGCGCGAACTGCCGCCGCTGGCGGCCGCAAGCCTGGCCGATGCCGTGACCGATCTGGAGGAACGGCTGCGCATCCTCGACGCCCTCTACATCCCCACGCGGTATCCCGATAGCCTGCCGGATGGAACGCCCGCCGATCATTTCGGCCGTCTCCAGAGTGCCGACGCCCTTCACCATGCCCGTTCGATCGTTGACGCAATCGGTGCTGCGCTGGCCTGAGCCAGCCGTGGTGTTGGCGGCGGTCGAAGCCTGGAGCGAACGCCTGGCGGCCGCCCGTCCGGGACTGATGCGGGTGGGGGTGTTCGGCAGCTACGGGCGGGGGACAGCCGGGGTGGGCAGCGATCTGGATCTGCTGCTGATCGATGCCGCCGCCTGCGGCCCCCAGGCTCAGCGCCTGCGGGGCTGGCCGCTGGACGAGCTGCCCCTCTGCTGCGATGCGCTGGTGCTCACCCCGGAGGAACACAGCGCGCTGCTGGCCGGCCCCTCTCGCATGGCCACCGAACTGGCGCGCGACAGCCGCTGGCTCTGGCAGCGGCGTTGACGCCACACCTCGGCGCCTCGGCCACCAGGAGGTTGGAGTAGCTGCAAGTGTTGGCTGCTTCCTGGTCTCGCCCTTGGGTCCGTCTTGGCATGGTTGGTCGCTTGCTTGCTCCACCGAGGCCCGAGGCGGCAGGGCACCCCGACGGGTTTGTGACACGGGGTGGCATTCATCCCTCAGGGGCTGATGCGATGCACCAACCAGCCGCGCCCCCTCCCGACCCGCTCCAGCCCTCTCTGTGCCTGCTCCACCCCCTGACCCGGCCTCAACGTCTACCGCGGCCGTGGCTGCCGATGACAGCGACCCAGCGCCGCTTCCGCCAGACTCACTACTGAGTCACCCCCTCTGGCCGAGCCTGGATCGGCTTGGCGTGATCCAGGCCCTCGGCGGCCTGCTCCTTGGTCTGATCGCCCTGCTCACCTCCTATGACCACATCACCCTCGCCGGACGCCCCTTCCCCCTCCCCCAGCAGTGGGGAATCCCTTGCATCCTTGCCTCGGTGGCGACAGTTTTTGTTGAGTACGTGCAATACAGCGCGCCACTTGGGCGCGACGCTGAATTGGCGTCGCGATCCAGGCTACGAGCAGCGCAAGATGCTGCACGAGCAG
>CAYVWU010000437.1:0-1659 GCA_964455575.1 uncultured Cyanobium sp. | reverse complement strand
GGCCAGGGAGAGACGCTCCACCTCCCGCACCAGGGCCAGGCGATCCCCCGCTCCCTGAAACACGTGGTCGAGCACGGTGGCCCGCGGATCGAAAGGCGGCTCCTGCTGGAGGAGCACCACTTCCAAGCGCGACTGGCATTGCCGTTGGCCCTCCCCCAGCGGTTCGACCCCCGCCAGCACCCGCAGCAGCGTGGATTTGCCGGCGCCGTTGGGGCCGATCAGGCCCAGGCGATCGCCGGGTTCGAGGGTCAGATCCAGGTGGTGGAAGAGGGGGCGCACGCCGAAGTCCTTGCCGGCTCCCTCCAGGCGGATGAGAGTCACAGCTGGGCCTCCGCCCCCCTCGGGTTGCGGCGCTGGCGCTCCAGATGAAGGAAGACGCTTTTGTCGCCCACATCCGCCGCTGCCGCCATGGGGAATTTCCGCAGGCAGAGCACCAGCAACAAGGCGGCCTGCAGGGCCAGCAGCTGAAGGGTGAGGGAGAGGGGGAGCAGGCCGCCCAGGCGGCCGAGCAGGGCGATGGGCAACAGGAGGGTCACCCCGATGGCTTCCGGCCGACGGAAGCAGAAAAATTCCTTGAAGCCGATCCCCGTGAGGGCGGCAAAGAAGGGGCCCACCGCCAGGAGCGCCAGCGGCCGGGCCAGGACCTCGCCCACCATGGCCCGGGGGCCCAGGCTGGCGGCCACGCCCACGAAGCCAAGGCAGCCCACCAGCCAGAAAAACCCCAGGGCCTGATGGAGGGGGCGGAGATAGATGTGGATCCAGCGCAGCGCCAATCCCAAGCCCACCGCCATCACCACCAGCCAGGGCCATAGCGCCGCGCTGCCCCATTGCCACCACTGGATGGCCAGAGCCACCTGGGCCACGGCGACGCTCGTCAAGGCGAGCCGGTAGCCCAACACCTCCCGTCGATCCGCGGCGGTGATGGTGTAGGTCCCGAACATTCCCTCAAAGACCGGATCCGCACTGGGTTGGCCCTGGGGGGCGAGGCTGGCGCTCATGGACGTCTGGGGGGGCGGCTGTTCACCAGTGTGGCCAGGTCGGGTCCCGCCGGGAGGAGACCCGATGGATGCAGGGGGAAGAGTGCGCCGAAATAATCCTTCCGCCAGTCCTCGGCGCAACAGGTGGCGGCCACGCCGGGGAGATTGAACACACGCGTTCGCCAACGCCAGAGGGCCTCCAGCTGCCAGAGAGGCCGCAGGCGGCAGCCGAACAGCGGTTCGTAGACCATCTCCCAGCGGATGAGGGTGGGAAAGAGCACCACATCGGCCAGGGAGGGACCCGCCCCGGTGCACAGCCAGCGCCGACCCTGACGTTCCGCCTCGGCCAGGGCGTCATCCGCCGCCTCCAGTGCCGTGAAGAGGTCGGCCTGGGCCTCGTCATAGGCCCTCTGGCTGCGGGCGAAGCCGCAGCGGTAGACACCATCGTTCACGGCTCCCTGGAAGCGATCCCTCCAGGTCTGGAGGCTCTCCAGCGCAGCGGCGGGTTCAAGATCGGGCGCGTCCCCTGCCGCGGGCCAGCGGTTGAGCAGCTCGATGACGCGGGCGCTCTCGTTCAGCAGGATTTTGCCGCTCTCCAGGTCGACCACCAGCGGCACCGTGGCGCGAGCCTGCCGGTTGCCGCCGGCACGGCGGTAGAGATCAGCCAGGCTGGCGCAGCCCA
>CAYVWU010000436.1:0-1671 GCA_964455575.1 uncultured Cyanobium sp. | reverse complement strand
AGAAGATCCGCTTGGATCTCGTCGGGGTGGCGCTGGTTGTCAATGATCAGCTTGGCCTTCAAGCCAAGCGGCTGCGGCGTCAGCACGATGACCTCGGCTAGATCTTCGCCAAGGTTGCGGAGGCGAGCGGCGCTGTTCTTCACCTGCTGGATCAGATCCTGCCGCAAATCATCCAGGTCACTGGCGCAGAGGCATTTCTCGGCCTCCGGCAGCCGCGGTAGGACGACCGCCTCATAGAGGCCTGGAGTGTGGTCAGCCTCCAGCCGTGGCGTCAGCCAGATATTAGCGGCTTCCGGAATCTGATCCAGCAGCCAACGGCGCTGATCCAGAAGCGTGAGAGCGGGACCTGGCAGGATGTCCTGCGCGGCGTAGAGCCCTTGACGATCGAGTTGTAGTCGCTGTGTTTGTGGGGAGGCGAGAATTTCCGTAATCGGGCGCTCGGCGCGCAAGCCCAGTTCTGTCAACACAAAACAGAGCTGCTCCAGGATGGTGACACCGGGATCGGATTCGTTGTAATTCGTCCAGCGATCGCCAGCCAGCTCTTGCGCCCACTGAATCATGGTGCTGCGCATCAGCTCATAGTCGAGCGCCAGCGGTGCTGCAGGAGCGCTGTTGTCCGTCTGCGGCCTGGCGTCCGTTCCGGTCTGGCTCATGGTCCCCGGTGAGAGCTGGCGCCGCTGGGTCGGGCGCTGAGCTCGTGGCGCAAGGCGGAGGTGTAATACACGGACGATGACTCAGTGCTTGCGCCTTCCAGCTTGATCGTGTCAATACTGTCGATGTAAGGGCGATCGCGAATGAATCGGCTGATCGCTGTCTCGTCGAAGTACACCGGTGGTCTTTCGCCCAACTCGGGAGCTGGCCAGGGGGAGAGGAAACGCACCAGCTCGCTCTGGAGTTGTTCCAGCGATGTTGAGAGGCGCGTCTCATCCTTCACCACAACCGTGGCGTGAACCGTGATCGCTTGGTAGGGAGGGGTCGCCACCTGCAGGCGTACGAATGGGCTCACGCGCGTGCGCAGCTCCGCCAGCAGTCGATCGCCCAGCGCAGCGTCGCAACTGGGAATCGTCGGGTCGGGGACCGTGGGGGAGTCGGGGCCGGGGATCGGGATGATCGTGACGCAGCCGCCCTCGCTCTCTCCCTTGGCATTGCGGGCTGGCAACACCGCCACCTGCCAGAGGAAGGGAAAGGCGCTGAGCAGCAGCAGGGCGTAGTCGTCCGGCTGGATCGCCCGCTCCTTGTGGCGCAACCGCTCTGCCAGGCGCACCTTCTCCATGGTGGTGCTGGCGGGAGCCACCCCACCGCTGGAGGGGAGGGGTTGGCGGATGGCTTCGATTCCCGCCAGCTTCTCCACGGAGGCCGTCACCGTTCCCGCCGCCCGGGAGCGATTCAGCGACTGCTTTCCCCCCGGCTCCTGCCAAGTGGTCCAGACCGCATGGGGTTCCAGACACAGCAGATCGGGCAGGGGGGGCCTCAGCATGCGCACATGCATCCGCAGACGTGCACTGGCTCGGTTGTTGTCCAGGGTGAGCTGCACGATGCCCGTTCGACTTAGGCCCGCCGTGTCGTCCTTGATGCCCCCTGGGAGAAGGTCCTCCCAGGCGCCCTCGTGCCAAGCCTCCACCGCCAGCGGCTGGGTGGCGCTGAAGGGCTCCACCGTGCCCGTGCTCGTCA
>CAYVWU010000435.1:0-1677 GCA_964455575.1 uncultured Cyanobium sp. | reverse complement strand
TCTGCCTGATCGCCTCCGGCTTCACGGCGGTCTACGCCATTCGCCTGTTCAACCGTGTCGGCTTCGGACGCCTCGACAATGCCCGCGCCGATTGGGCCTCCACCCGCTGGTCGGAGCGGGCCCCGGCCGTGGTGCTCACCGTGTTGATCGTGGCCTGCGGCATCTGGCCCCAGGTCCTCACCGGCTGGAGTGAGAGCGCCACCTCCGACCTGGCCCTGCGCACCTTCGCGCTGCCCACCCAAATGGTGGCCTCCCAACGGGAGGGATCCTCCGCCGTCGCCCTCGCCCCCCAGACGCTCCCCTCATGACCCCGCCTGCCGCAACCGTCGCGGAACCGCTCCAGGTTCCCCTGATTCCGCCCTCTGAGCACCGCTGGGCTGACGTGATCCACCGCCTGGAAGCCGGCGGCTCGATGCTGCCGGACACCCCCGAGAACCTGAAGCAGATCATCGGCATCTACAAGGCGTATGCCGTGCCGATGGATTTCTACTGGCGGGATCTGCTTTATATCGCCGAGAAAGTGTTCTTGAATCCTCTGCCGGCATTCAAGTATTTCCCTTCTCAGTCTTATCTTGACCGCCCCAATTCCTATGCGGGTGAGCAATCGCAACTCCGCATCTGGCGCGGGGGCGAGAAGGCGCATCCCGAGCTGCTGGAGTTCATGGCGAAGGGGGAAACCCGGGCGATGTCGAAATTGCTGCATCACCTCTGGCACGACCGCATCAACATGGAATTCGCCGAGGCCTGCATGCAGGCCATGCTCTGGCATCAGGGCATGGGCGGTCGATTCAACGATTATCTGGAGAGCGAGGCTTATCGCGCCAATGCGGATCGGGCGATCAAGGCCTATTTCCGTGGCAATCCATTGATGCTCGGGCTCTACAAGCTGTTTCCCGAGATGTTCATGGAACAGGTGAAACAGATGAGCTATTACGCCAACCTCGGCCTCTTCTGGGAGGTGATGGCGCCGGTGTTCTTTGAGATGAGCGACATCTACGACGAAGGTGGCTTCAAGGGGGTGCCGGACGCGATGGATTTCCTCGTCAATGGCATCTTCGCCGTGGCGGGCCGCCCCATCTATCACCATGTTTATGTCGGTGACGAATGCATCGAGGTGATTCCCAAGTCGGAGGGGTTCACCTGGCTCTACGAGGCAGCTCTTCCTTATGTGGAGGCCGTTTTCTATCGCACGGCTCCTTTCCGTGGCACGAAGAGCTACAACGCCCAGGCCTATCAGGTGCCCGACAACCAAGCGGATTTCCACTACGGCATTCTCTACGCCGATGTTTTTCCTGTCGGCTCCGCGGGCATTCCTCCCACCTTGCTGATGCAAGACATGTTGCACTTCCTGCCGCCCTACCTGGAGGAGATCTATGTGCAGCACAAGCGCGGAGAGGAAGATCAGTTGATCCAGCTCGGCATCACCTTCCAACGCTCCATGTACAACGTCACCTCGGCGGTGATCCAGGCCCTGCGCTGCGCCCTGCTCTATCCACTGGACGACACCGATCCAGAACATCTGCTGGCGAATCGCAAGTTCTTTGAGGCTCAGATGGATCGCTTCCTGCGTCCTGAGGCTCGCCTGGGAGATGTGCAAACCCAGGACTATCGCTGAACCACCTCCTCCCGTTGTCCCCTTCGTTGTTGTTCTGAGCTGCCTGGATGGCCAACATCATT
>CAYVWU010000434.1:0-1677 GCA_964455575.1 uncultured Cyanobium sp. | reverse complement strand
GACGAGCGGCTGGCGGGCCGCATGCCCGCCAATGTGTCCTTCGCGGAGGCGGCGGCCCTGCCGCTCGCGGGCTTGACCGCCTGGGAAGCCTTGTTTGAACGGCTGGGATTGGACGCGGAGGGCGGCGATGAAGGCCGCACCCTGCTCATCCTCGGAGCCGCGGGCGGGGTGGGCTCGCTGATGATCCAGCTGGCGCGACGGGCCGGCCTGCGGGTGATCGCCAGCGCCTCCCGTCCCCAGAGCCAGGCCTGGGTGAAGCGTCTCGGCTCCGAAGCGGTGGTGGACCACAGCCAGCCGATCGGGCCCCAGCTCGACGCCCTCGGACACGCCACGGTGGACGCGATCGCCAACCTGCACGACACCGACGCCTACTGGACGCTGATGGCGGAGCGCATCCGTCCCCAGGGAGCGATCGTGGCCCTCGTCAGCAGCCGCGGCCCCCTTGATCTCAACGCGCTCAAGAGCAAGAGCGCGCGCTTCTGCTGGGAATACATGTTCACCCGTTCCGAGCACCAGACGGCGGACCTGGCCGTGCAGGGGCAGATCCTCGACCGCCTCGCCGACGGCGTGGAAGCGGGCTCCCTCATCAGCACCGCCCACACGCGCCTGCAGCCGATCAGCGCCGCCACCCTGGAGCAGGCCTACGCCCTGCTCCAGGAAGGCCATGCCCTGGGCAAGATCGTCCTCAGCGGCTGGGCGTGAGCCGGGTGGCCACCAGCACCCGGTGGCGCGGATCGCAGGGCACCCGCCGCACCGCCTCAAACCCCGCCTCCCGCAGCGCGGCGGGAAAATCCAGCGAGAAGTAGTCCTCCAGATAGGGCTCCGTGCTCTTGAGCAGGGTGGCGATCGGCGCCGGCAGCCGGCGGATCACCTCGGAATCGGGATCTTGATCCACCTGCACGATCGCCCCGCCGGGCCGCAGCAGCCGGGCCGCCTCCGCCAACACGGCCCGGGTGGCCGCCGCCGGCAGCTCATGGCACACGAATTGCAGGGTGATCAGGTCGTAGGCGCCGGAGGGGAGCCCGGTCGCCTCCGCCGCCGCGTGGTGCCAGACCATCGCGGGAGCCGTCGCGGACGACGTGGGGGGAGGCGTTGCGCTGGAGGATCCAGCCGCCGCGGCCCGCTCCGCCGCCCGCACCCGGGCGACCGCCAGCATGTGGGGCGACAGGTCGAGCCCCTCCATCTGGAACGGCTCCGCTTGCCGCGCCTGCAACCAGGCTTGGAGAGCTTCCGTGCCCACGCCCACCGAGCAGCCCAGATCCAGAACGCGGCTCACCGGCACGGGGAGACTGGGGGCCAGGGCGTCATAGATGGCCTGCCGCAGGCGGGCCTGGGCCTCCGCCGGCTGCAGGGTTTCCTCGGGCCACACCCGCAGGGCCATGGCATCGGTGGCCAGCGCCGCCTCGCAGGCGGCCTGCCAGCAGAGGTTGCCGTCGCTGTAGGCGTGAAAGCGGGCTCGGTAGTAGGCCGGGGGCTCGGTGGCGGGGTTGGTGCTGGCCGCCAGGAGGGGTTCGGCCCGTCCATGGAGGGACTCCCGCCGCTCGCGCCAGGCGATGCCCCGCCGCTCGGCCGTGCCGATGATCAGGCGCCTGGCCTGCCAGAAGAGCACCTGGCGAAGAGGTTCCACCGCCAGCAGGCGATCGATCAGCCAGCCCAGCGGATGGCGGGAGCGCACCC
>CAYVWU010000433.1:0-1704 GCA_964455575.1 uncultured Cyanobium sp. | reverse complement strand
GCACCAGCGCCACACACCAGATCTGGTGTGCTTTTGCCCCCCATGGAGGACGCTCCCGGCAAGCCTCAACCCGGGGAAGGCCAACCCGAGCCGCCGAGGCTGACCGGGCTTGGACCGCCACCCAGACTCACCGCCGGCTTGGCTCTTCCAGCACCGCCCGCGAGGCCAGCGCCTTCAGCACCGCCTCCGGCGCCAGCCGCCGATCCTCCCCCGCCTCCCCCCGCAGCACCAGCCCTCGGCCGCCTCGCTGTCACCGATCACAGCGGCCCAGGCGGCGCCGCTCAGATCCGCCCGCTTGAACTGCTTGCCGAAGGCGGCGCCGCTCAGATCCAGCTGCACCGCCAGGCCCGCCAGCGGCGGGTGAGGGCCAGGGCCCACCCCTCGGCGGCCTGCCCCCGGTTCACCAGATGGAGATCCGGCAGGGGGTGCGTCGCGGGGGCGACTTGTCGTTGGGCCAGCAGCAGCGGCTCCTCGACCGGGGAGGGTTGAGGCCCCGCGGCCATCCTCCCTTCCCAGGCTGATGGGCGCCCTGGCCGCTGCATCGCCACCATCGTTTTCTAGTCCTAGTCTTGTGACCATGGTCATCAGGGATCGGCATGGACGCCTTTCCTTCTCGGGCCTTGCCGGGGCCTGCCTCGCCCCGGCAGGTGTCCAAATCCCAGTTCAAGGCCCACGCCCTGGAGCTGTTCCGCCAGATCGAGGCCAGCGGCGAACCCCTGGTGGTGACCGATCACGGCCGGCCCACCCTGGAGGTGCGCCCCTATCGCCCGATCCAATCCCCCAGCGACGACCCCCTGGAGCAACTCCGGGGGTCGCTGCTGCGCTACGACCATCCTTTGGATCCGGTCGCCGAGGGGGACTGGGAGGCGCTGGCGTGATCCTGCTCGACACCCATGCCCTGCTCTGGTGGGCCAGTGGCGATCTGCAGAGGCTCTCCCCCAGAGCCCTGGCGGCGATCGTGGAGGAGGTGGAGCGCTCTGCCCAGCCCGGGCAGCCCCCCGGACTGCTCGTTTCGGCGATCAGCTGCTGGGAGGTGGCGATGCTCGTCCAGCGGGGCCGGCTGGCCCTGAGCCTGGAGGTGGAGCGCTGGCTGGCCTTGGTGGCCTCGATCCCGGCGGTGCGTCTGCTGCCCCTGGAGCCCGCCGTGGCGGTCGCGGCCACACGGCTGCCGGAGCCCTTTCACGCCGATCCCGCCGATCGCTTCCTGGTGGCTCAGGCTCGCGAGCTGGCGGTGCCCCTGCTCAGCGCCGACAGCAAAATCAGGGCCTATCCCCATCTCCAGTGCCTGTGGTGAGGACGCCTGACTCTCGGCTCCGCCGACGCCAGCCACGGCGCTGAGGGATCCCGATCTGTGCCTCTGTCCAGCCGTGCCTGGGTCCAGCAGAGTCGCTTCTCCCTCGCGACCTGCCTGCGTTTCACCCCCGAGCAGTTCGAAGCGCTGTGCTGGGCCAATCGCGAGGCGGTGCTGGAGCTGGCGGCCGATGGTTCCCTGATCCTGATGACCCCCACCGGCAGCGAAACCGGCGCCCGCAACGGCTCGTTGATGGTCGTCCCGGGCCTTGCACTGCGTGCAAGCGGCCTGCCCCTGAAGCTGTTCGACAGCTCCACCGGCTTCCGCCTGCCGGACGATACGGCTGAAAGCCCGGGCGGCCAGCGAGGAGCGTGTCAGCCTCAAGCAGCTTCTGCGCAGCTACGTGGAGCAAG
>CAYVWU010000432.1:0-1710 GCA_964455575.1 uncultured Cyanobium sp. | reverse complement strand
CCCCGCGCCAAGGCGGCCTGTGGCCGCCCGCCCCATGGGGCTCCCTGCACCGAGACGGTGCCCACCCGCGCCGCCTGCAGCTTGCGGGCCACCGAGAGGGCGGTGAGCAGGGGCATCAGGCGCGGCTTCTGGACGGGCTTGCCGCGGCGGCCGATATGGACCGTGATGCGGGGCTCTGACCAGGCTTTGCTGCTGCCGGGATAGACGTGCACGAGCACCTGGCGGACCGGGCAGCAGAGGGCGGAGGAGGCCATGGGGGTATGGCGAGGAACACCGACCCCGCGCCTCGCCGCAGCGGCTGTGCCAGGGCCGCTCCCCGCAGGGGTTAGCGGCTTGCGTCAGCCCTGGCGGGGCCGAGGTGGTGGGGCATTGCTGGGTGAGGGCTCGCCATCGCGCGTGGCTGGATCCGGGGGGTGCTGTCGCCTGTTGGGGGTGCTGATCTCGGTGGGTTGTTGCCTGAGCCCAGCGCTTCACGGGGTCGGTCGCCGGGGATCTGTCGGCTGGTGCCGACGGCTCATGCCTGCTGATCGGCCCGGTCGCCCGGAGCGGTTGCGGTGCGGGGGGTTCCGCCGGTGCCGCCGTCCCCGGGGGAGAATGCCCTCCATGAGGGTGACGGCCTACTTCCGCGATGTGGTGCGAGCCAAGCACCCGGGCATCGAGGAGGCGTGGATCCTGCGGGTGATGGCCAAGCCATTGGAGGAGCGCCGGCAGCCAGATGGGCGCTATGCCCTGTGGGGACTTGTGCCAGAAGCCGAGAACCGTGCGCTCAGGGTCATTACCGTTGAGGAGAGAGAGACCGTTCACAACGCCTTCTTTGATCGGGGCTTCCTCCGGAGCCTGAGCCGCACGCAGCCCCCATCCCCACCGGCACCGCCCCCGACGCGATGAAGATCCGCTACTTCCCCGATACCGAAACGCTTTACATCGCCCTGGCCGAGCGGGAGAGCAGCAGTTCGGAGGCCATCAGCGACAACCTGATCGTCGATTTCGATGATCAAGGACGTCCGGTCGGGGTAACGGTGGAGCACTACTCCCAGATCAGCGACAGCAGCGCGATCGAGACCTTGCTGCCGATCCCGCCTGCCTTGCAGCCGGCCTGATGGGATCGGAACAGCCCTAACAAGTCTTGGCAGAAGCCGGGATCGGCACGCATCTGCACCTCAGGCTGCCGGTCTTGAGCTCCGGCGCCAAAACGCGGATCAACCGATCGATGCGGTGGAGCGACTCCCCCCCAAGATCGTGTGCCTCAAGGCCTGATTCGCCCTCCTCAAAGTGCCGGTCGAACTCGGAGCTGTACATAGAGCTGCACCTCATCCGGCCGGGATGATCAGCACTTGCGGAGCGTCAGTAGTGATGTGACTTCCTCATGCAGAAACGATCCAATCGCAGTGGAGTGATGCAGTAAACATTGCAGGATGTCGCCAGTGGCTGTATTGCCGATCACCAGCCAGATCGCCTTGGGGGGAGCGTCCCCCTGAGTAGGCTGAGGCTCTTAAAGTCATCGTCTTTGCTCATAAGAGCATGGCCATGGTCTGTCGCGAACGACCAGAGCTTCAGATCATCCGCCCCTTTCAATCCGACATCGCGTACGTGGATGCTGCCTGGGCAGGTCGTGGTGGGTCCTCGGGGTCATGACTAGATTGGTCATCGATGCCGCCGGGTGCCATGCAGAGCTGGCCGATCCATGAAGCCAAGGCCCGGCTCTCGGAG
>CAYVWU010000431.1:0-1713 GCA_964455575.1 uncultured Cyanobium sp. | reverse complement strand
AAACCCGGCCGGCTGAGGCCTGAGCCTCAGAGCACCGACACGGTTGTTCCAAACCGCCCCTGCAGCTTGCGAGCGAGAGCATGGGCTTTCTCGGCCGGAATGAAGCGCACCTTTTTGACGGGCTTGCCTCGACGACCAAGGGGGACCATCTGGCGCTCATGGCCATACTCCTTGATGCCATCTGGATAGACATGCATCACCAGAGCACGGATCTGGCAGCAGGGACCGGAGGGGATCGCCATGGAAGGAACGGCGTGGGACGCCCGCCAAGCGCCTCCCGCCCGAGTGGCTGCAAGGACTGCGTCGCACCGAGAGGTGCGCCCCTGGGGAAACGCAGCCCGGCCTGATCCTTGCTGCCGCTTGGGTGGGGGGCAGTGTGGAAGGGTGCCCATGGCGTTTCTTTGGCGATCACCGAGGGGCTCAAGGCGGAGTCCGGGCTTGTGAGCATGGGGCTGATGGCTGGGGGATGGCCAAGAGCGTCAGCCCCCCCTTGGTTCGAGACGAGGGCGTTGGGGTGCACTGTTCGGCGAGCTGGGTGCCCTGGGTCTGGTGCAAGCCTTGCGGGCGGGTTGGTTGCCTGGGGTGGTGCATCGTCCCGAGGGCCTCAGCAGTGCGGGGGAGTCCGGCCGGTGCTCCTGCCGCCCCACCAGTGCTCCGCGCCGGCCCCCTCCAGGATCGCCCCTGGTCAAGGGCTTCGCGAGGCAACGGCTTGGGACGTTGGCGCGATCGCCCCTGCGGGGCTCACCGCGCATCAGCTGAGGTCTTGCCCCTTGACTGGCGGGGCGTTCCTTACGGTGTCCCGTCGCTCCGCCGTTTGGCGGCTGCTCTCATGGTCAGCGTGGCTCCGGTTCGGGTGCTGGAGGATCCATTTGCGGTGATGGAAGGGTGTCGGCAAGCTATCGAGGGAATGCTCAAGCAATCAGCGGGTGAGGGGAGGTTGATTCCTCGGGGGTGGATCGATGTGCCGTATGGGGAGGAGGAGATAGCGCTGCTCGAGGAGGAGGTGTTGCCGGTGTTGGCTGGGGTGCTCCAGCGGGTGGAGGAGATCGATGCCAGGGTGAGGAGGCATCGGCGGCTGATTCAGGCCGAGGGTTGAGGGGTTGCTGAGGATTGGGGTCGGCCGAGGGTCGGCCCCTTTCTGCTGTTCCCGGTCCTGCCCACCCTCCCTGGCCCTGCTCGATCTGGAGGGGATCAGCCATTAGTAGTCGTCAGGAAAAAGCACCGTCGTCAGTGGTCCATCCCCTTCTCCCCGGATGTCATCCGTGATGATCCAGATGGTGCCGTGCTCGGGAGTGTCGTAGCTGGAGAAGAGGCGTCCATCACCGGTGCGGGCTGCTTCATCATTGGCGGCCATGTCGTCGGCGCCGAGATCGCCCCAATCGCCAGCGGAATGGCGATCGAGCAGGGCCGTGATCTGTTGCTGGGGAACGGCGGTGGCGAGGGCGGCGGTGGCGACGACGCGGCCTAGGTTGTGGAGCATGGGTGGAAGTCTTGCAGGGTTGGAAGGAAAGCCGGAGCCCCTAGAAGTGGGCCCCGGCAGGTGGCTTCAGCTCCGTGTGGCTTTGGCAAGGAACTCCTGAATCCAGATGCGGTGCCGCTCCTGGCGGATCAGCCCTGCCACCGAGGGGGTGGAATCAGGCACCTGGAAGGCGGCACGAAAGGCACGGGAGAAGGCATCGCGGTGGCCAGGGGAGAGGGCCTTGAGTTGCTCCT
>CAYVWU010000430.1:0-1722 GCA_964455575.1 uncultured Cyanobium sp. | reverse complement strand
CCGCCATGCCCTCCAGCAGGGCGCTCTGGGTGCGGGGGGAGGCGCGGTTGATCTCGTCCGCGAGGAGCACCTGGCAGAAGAGCGGGCCGGGCTGAAAGCGAAAGCGGCTCTGGGCCGCCTCCCAGACATTGACGCCGGTCAGATCGGCGGGGAGGAGATCGCTGGTGAAGCTCACCCGGCGGAATTCGAGGCCGAAGCTGCGGGCCAGGGCCTCTGCCAGGGTGGATTTGCCGGTGCCCGGCAGATCCTCGATCAGAAGGTGTCCCCGCGCCAGAAGGCAGGCCAGGGCCAGCTTCACCTCGTGGCTCTTGCCCAGCAGCACCTGGCTGAGAGCGGTGATCACAGGCCCCAGGCTGGGGGGGCTGACGGGGGCGGCGGTCACAAGCGGACGCTCACAGGGCGCGGGGGGAAGGGCACGCTTCCTCGTTGTTGTTTAGTGGATTTTTACCTGCTCTGCCGCCGATGCCTCCCGCCACCCATGGAGGCAACCGGGCGGCGATCGCCCGTCGCCTCGGCTGCCGCCCCTCCCAGCTTCTCGACCTCAGCGCGTCGCTGGCTCCCTTCGCCCCCCCGCTGCCCCTGCGGCTCCTGCTGCTCAGGGCCCTGCTGGGGGGCGAGCGCTCGCCCCTGCGCGACTATCCCGATCGCGCCTTCACCGCGCTGCGCGGGGCCCTGGCCCGCCTTCACGGGCTGGAGCCGGAGCAGGTGCTGCCCGGCAACGGCGCCGCGGAGCTCTTCACCTGGGCGGCCCGCGACGCCGCCGCCGTGGGCACGAGCCTGGTGCCCACGCCCGGGTTTGCCGACTACCCCCGGGCCCTGGCCTGCTGGGGGGGGCTTTGGCGCCCTTGGCCCCTGCCGCTGCGCTGGGGGGAGGCCTTCCCCGCCCCCTTTCCCCTGGAGGTGGCCGGTGCGCCCGAGCCCGTCGCCCTCTGGCTGACCAATCCCCACAACCCCACCGGCCAGCTCTGGAGCCGCGCCTCCCTCGAACCGCTGCTGGAGCGCGCCGGGCTGGTGATTGTGGACGAGGCCTTCCTCCCCCTGAGCCCGTGGGGGGAGGGGGATTCGCTGCTGCCCCTGGTGGCCCGCCATCCGAACTTGGTGGTGATCCGCAGCCTCACCAAGCTCTACGGGCTGGCCGGCTTGCGCCTGGCCTATGCCGTGGCCAGCCCTGAACGGCTGCGGCACTGGGCCCGCTGGCGCGATCCCTGGCCCCTCAACGGTCTGGCCGTGGCGGCGGGGGAGGCTCTGCTGGCCGATCCCGCGGCCCATGGCCGCTGGTGTGCGCGGGTGCGGGACTGGGTGCGGCGGGAGGGAGCGGCCCTGGCCGAGGGGCTGGCGGCCGTGCCCGGTCTGGAGCCGCTGCCCTCCGCGGCCAATTTCCTGCTTGTGCGCGGCCAGCTCCCGGCGGGGCCCCTGTCGCTCGAACCCCTGCGGCGGGTGTTGGAAGGTCGCCACCGCATCCTGGTGCGCGATTGCCGCTCCTTCCCGGGGCTGGACGGCAGCTGGCTGCGGTTGGCTCTGAGCGACCGCGGCGGTCGCCAGCGGCTCCTGCGGGCCCTGGCCTTGGAGGGCGCCTCGCCCCAGCCGCCCGATTGAGCGGTCCGGCCAGGCCGCCGCGGCGGGCCGACGCGCCTAGGTTCTTCCCAGCGTTCCCCCTCCCCATGCCCCTTCCTCCGGGTCCCGCCACCTGGGGGCCCTGGCAGCTGATCCAGTGGATCCGCT
>CAYVWU010000429.1:0-1733 GCA_964455575.1 uncultured Cyanobium sp. | reverse complement strand
CAACTAGAATCAACTGCGTTGCAGTGGATTTGGATTTCTCAGCAAGCCCTAATTACATTCACTTGCCCACTGGTTACGTCAGGCCTGAGTCCCTCCAAGTGGTGGAAATTCCTGGGGCCTCAGCCCCGGCACCGCCGGAGCTGACCGTCCACTCCGATAACGCCCGTCGTTGCAAGGGGTGGGCAGGCCCGCTTCCCTGGTTCGAGTACCACCTCAACCAGACGAACCATGCCCAAAGCAGATTCTGGCGCCTCCGCCCTGGCGGCGCTACTCGATGGCAGCACAGCTGGGGAGCTGATTCCCGAGCTGGCCCGCCATGGCCTGCAGCAGCTGATCGAGCTCGAGGTCGCCGCTGTGCTCGGTGCTGATCGGCATGAGCGCACGGAGGAACGCTGCGGTTACCGCAACGGCAGCCGGCCACGCCTGCTCACCAACCAAGTGGGCGACATCCCGCTGGCGATCCCCAAACTCCGTTCAGGCAGCTTCTTCCCCACGATCCTCGAGCCTCGGCGACGGATCGATCAGGCCTTGTATGCCGTGATCATGGAGGCCTGGGTCAAGGGCGTCTCCACCCGCAAGGTCGACGCCCTGGTGGCCGCGATCGGCTCGGAGGCCGGCATCTCCCGCTCGGAGGTCAGCCGCATCTGCCAGGGCCTCGACGCCCAGATCCATGCCTTCCTGGAGCGGCCCCTCGATGGCAGCCGTTACCCGTACGTCTACCTCGACGCCACCTACCTCCACGGCCGGCTCGGCAAGACACTCCAGGTCTGCTCCCGGGCCGTCGTTGTCGCCATGGGCGTGAACGCTGATGGCCGCAGGGAATTGCTGGGGCTCAAGGTGGGCGACAGCGTGAGCGAGCCCTTCTGGCGGGAGTTCCTCGCCAGCCTCAAACAGCGCGGCCTGAGCGGCGTGCGGCTGGTGGTGAGCGATGCCCATGTCGGCCTGACCAAGGCCGTGGGCCGCATGTTCCAGGGCTGCTCCTGGCAGCGCTGCCGTGTGCACTTTGCCCGCAACCTCCTGCAGACGGTGCCCAAAGCCCAGCAGGAGATGGTGGCCGCCGCTCTGCGCTCGGTGTTCACCCAACAGAGCGCCGCCGCCGTGGAGGAGCAATGGGATCAGGTGGCGGCCATGCTCACCGCCAAGTTCCCCAGGGCGGCTGATCTCATGGCCACGGCCCGGGAGGATGTGCTGGCGTTCCGCCACTTCCCAGCCAGCCACTGGCGCAAGCTCTGGAGCACCAACCTGCTCGAGCGGGTCAATGAGGAGATCAAACGCCGCACCCGCGTGGTGGGCATCTTCCCCAACGACGCCGCGATCACCCGCCTGGTGGGTGCGGTGCTGTTGGAGCAGGACGAGCACTGGCAGCTGGATGGCCGGCGGATGTTCTCGCTTGAATCGATGGCCGCCATCCCTCCCAGTGCCGAGGCCCTGCCGGAACCGCATCAGGAGATTGCTGCCATGCCGTAGTAGCCCACAGCAGACACTCAGGCCCCAGTCAGGGATCTGGCACGCCCCCCACAGGGCGGGCCGGATTTCTGGCGCCCGGGGGCCGGCGCTGAACCCTGCGTCTCCACCACACCGCCAAGAAGTGAATGACTTGACAGTTCATTGCTAACCATGCAAGGTGAATGAACGAGGCGATTCATCCCCTCGGGAATGACATCCCGTCATTCCACCTTGTTCACTCTCTGATCAGGGCAGTCGGGCCTCCGGATTTACACCACGCAAAGGGA
>CAYVWU010000428.1:0-1739 GCA_964455575.1 uncultured Cyanobium sp. | reverse complement strand
GAAAAGATTATGACCGCAGTGGGAGTTCCGCCCATCCTGTTAATGGGAGGCAACAATGCTAACATTTCCCCTAATCTTCGGTTATTTTACTTGGAAACAGTTATTCCAGCAGTCCGCAAGTATGTTTCAAGTATCGAACGGTACTTCGGATATGATGTGGAACCAATTACAAGCAACGTTAGTGCATTACAGCCAGAACTTAAAGACATTGCACAGTATCACGCAAGTTTAGTTAACGGCGGAGTTATCACTCCTAACGAAGCCCGCAAAGAATTGCGTTATGACTCCTTACCGGGACATGACACATTGAGAATACCAGCAAACATTGCTGGTAGTGCTGCTGATCCATCGCAAGGTGGTAGACCAGAGCAATAAAGGAGTATTATGGTAGAAAAAGATAAAATACTTTACTTTAACAGTAAATTTACTGCAAAGGCTCTACCTAAAGACGATGACGAAGATCAGAGCATTATGATCGAAGGTTACGCGTCTACCAACGACAAGGACCGCCACGGCGACGTGGTGCCCAGTGGTGTTTGGGAAAAGGGACTACAGGACTACCTAAAGAATCCTGTTATCCTGGCTTACCACAACCACACAATGCCTGTTGGTAAAATGGTAGAACACAAAGTCGATGAAAAGGGATTGTGGATCAAAGCCAAAATCTCTGACGCAGCCGGCGATGTTTACAAGCTGATTAAGAAAGGCATCTTGAGTGCCTTTAGTATCGGATTCCGCATCAAAGATGCTGAATATAACACAGCAGCGGAAGTTTTCTTAGTAAAAGACTTGGAACTACATGAAATTTCCGTCGTGTCAGTGCCAGCAAACCAAAACACACTGTTTAGTTTATCCAAATCATTTGACAGTGACGAGGAATTTAAGTTATTCAAAACGCAATTTGCACCCAGTAGCGAGTCAGCTAAAGGGCTAGAATCCTCAACGGAAGCAAGTAGCGACATTAAAAAGGAATGGAATATGGATCCAAAAGATTTAGAAAAGATGCTAGCCGACGCTGCTGCTAAGGCTGCCGAGCAAGCCACTAAGAGCCTGATTCAGGCCCAAGAAAAGGCTGCTCAAGAGAAGGCTGCTGCTGAAAAGGCAGAAGCTGAGCTACAAGCTCGTATCAAGGCTGCAGTTGCTGCCGTTACTCCTACCGAAACCGGTGCTGACAAGCTGCTGGCCGAAGTTGAGAAGCGTCTAGAAGCTGAGCGTGCTGACAGCAAGAAGGCCCTAGAGGGTCTAGAAGCTGCTCTAAAGGAGAAGGCTGCTGAACTAGAAGCCATCCAAAAGAGCAAGATGCAATTTGCTGATAACAAGCAAAACGAACTAGCCTACGCCGACAAGGAAAAGGCCGTTCTGCTAGGCAAGATGAGTGGCAAGAGCCTAAACGACACCAAGTTTGGTCGTGAACTAGTACAAAAGTACGGTGGAAGTGGTCAGAGCCCACACCTACCAAGCGCTACATGGGAACTAGAAGTTAGCCTGCAAATGGAAAACGAAGTTCGCCGTCGCCTGGTAGTTGCACCTACAATGCGTGCTATCCAGATGCAAACCAACGTTATGACCATCCCTGTAAACCCAGAGGCTGGCATGGCAACTTGGGTACAGAACAACCAGTTCGGTACAAGCAATAGCGCTGGTGGCAATGCTACACACGCTCTAAAGGAAATCACCCTGAACGCATACAAGGTTGCTACAAACGAGTATGTCGCTTTCGAAGAGGAAGAAGACGCTCT
>CAYVWU010000427.1:0-1744 GCA_964455575.1 uncultured Cyanobium sp. | reverse complement strand
CCCCCGACCATCCCGTCATCCGCCATCTGGTGGACGGGCGCTACGGGCAGTTTCTGGCGGAGGAGGCCGCCCTGCGGCGCGGCGCCGGCCTGGTGCCGTTCAGCCGTGCCTGCCTGTTGCGCCTCGCCGGTCCGTCCGCCAGCGCCACAGCCACCTCCGCCACGGCCCTGGCGGAACGGCTGCGCCCGGAGGGGGCGGCCGCGGGGTGGTTCCTGATCGGTCCGGCCCCGGCACCGGTCGCCCGGGTGGCGGGACGGAGCCGCTGGCAGATCCTGCTGCACGGTCCAGCCGAATCGCCTTTGCCCCTGCCCCCGGAGGAGGAGCTGCGGCGACTGCTCCATCGGGAGGTCTCCCTGGCGATTGATCCCGACCCCCTCCACCTGTGAAGCAACGAAAGTGATGGGGCGAGGGGGGGTTACTTGGGCAGTTCCGGCAGGCCCATCCCGAGCCTCACCCGCATCCGCTGCAGCAGCACCACCAGCACCAGTCCCGCCAGGATGGCCAGGGCGCCAAAACCAAGAGGATTCCAGCGCCACCCGCGAATCTCCAGGGCATTGATCTCTCCCGGCCGCAGCGGCCAGACCCAGGCCCGGCCACCCTCGACCGGCCGCACCTCCAGCGGGCTTGCGCCTTGAATGGCGCGCCGCGTCAACGGCGTGAAGCGCAGGTTGAGCCGCAATCCGGGGAAGGCGGGGAGGGCGCGCAGATCCAGACGGATGAGCAGGTGCTGCCGCACGCCGAGCAGCCAGTTGGTCTCGTGAAGATCCAGGAGGGGGTCCGGCAGGGCCAGGCCCGCCTGGGCGGCGGCGAGCCGCAGGGTGTCGACCAGCGTGGACTCCGCCTCCGCCAGGGTGAGCACCGGGCTGGTGAGATCGGTGGCGGGCCCGTTGGTGGCGACCACGGTGGCGGGCTCCGCCGCGACAATCGCGGCGGCCAGAGCCTCCTGGAACGGCAACGGCGCCCCCGCCACGGCTTCGAGATGGTGGTGCAGGCGCACCCGACCGGGACCGGCGAAGGCCAGCTCTGTCTCCACCCGCATGCAGCCGGAGAGGAGGTTGCTCAACAACCAGACCACCAACAGGCCGACCACGATCGCCACGAATCCTCGCGGACTCCGCGTGGGGCCCACGGGAGGAGGAGGGGGCGCCTCCTCAGCCCTGGCCGAGGAGCGGCGCCGCGCGCCCGGGGCCAGCCCCTCCAGCGGCGGCGCCTGATCCAGCCGAGGCAGGGTGAGCGACCAGTTGCGCGGCCGCCGCAGGGCGGGAGCCTCCAGCACCAGCAACAGATCACGGGCCTCGGCGCGACGCCGGGAATCAGGACTGCCGAGAAGAGCGCGGCAACACGCCGCGGCTCGCTCCCCCTCCCCCAGGCCCATCCATGCCGTCACGAGAAGCAACCTCAGGGTGTCGCCAGGGGACTGGGTGGCCGGATGCGCCTCGCAGAAGGGCTCCAGCAGCGCCACGGCCCGAGCGTAATGGCCCCGTTCAATGGCCGCCCGGGCCTCGGCCAGGGCGGACGGGAGGGGGTCGGGGGCACTGCTGGCCATGGCGTCCTCAGGCCGAAACCTGCCGCGGACTGCCCACGACCATGGTGCCGATCCCCGCGTCGGTGAAGACTTCCAGCAACAGCGCGTGAGGGACACGCCCGTCGACGATGTGGGCGGCGGCCACACCCTGGGCGAGGGCACGGATGCAGCACTCCGTCTTCGGTGTCATGCCGCCCTGCACCACCCCTTCGGCAATCA
>CAYVWU010000426.1:0-1749 GCA_964455575.1 uncultured Cyanobium sp. | reverse complement strand
CTCGTGCATCTCCTCCTCCATGGCGCTGCCCGCGGTGCCGATCAAGCCATCGCCACCGCTGCCGATCGCCTCGGCTGGGCCGCCCAGGCCATGCCCGCCCAGTGGGCCCGCTATGGCATCGCCGCCGGGCCGGTGCGCAATGGCCAGATGCTCCGCCGCGCCAACGAGGAAGCCACGGCCTACGGCCGCCTCACACCCACCGGCGTGCTGGTGATCGCCTTCCCAGGCCACAAGGGCACCGCCTCCCTCCTCGATCAGGCCCGCCGCCTCCAGGGGCGTACGCCCCTCCCACTCGAAATCCTCGATCTGGGGGCGGGGGCATAGCCCCCTTTGCGGTGGGGGTGACACCTCCGGCCTCCCGCCCCTCTCCTTTGGCCCCAGGCCACTGGCCACAGGGCTGCTCTCCACTTCTCACGCCCATGTCTGTTTCCTTCCCCATCACCGCCCCACCCGCCGAGCAGGCGCCCCGCGGGCCCTCGCTCTGGGAGCTGGGCGCCGAGCTCCAGGCGGAAACCCGCTGGATCGCCCAACTCGCTGAGCGCCTCGATACCGGCGATGAGGCCGAGCACGCCCTCGCCGTTGCCGATCTCGAGGAATGCCTCGCCGCCGAGGAATCCCGCAAGGAGGCCCTGCACCGCAAGGCTGACGCCGTTTGCTGGGTGATCGAGCGCCTCCGCGGCGACGCCAACTACCACCAGGGCCAGGCCAAGCGCTTCTCCGCCCTGGCCCGCAGTGAAACCAGCCGCGCCGATTCCCTGGAAGCCTCCCTCCTCGGCGTGCTCACCCGCCTCTCCCCCGGCTCCACCAGCTTCCGCCTGCTGGATCACAAGCTCACCAGCCGCACCGCCGATCAGGTCGTCATCGACGACCCCGACGCCATCCCCGCCGATCTGGTGACGGTGGCCACCAGCAAGGCGCCCGATAAATCCTCGATCAAGGAGCGGATCAAGCAGGCGATCGCCAAGGCCACCGCCGGCCTCTCCAAAGAGCAGGCCGCGCCCCTGGCCTTCTCCCTCGCCTCTACCGCCGTCCCCGGCGCACGCCTCCTCAAACGCCGCCACTGGTCCATCCACTAGGGGCCACAGGCCCCCTTGCGGTGGGGGTGCTGGCTGCGTTCGGCATCCCCGCGGGGCTGGGTTCTCGGGCTCAGCCCTTCCTTTCCACTCCTTGCACTTCTTGCGGTTTTCGCATTGCTTGCCATGACGATCATTTCCACCAATCCCGCCACCAACGGCAACGGCCACACCGCCAACGGCCTCGGCCAGGCCTCCGGCGGCCCCAGTGCTGCCCAGCGCCCTGCCACCGCCCAGCGCTCCGCCGCTGCTCCCCTTGCCCGCCCCACCGATCGCCGCGGCGTGGTGCAGGTGCTCCGCGACCTCGATACCGCCGAACGCCAACAGGCCGCACCGCCCCAGCCCCCCGCAGGGGGGTTCTCTCCCGAGCAGCTCACCGCCCTGGCCTCCCCGCTCGATCCCGCACGCATCTGCACCCGCAAGCAGGGCCGGGCTTCTGTGCCCTACCTCAAGGGCTGGGCCGTGATCGAGGAGGCCAATGCCATCTTTGGCTTTGATGGCTGGCAGCGCCAGACCCTGGCGTGCCACTGCGTGACCCAGGCCGAGCGGCCCATCGGCGAGGAGCGCAAGCCCGGCTGGGGCGTGACCTACATCGCCCGCGTGCGCATCACGGTGTTTGCGGGCTCCCGCGGCCTGCTGATCCGCGAGGGCACCGGCGCCGGCCACGGCTACGACA
>CAYVWU010000425.1:0-1749 GCA_964455575.1 uncultured Cyanobium sp. | reverse complement strand
TTTAGGCAGTCATCGCCCAAACCTCCATGCTTTTCAAAGCCTTTGCCTGATTCAGCCAAGAAGTCTGTGAAGAAACGTCTGGTCCCGTCTGAAAAAACCGCGGCGAACCCTGCGCGCGCAGGGTTGCCCCCGCCTCTTGGGCTGATGCGCAGATACCTGGCCACAAGCTTCCGCCTGATGGTGGCCTTTTCGCTGGTGTTGGGGGCGCTCCTGCACGGGTTCCGCGACCGCTGGCACGAGGTGCTCGGAGCCCTCAGTCCGTTCCCTGTGCTCCTGCTGCTCTATGTCGTGCTGTTCCTGCTGATCGAACGCCACTCCAGGCAGTTGACCGGGCGCGGTGTCAGCTGGAGTGGGGTTGGCAGTCCGCTGTTCCCGGTGGTTGTGCTGCGCACCTTGCTGGTGGTGGCGGGTCTGGCCCTGGTGGCCCCGCTGCTGTCGCTGACCCAGTTGCTGGCAGCGGTCCTGGGTTCGTTGTCGGTCTGTCTGCTGGTTGCCGCTTTCTTCGACAGCCTCCGCCTTCTGGCCCGGGTCAAAGCTCCCTGAGCTGCCCCCGTTGGGCGGCATCGGTGCGTGCGGCAGGATCAGTGCCGGCTCCCGCCGTTTGGCGCATGGCACCCGCTCCCTTTGTTCCAGGGCATCCCCCCGTCGCCCCGCCGCCGATCCTGCGAGTGCCGGTTCGGCTGTTGTGCTTTCACCAGCCCATGGCGGAACACGGCTCCCGTGCCGCCTGTCAGCCGATCGGCGAAGCGACTCCTGTGGGCCATCGCCGCTTCCGCAGCACGAGCGAGTGATCGCCGTCCTGGCAGAGTGAGAATCATTCCCATCTGATAGGCGGGGAAATGCCGGCTTCTGTGCGTGGGTCTGGGTCTGCTGCGATGGTGTCCGGGCTGCCATGGGTGGCGGCCCTGTCCCTGTGTGGCTGTGCCGTCGCGCCCTTGCCGCCTCCTCCGCCCCCCGCGGCGACGGGGGGCGCTCCGCCCCCCCTGCGGGTGGTCACCACCGTCCTGCCGGTGGGGCTGTTCACCCAGGCGGTGGCCGGATCCTGTGCCCAGGTGGAGCCGCTGCTGGGCGCCAACGTCGATCTCCATCAGCTGCCGGTCACCCCTCAGCTCATCGCCCGTCTGCAGGGAGCCGACGTGGTTGTGTTCAATGGCCTGGGCCTGGAAGCTCCCTTGCAGAGGCTGTTGGCGGCAGGCGGCAGTCGAGGGCCGCGGCGCATCGAAGCCGCCGCGGGAATCGATCCCCTTCCGCTCGGGCCCCAGGGCCACAGCAACCATTCCCACGCGCACGACACCCAACCCCACGGCCAGGCCGCCAACCCGCATGTGTGGCTGGATCCCCGCCGCGCTGCCGCCCAGGTGCGCACGATCCGCGCCGGCCTCGTGGCTGCGGATCCCGCCCGGGCTGCCTGCTTCCGTCGCAACGCCGATCGCTTCCTCGCCGAGCTGGAGCGCCTCGACCGCGACCTGGCCCGCCAGCTGGCCCCCTACGCCGGTCGGCCGATGCTCTCATTCCACGACCTGGCTCCCTACTTCGCCCAGCGCTACGGGCTGCGCTCGGAATCCCTGGTGGAGTTGCCGGAGGAGAACCCGTCGGTCGCTGACCTTCGCCGCCTGGCTGCCGAGCTGCGCCGCCAGCGGGTGCAGGGCCTGCTGGTGGATCCCCAGAACGAGCGTCGTTCCTTCCTCTCGCTGGCGGCGGATCTCCAGCTGAAGCTCCTGCCCTTCGATCCGATCGAGCGCAGCAGCG
>CAYVWU010000424.1:0-1768 GCA_964455575.1 uncultured Cyanobium sp. | reverse complement strand
GCTTGATAGATCCGCGTCTTTTCTGACAATCCCAACATGCGCACGGCCTCCAGGATGCGCAGGGTGCCCAGGGCATCGCTGTTGGCGGTGTACTCCGGGGCTTCAAAACTGACGGCCACATGGCTTTGGGCGCCGAGGTTGTAGATCTCATCCGGCTGCACCTGCTGAATGATGCGAATCAGGTTGGTGCTGTCCGTGAGGTCGCCGTAATGGAGCACCAATCGTGGATTGGCTTCATGGGGATCCTGATAGAGATGGTCGATGCGACTGGTGTTGAAACTGCTGGCGCGCCGTTTGATCCCGTGCACCACATACCCCTTTTCAAGCAACAGCTCAGCCAGGTAGCTGCCGTCTTGACCGGTGATGCCAGTGATGATTGCGGTTTTGCCCATGAAGCGAAAAACAATGGAGTGCGGGAACGGGACAGGCTGGGACGGATGAGCGGTTCTAAATCACGCGGGAAGCGGCAGGAGGAGGATAGAGGCTCCCCGCCCCACCTCTCCTCGACTCCGCGCCGAGGAGGGTGTCCAGGGACGACCGCCCGGGCGGCCACACCGGTGGTGCCAGGACGGAAGCCCGACGGAGCCCGGGCCTTTGCGCTCGCGACGGCTGGCCGACCGCAGCGACGGGCATTCTCCTCGGTTCGACGCCGGGACTCGGGCGCCCCGCCAGCCGCTCCAGACCTCCCCGCATGACACCGCCATGGGCGACCTGGCCAGAGACCGCCTCACCTCGGCAAACATTAATCGAATAAAAGCTATACTTATCAACAATCATGCAAGTTTTCATTACCTCTACGAATTTGTCATTTTAGAATTTCTTCATTTTAGCATGAATGCTTGTCGGCCTCTCCACAGAGCGACGCGACGCCTCCGTCACCCCAGCGCCCAGGGATCACCCGCGCCAGCGGGCGGAGAGTCCAGGCCGGCGAGGCCCCCGGAAGAGCGGGAGGAGGGCCTCCCTGCGGCGGCGTGGCCAAGGGGCCAAGGGGCCAAGGGGCGGTTCAGGGGTCTCGGCGCGCCAGCACCGCCTGGTCCAGAAGCCGCCCGTTGCGATCCCAGGCCCACAGCTTGAGCTCACGGGGGGTGGCCTCCAGTTCCGCGAAGCTGAACACGCTCACGGCCCGCACGGACTGGGCGCTGGCGAGCACCGGACGCAAGCTGGCTCCACCCCCTCCGACCACCAGATAGGTGATGCCGTCGATGGGCTTGCTCCGCTCGTAATTATGCTCGTGGCCGTTGATGTAAAGCTGCACGCCGTGGCGCTCCATCAGCCCCGTCAGCTTGGCGCCGAGGTGGGGATCATTGCCGTAGAACCCTGAGGAATAGATCGGGTGGTGGCCCACCACCACCTTCCAGGGGGCCCGGCTCCGGGCGAGCACGGTCCGCAGCCAGCTGACCTGCCGTTGCCAATCGGCGTTGACGTTGGTGTCCAGCAGAAAGAAGTCCACCGGGCCACGCCGCAAGGTGTAGTAGCGCCCTTGCATGCCGAACGGCTTGTAGGCCACCTGGGGGGCTCCGTTGGCGGTGCGGATGTCGTGGTTCCCCAGCACGGCATGGAAGGGCACGCCGGCCTGCAACAGCTCCCTGTAGGGCCGTTGGAAGGTGGTTTCCACCAACGCCAGATCCCCCGAGGGATAGATGTTGTCTCCCCCCAACACCACCAGATCCACCGGCCGTCGCTGATGCACCACGGCCATCTGCTGTCCGACGGCCCGCTGATTGGCATCGCCGCTGCCGGTGTCCGCCACCGCGAGAAAGCGCAGGCG
>CAYVWU010000423.1:0-1769 GCA_964455575.1 uncultured Cyanobium sp. | reverse complement strand
ACGCCAGCCTCTCCCCCGCTGCCCAGAAGCAGCTCCTGATGGAGGTGGCCACCGCTGGCCAGAAGGGGCTCAAGATCAACGACCCCACCGCACGCCTCCAGCTCCGCCACCTCCCCAACCCCGAGCCCATCAGTGCCCTCCATGCTGCCTGCCTCCTCTTTGTCGGCGTGCAGCTGCTCCTGCCGGGAGAGGATGCGGGGTTTGATTTTCAGCGGGAGTTTGAGATAGCCAGGGGGTTGGTGGGGGAATAAATATCAGGATTACCACCCTGCTTGAGAGGGACTTGCAGAGAAGAGTTGGCACTCCACCTTTACTCGACAATTGGGCTGCACATAAATTTAATGCTCCCCTGCTTGTTCAGGTCAGAACGCCTTATCTATGCACTTCCCGCATGGTTGAGGAAAACATCTTTGTTGCTCCGGGCTGACAGTGGCCAGCTCAATTGCCCATAATCGCCCCCGATGACTCCATCTCCCGCAACGCCAGCCTCCAGGCTCAAGCCCGGCGCCATCGTGCGTTGCCGCACGCGCCGCTACCTGGTGCGGGATGTGGATCCTCCGGACCACCGCAAGGTGCCGGAGGGGGGCGATCGGGTGGTGACGCTCGATTGCATGGAGGATGACGCCATCGGCCAGCGGCTGACGGTGTTTCCCCGCAGCGAGGTGGATTTCGAGCTGCTCGACGAGAGCAGTTGGGATGCGGTGGCGAAGCGGGGCTTTGATCGACCCCGGCAGTTTTCGGCCTACCTCAACACCCTGCGCTGGAACTGCGTCACCGCCACCGATCCAGAGCTCTTCCAGGCCCCCTATCGGGCAGGCATCGAGGTGAAGACCTATCAGCTCGAACCCCTGCGCAAGGCGTTGCAGATGCCCCGCGTCGGGCTGTTCATCGCCGATGACGTGGGCCTGGGCAAGACCATCGAAGCCGGCCTCATTTTGCGGGAGATGTTGCTGCGGCAGCGCATCCGGCGTGTGGTGATCAGTTGCCCGCCCTCGGTGTTGCGGCAATGGCAAGAGGAGATGGCCCAGCGGTTCGGGCTGACCTTCACGGTGATGGATCGGGCCTATGTGGCGAAGGTGCGGCAGGAGCGGGGGTATGGCACCAACCCGTGGAGCACGGGCAGCCGCTTTCTGATCTCCCATGCCCTGCTGCGGCAGGGGGAGATCACCAGCGGACTGATCGACTGGTTGGACCAGGGGCAGGAGCGCGACAGCGAGGCTCCGTCCCAGAGTCTGCTGATCCTCGATGAGGCCCACCACGCGGCGCCCGCGAGCAACAGCCTCCGCTACGCCATTGATTCGGGTTTCACGCGCGGCCTGCGGGATCTGGCGCCCCGGTTCGAGCACCGCCTGTTCCTCTCGGCCACGCCCCACAACGGCCACAGCAACAGCTTCTCGGCTCTGTTGGAGCTGCTTGACCCCACCCGCTTCACCCGGGGGGTGCCGATCGAGCAAAGGGATCTGGAGGTGGTGATGGTGCGGCGTCTCAAGGACGACCTGCGCCAAGCCCTGAACGAATCCTTTCCTGAGCGGATCGTCGAACCGCTGCGGATCCCGAGGGGGTCTCTGACCGCGGACTGTCCGGAGTTGGCCCTCTCGCGGCAGTTGCAGCGCTACCGGCGGCTGCGGGAGACCCGTCTGCGGGCGGAGGGCGCCAACAAACGCCAGCGCATGACCGATCAGCTGGTGATCACCAACCTGCAGAAGCGTCTGTTGAGGGCCTCCTGAAAAAGGTTAGACCGCCTGCGGCACAATGGATCTGAGCAGTTT
>CAYVWU010000422.1:0-1773 GCA_964455575.1 uncultured Cyanobium sp. | reverse complement strand
GATCTCGCTCAGCCGGCCGTCGATCACGTCGATGCCGACGAAGAAGAGGCCCTCCGCCCGCAGCGCCGGCGCCAGCTCCGCGCAGATCTCCCGTTCCACGGCTGTCAGCTCCGTGGCCATCGGTTGTCCGCCCACCGCCAGATTGCTGCGGAACTCCCCATCGCTCGGCACCCGGTTCACCGCCCCCAGGGGCTCCCCATCCACCAGCAGGATCCGCTTGTCGCCGGCGCGCACCCCGCTCAGGAAGGCCTGGGCCATCACGGGCAGCGCCTCCATCTGTGTCACCAGCTCCAGCAGCGCCCGCAGGCCGGGCATCGCCGCGGAGGCGAACACCACCCCCTGGCCGGCCCGTCCGGCGAGGGGCTTGAGCACCACCTCCCCCTGCGCGCGCGCGAACCGCGCCAGGGTGTCCACCCGGCTGCTCACCACGGTGGGCGCCATGCGGTGGCCGAAGCGCAGGGCGCTGAGCTTTTCATTCCAGGCCCGCAGGGAGGCCGGCCGATTGATCACCCGCACCCCGCGCCGCTCCCCCAGCTCCAGCAGATGGGTGGCGTAGAGGTAGGCCTCATCCACCGGTGGATCCTTGCGCATCCACACCACCGGGAAGTGATCCAGCGGCACCCGTTGGGGCGCCCCGCGGGTCACCCAGGGATCGGGCACCACCCAGCGACCCTCCGGGCAGGTCATCTCCGCCAGCTCCAGCGGGGTGGCGTTCACCCAGGCGCCATAGCCGCCGTCGGGGTGGTGCTCGGCGGAGAGATCCGCCAGCTCGCAGCACCAGGCCTGGCCCCCCGCCCGTTGCAGGGCCTGCATCAGGGCCACGGAGGTGTCTTTGGCGGGATTGAGCCGCATCAGCGGATCGATCACGAACAGCTGCCGCGGGCGGGCCGCGCCCGCTGTCCGATCGGCGCGCCCCACGTCGTCCGGCTGCCTCACCCCTTCCGTCCCAGGAGGGCATCGAGCTGACCGCGGCGCTCCAGGGCGTGCAGCTCGTCGCAACCGCCGATGCCCTGGTTGTCGATGAAGATCTGGGGCAGGCTGGTGCGACCGTCGGCCCTCTGACTCATGGCGCGACGCGCCTGGTCGTCGCCATCGATGGCGTACTCCCGGTAGGCCACGCCCTTGCGATCGAGAAGTCCCTTGGCGCGGATGCAGAAGGGGCAGAACCGCCAGGTGTAGATCTCCACGGTGGCGGCTCCAGAGGGGGCTGCCGGGTCGTCCGGAGACATCAGGCGTCAGGGCATGGGGTGGCAATCCTAGGCATGACGGTCCGCGCTGATAGGGTCGAGCCATTGCTCCCTGGTGCCCCGTGCTCGACCTGACGGATTTCAAGCGCGACCTCTCCGAACTCAGCGACCGCCTGGGCCATGCCCAGGACTGTCTTTGACGTCCCCGCACTGAAAGCGCGACAGCAGGATCTCGAACAGCTCGCCGCCCAGCCGGGCTTCTGGGACGACCAGGCCCAGGCCCAGCGGCAGATGCGCCAACTCGATGAGGTGAGGGCCCAACTCGATCAGCTCGCTCGCTGGCGCGGCCTTGTCGAGGATGGCCGCGCCACTCTGGAGCTCTACGACCTCGAGCCCGACGAGGATCTCCTGAGCGAGGCCTACGGGGGTCTGCGGCAACTGCGCGGGGATCTCGATCGCTGGGAGCTGGAGCGGCTCCTCAGCGGCCCTTACGACAAGGAGGGGGCGGTGTTGAGCATCAATGCCGGCGCGGGCGGCACCGATGCCCAGGATTGGGCGCTGATGTTGATGCGCATGTACACCCGCT
>CAYVWU010000421.1:0-1784 GCA_964455575.1 uncultured Cyanobium sp. | reverse complement strand
AGCTCACCGGCATGGCCTTCCGCGTGCCCACCCCGGACGTGTCGGTGGTGGACCTGACCGTGAATCTGGCCAAGCCCGCCAGCTACGACCAGATCAAGGCCGCCATGAAGGCCGCCAGCGAGGGGCCGATGGCCGGCATCCTCGGCTACACCGAGGACGAGGTGGTCAGCACCGATTTCCTCGGCGAGAGCTGCACCTCGGTGTTCGACGCCAGCGCCGGCATCGCCCTGACCGACACCTTCGTCAAGCTGGTCTCCTGGTACGACAACGAGTGGGGCTACTCCTGCAAGTGCCTCGATCTGATCCGCCACATGGCCACCGTCTGAAGACGCGCCGAGCCGCATCATCCGGGGCGGGCCGCAGCGCGCCGCCCCTTCACGGAATCCTGCCGTCCAGGCAATGGATGGCCAGGAGCTTCACGCCCAGGCCGATCCGGTTCTGCAGGGCATAGGCCTCCTCCTCCATGCGCCTCTCGGCAGGGCTGAGATCGGCGTAGACAGCCTCCTCCAGCTTCTGCATCGAGGTCCGGTCCACGGCTCCTCGCCCGGGGCCCGGCCGCCTGGAGCCGGGCTTGTCCTGCGAGGGTGCGCCGTCAGCCAGGAGCCCCAGGGGGCGGGGGATCGCCCCCACACCTCCGGCGGCGCAGCTCTGGGCGACGTGGATGGCCTCGTGGTTGAGCACACGGGCGAACTCGAGGCTGCCCTGATCGGGAACATCGGGGCGAATCCGCACGGTGCGGGCCTGGGGATCCCATTCGGCCGCCGCACCGGCCTTGATGGGTTCGATCAGCCCCACCCCGGCACCGGTGCGTTCGAGGGTGGTGAGCAGCGCGACGATGGCGCGACGCTCGACCGCATGGCTGGGGGGATGGGCGATCAGGGCGCGGACCTGGGAGAGGGTGAGCTCCGGATCGCCCGCGCGGCGCCTGTAGACATAGCGGGTGCCGCCTTCCGGCAGCGGCTCGGCCCGGGGGATCCACTCCCGGTCGGCCTGCTCGAGGCGCTGCATCAGACCCGCCTCCAGAAGCGCCAGCGGCCGCAGAGCCGGATCGGGCAGGGGGGCGCTGGAAGTGGACGGCGCCACTGCCAGGGTGCGCGCCGGTTGCCGGAGGAGCTCCAGGTGGCGGAGCAGATCGGGCAGCGCCGCCAGCAGCAGCGCCAGGGCCGTCAGCGTCAGCACCGGCCGGGTTCCTCTCATCCCGCTTTCGGTCGATCGATCCAGCATGTCGGTTCATTCCGGCTTCTGAAGTGCCCGGCCCGCGCCCACGCGGGAACTCGTGCGGCGGGCGGCAGTTGCCACAATCGGGGGCTACCGATGCGATGCCCCGATGCCCCTGACCGCCCTGGTGCGCCAGCTGCAGCAGGTGCCCCTCACCGCCGAGGTGGCCGCGCGCCTGCGGCGGAGCGAGCGGCTGCGGCTCGGAGGCGCAGGACGGCCCGGTCGGGCCCTGGTCGCCAGCGCCCTGGCGGCCCAGGAAGGGAACACCTCCGGCCAGCCTGCGCCGCTGCTGGTGATCGTGCCGACGCTCGAGGAGGCGGGGCGCTGGGCGGCGCTGCTGGAACTGATGGGCTGGAGCACCGCCCATCTGTACCCCACCAGCGAGGGCTCGCCGTATGAACCGTTCGACCCCACCAGCGAAATCACCTGGGGCCAATTGCAGGTTCTGGCTGATCTGGTGGGGGCGCGGCCGAGCGGAGCGAGTGCCTGGCGCCCGGCGATCGTGGCCACTGAGCGGGCGCTGCAGCCCCACCTGCCTCCGCCTGAGGTGCTGGCGGCTCGCTGCC
>CAYVWU010000420.1:0-1785 GCA_964455575.1 uncultured Cyanobium sp. | reverse complement strand
AGGCGGCCGGCTCGGCGGCGCTGGTGCTGGGCCACACCGTCGAACAACCCGACACCATCGCCACCGCGATCCGCATCGGCAACCCGGCGAACCGCGACAACGCCCTGCGCGTACGCGCCGAGAGCAACGGTGATTTCACGGCGGTCAGTGATGCCGAGATCATCGACGCCTACAAGCTGCTGGGCAGCGCTGAGGGGGTGTTCTGCGAACCCGCCAGCGCCGCCTCCGTGGCCGGGCTGCTCAAGCGGCGCGAGGAGGTACCCAGCGGCGCCACCGTCGTCTGCGTGCTCACCGGCAATGGCCTCAAGGATCCGAACACCGCGATCGAAAACAACGATTCCCGCTTCCACACCGGCCTCGCCCCCGACACCGATGTGGTGGCCAGGGTGATGGGCTTCTGATCCGGCCACGGGCGCTCGCGGCCGCCCCGGAATCGTCAGCGGAGGCTGGCTGCGGGGCTTGGCTGCGGGGTCAGGGCTGATTCAAGCTCGCTGTCCGGGGGCCGCCGCCCGGCCTGGCCGGATCGCACCCTGCGCCGCCGGAGCGTTGGCTCGAACGGCAATCGGCACGACTTCCAATGGGCCCTGAGTGGGGCCCGGTGCATCCAGAGGGCTGGGAAGAGCGGCAGAGAGCAGGCCGGCTCAGGCCGGCTCCGCAGTGGCAAGCCGCCTACCCAGCAGGCGACAGCCGATCTGCAGGCGGCCCTCATCGAGCAGGCGGCCGATCTGCAGGGCCTTGGCCTCCTCCTCGCGGCTGAAGCCGGCCTGATGGGTGGTCAACCAGTCGATCTCCTCCTGGGTGATGATGCCGCTGGCGATGGCTTCCAGATACAGCTCACCGATGAGCATGGGATGTAGGGGCGATGTGCCTGGACTGAGCGTCCGGATCGTAGAGCCCCCTGCCGCACCGCCCGGGCGGATGCCGCCTTTCTGCGGCGCTGACGCCAGGCTTGGCCTGGCCCGCCCGCCTCGGCGCCGGCACGGGTGCGGCGCTGATCCTGGCACCTGCCCAGCGAAGAGGGCCCGGCCTCCCTGGGGAGACCGGGCCACGAGGATCTGAAACAGGCACCCGGGTGGGAGCCGCGTTGGCAATCTGGAATCAGCTCAATATGGGAACAGATCCGCGACGGCCGGGAACCGGGTGAATGAGGCAGCTGAGGTGTTCAGACGAGGGGCCTGTTCAGGCCGGTGATGGGCGAGGCGGCGCGGCGTGAAATCCTGCCGTCATGCGCATACCATCCATGCATCGTCAGCGCCACCATCCTGGCGATTCGGGTAAATGAAGCTTCAATTTCCGGGGCGGAGTTTGCCGAGACAGGCGCCTGGGGCCATGGTTTCCATCGGATCGGTTCTCTCCTGACCCCTGGGCACCTGAACGACCGTGGAAACAGGGTCGCCGCAACGATGCATGGGGTGGCCCGCAGGGGGCCGGAAAACCGTGGATCGGGACAAGACTGTTGGAGCAGGGGCCTGGGGTCAGTGCGCTCCTGACCGCTGGTTGGGTGGCGTTTCTTCCATCGCTGGACCTCCCTGGTGGTGATCCCACTGTTGCCGGCAGCGCTGCGTCTGGCCATAGGCATTCCTACCCGTTGTGTGAGCAGCCCCTGACAGAGCCGGCGCTGGCGCGGCGTTGGTCCCGCGCCGCTTGCCAGCCAGCGCCCGCCTGGCAACCCTGGGGGAGTCCCTCCCTTTCCGTTGATGGCTCTCCCCGCCAGCGCCGCCAGCCAGGCCATGACGGCGCCCCAGGACGACCAGGAGATCCGGCAGCTCGATGCCTGGTGGCGTG
>CAYVWU010000419.1:0-1788 GCA_964455575.1 uncultured Cyanobium sp. | reverse complement strand
AGGCTGGTGGCGGTATCGGGGTGCTCTGGCCCCAGCTCCTTCTCGAGGATCGCCAAGGAGCGCTTGTACAGGGGCTCGGCATCTCCGTAGCGGCCCTGGGCTCGGTACAGCAACGCCAGGTTGTTGAGGCTGGTGGAGGTATCGGGGTGCTCTGGCCCCAGCACCTTCTCGAAGATCGCCAGGGAGCGCTTGTAGAGGGGCTCGGCCTCTCCGTAGCGGCCCTGGGCTCGGTACAGCCCCGCCAGGTTGTTGAGGCTGGTGGCGGTGTCGGGGTGCTCTGGCCCCAGCACCTTCTCGCGGATCGCCAGGGAGCGCTTGTAGAGGGGCTCGGCCTCTCCGTAGCGGCCCTGGCTTTCGTACAGCGCCGCCAGGTTGTTGAGGCTAGTGGCGGTGGAGGGATGCTCTGGCCCCAGCAGTTGCTCAACGATCGCCAGAATCTGCTCCCACAACCCTGCCGCATCCCCGTACGCACCCTTGGCCCTGAGAGCTTCCGCCTGGCGGACTAGCTCCTCCACCTGGGCCCCGGTCGGCGGCTGGGCCGGCTTGCCTTGCGCAAGCAAGGGGCCCGCAGCAGAGGCTGCTGCAGGCACAGGGTCCAGGACTCCAGGGCTTTCGCCAATGGCGAGACCGGGAACGGGCAGCCAAATCAGGGCGCACAGCCAAGCCAGGCCCACCACCTGAGCCGGAGGCGACCCGCTGCTGGCACTCCGCCGGTCGTAGAAGGGCCGAATCATCGGCTCAGCCTGCCGTGGCCAGCCAGACCGCCAGGTCGGCCAAGCTCTGGAAATCCAGCAACGCCTCGGCCAAGGCCTCCAGCTGGGGCAGCGGCAGGGCGCGGATGCGGGCCTGCTGACCAGGGGTGAGGGTGCCGCAGCGGCGTTGCAGTTGCCGCAGGGTGAGGGCCGCAGCCTCGGCCTGACGGCCCTCCTGACGGCCCTCCTGACGACCTTCCTGGCGCCCCTCTAGCCGGCCTTCCTCCAGCCCCCGCTGTTCACCCAGCCCAAAGATCTCCCGATACGCAACGCTCTGGCTGAAATCCTCCAGGGTGATGCCGCCCATGGCGCAGATCTCCGGTATCGGTCGGGTGGTAAAGCGTGCCAGCAGGATAGCGGCGGTGGCATCGACGATCTGCATCTCCAGAGCAGTGCCAGCCACCGCCGTGCGGATCTCGGCGGTGGTGGCCGGCAGGCGCTCCTCCGTCTCCAGCAGCAGTGCCAGGGTGCGCAGCAGCGGTGGCGCCTGTGGGTCCGCCAGGGCGGGCTGCAGCTCCAGCCAGCGCACCCGCCGCTCCACAAACTCCGCCACCGGTTCCGGATCGCCGAACGCCATGCTTCTGACAGGGCAGAGCACCACCACCAGCCAGTGGCGAATCGGCTGGCCATTACGATGCTGCAGCTGCAGCAAACGACCCGATTCGGCATACAGACGCAGCAGGAACTCCGGATCGGCCTGCATCTGCGCCTCCAAAAGCAACGCAGGCAGTTCACTCCCGTGCTCCAGCGCCAGAAACAGCCCATCGGGCCGGTATTCCCGGGCCTTGAACACCGGCGCAACAAACCGATAGCCATCCCCATCTGGCACACCTGCCGCCGCCAGTTCAGGCAGAAGCTGCAGGATCCGATCGGGCTGCTTCTCGAACAGCCAGTAGAAAAGCTTGTCGCTGGCGGTCATGGGCCCTGGGGAGCAGCCCCATGGTGCCAACCTCTCACCAGCCCGTCATCGGCCGCCAGTCGCCGCTGAGCTGAAAGGCGCCCCACACCCTTACATCACGGAGGGTGGAGCTGCCAT
>CAYVWU010000418.1:0-1801 GCA_964455575.1 uncultured Cyanobium sp. | reverse complement strand
CGGCGGTATCGCAGCGCGCCAGATAGTCGCGCCTTGCCGGATCCTGTTCCTGAATCCAGGTCAGAACCGCGTCTCCCGAAGGATCACCCTGTCTCTGCTCGAGGGCGTTGAAGTGGGCAACGAAAGCTGTTGTGCTGCGCAGGCCCTGACGGGCCAGTTCCACCGCCACCATTCCCAAGATCGCCTGGGGAGACTGGCTTTTTTGAGTGGTGGAGCGGTTGGTCGAGAAAGCCGGTGACTGGATTTGAACCTGCGACCTACTGATTACGAATCAGTTGCTCTACCGCTGAGCTACACCGGCAACAGAGCGAAGGTAGCACCTGCTCAGGTCGTTACCATGGGGTTCCCAGCCAGGCCGGAACGGCCGTTGCCAAGGCCCCCTTGCCCAAGTCCAACCCGGCCCCGGTTCCGCCGGGTGCCCAGCCCCCGTCTCGCCCGTCTTCGGGTCGCCAGCCCCGGCGGGATCTTGATCCGGCCCTGAAGGAGCGTCTGCTGGCCGAAGCGCGCAGCCCCTGGCGCGGCCTGCGGCGGGCGCTCTGGTTTGCCTTGGTGGCCTCCGCCAGCCTGGGCCTAGCCACGATGGCGATGCGCGCTTCGGGTGGCGATGCTGTGGCCTCAAGCGACTGGCTGATCCAGGTCGCTGCCCTGGTCCTGTTCGGCAGTTTGCTCTGGTTCGACCGCAGCCGCGACAGCGGCAACGCCTGAATCCCCGGAACCCTCGGCGGCCTCCGCAGCCCCAGGCCCCGACGAAGCTCGCGGCGGGGGGGCCTCCCAGGACGACGCCTGGAACTGCAGCGGTGCGGGCAGGAGCAGGGGCAGGCCGAGGCTGAGGCGACGCTGCGCCAGGTCGTTGGCAGGCAGGGGAGCGGCGGCGGCGATCGTGTCTGCAGGTCGGCTCAGCAGCCATACGGCCTGGGCAGCCTGTTGCCACTGCCAGAGCATCAGCGCCAGCAGCGGGGCACACAGCAGCAGGTCCACCAGCCGGGGCGCATCCGGCAGCGGCGCGAAGGAGCTGGCCAGGGCGGCGGCGGCATCGACACGCCAAAGCAGCACCAACAGCAATCCCGCCCCGAAGGCCAGGGCCAACCGCAGGCCGAGGCTGTCCTGCAGAACGCTGAGGCGACACTGCAGCGCGCGCCGGCCCCGCGCCGGGGTCTGCACGAGCAGCAGCGACCACACATCCGCCGGCCGGCGCCAGAGCAGCACCGCCGGCGCCAGGGCCCCGATCGCCCAGCAGAGCAGACGCTCCAGCCCTGGCAGCCGCCCTGGATCGCTGCCCGCCAGCAACAGCAACAGCCCCAGGGCCTCCAGCGGCAGCAGGCTGAAACCGAGCAGCTGAAGCCAGAGAAGGGGCTCGCTGGCGGCTCGGGCTTGGCTCACGGCGACTGCGGAGGCGAGGGAGACGGTGAGGGGGCGGGAGACGGCACGCTCAGGAGCTGAGGGTGCGGCGCTGGGTGACGAGTTTGTACACCTCGACGCGGTCGCCCTCCTGCCAGGAGTTGAAGCGGTCACAGCCGATGCCGCACTCGAAGCCGGTAGCCACTTCGCGCACGTCGTCTTTGCTGCGTCGCAGCGAATCGAGGTCGCCCTCGTACACCAGCTCCTTGCCGCGGTGCACGCGAACCTTGCCGTTGCGCTGCAGCTTGCCGCTGGTGACATAGCAGCCGGCAACGGCGTTCTTGCCGATGCTGAACACCGCCCGCACCTCCGCTTCGCCCAAGGGCTCCTCCACCAGCTCCGGTTCGAGCAGGCCCTCCATCGCCAGCTGGATGTCCTCCAGCAGCTTGTAGATCACGTCGTA
>CAYVWU010000417.1:0-1810 GCA_964455575.1 uncultured Cyanobium sp. | reverse complement strand
TGGCCAGGGCGGCGCTGCCCCCACGCATGACCGGACGGGCGGGGATGGGATCCGCGGCCGCTGGCAACTCCACCGCCACCTCGGCCGTGGCGACTCCCTCGGCCGATTGGCCTTCCCGTTCTGGAACCATCGTCGTCTCGGCGCCCAAGGCCAATGTGCAAACAAGTAACCTACCAGTTGGAAGGGCTGTGACACTTCCCCCGCCACGACCGGGGCTCGCGCCAGTGCTCCGCGTCTGTGGTCCACGCCTGAGGTTTCACCGTTGTGACCCATTCCGTTCCCATGCCGGCGCCGCCGCTGGAGCGCAGCCCCGCCAAGGCCATCCTTCTCTTTGACATCGACGGCGTTCTGCGCGATGTGAGTGGCAGCTACCGGCGCGCCATCCAGGCCACGGTGCGGCACTACAGCGGCTGGACTCCGGATCCCTCCGCCATCGACGCCCTCAAGGGCGAAGGCCTCTGGAACAATGACTGGGAGGCGAGCCTTGAACTCCTGCGCCGGCACCGGCAGGCCAACGGGATGGCGGCCGCGGCCGCCGACGCCATGGATCCCCTGCCACCGCTGGATGACCTGGCGGCGGTGTTCAGCGGCTTCTACTTCGGCGGGGATCCCTGGGGGCCTCCCTCTGAGTGGCAGGGGTTCATCCGAGACGAGGATCTGCTGGTGGACACCGCGTTCTTCCAGAGGCTCAGCGGGGCGGGACTGGCCTGGGGCTTCGTGAGCGGCGCGGAAGGCCCATCCGCTCGCTTTCTGCTGGAGGAACGGCTGGGTCTGGTCCACCCCCCCCTGGTGGCCATGGAGGACGCGCCGCAGAAACCGGATCCCAGCGGCCTGCTCGCCCTGGCGGAACGACTCGCCGCCGGCTGGAACCAGAGTCTCGGCCCCCAGGGTCCCCCCGTGGTCTACCTGGGCGACACGGTGGCGGATGTCGAAACCGTGCACCGCGCCCGGAGACAGCGACCGGATCAGCCGTTCCTGGCCCTGGCCGTTGCCCCGCCCCACCTCCATGGGCCGCACCGGCTGGAGCAGCGCCGCGCCTACGAGGAACGGCTGCAGGCCGCCGGGGCCGACCATCTGCTCAGCCACACCCGGGAGCTGGCCGACGCTCCCTTGGCACTCCTCACCTCCCTTCTCGGCCCGCAGGGGATGCACTCCGGCGGTTGAGCCCCTCGGCGCTTTTGTGGCGTTGCGTTTGTGGCGTTCGCGGCCCTTCAGAGCCGATGGAGCAGGGCCATTTCCGCCGCGGCCCGCACCACCAACCCGTGCCGCTCCACCAGCGGACCGAGGGCGTCATACCCCCCGCCGATCACCGTGGCCACGGGCACCCGCTGACGCAGACAGGTTTCCAGCACCATCCGCTCCCGTTGCAGCAGACCCAGGTCGGACAGGCACAGGCGGCCGAGACGATCCTGGCGATGGGGATCCACACCTGCGTTGTAGAAGACCAGATCGGGGCGCACCTGGCTGAGCAGATCGGGCAACACCCCAGCCACAGCCGCCAGGTAGGGGCCATCCTCCATGCCGTCGGGGAGCGGGAGATCGCAATCGCTCTGCCCTTTGCGCAGGGGGAAGTTGCGTTCGGCGTGGGCGGAGAAGGTGAACACCCGGGGGTCGGCGGCGAACAGGCTGGCGGTGCCGTCGCCCTGGTGCACGTCCAGATCGACGACCAGCACGCGCCGCACCAGCCCCTCCGCCAGCAGCGCCCGCGCCGCCACCGCCACGTCGTTGAAGATGCAGAAACCGCTGCCCGCGTCGGCGAAGGCGTGATGGGTGCCGCCCGCGAGGTGGCAGGCCAGGCCATGGCGCAGGG
>CAYVWU010000416.1:0-1818 GCA_964455575.1 uncultured Cyanobium sp. | reverse complement strand
CGCTGCACCACCTTCACCAGCCCCAAGAACCCCAATCTCTCCATCCTTGAGCTGCAGGTGCAGGATTGCACCGGCCGGCTGCGGGTGACACGTTTTTTTGCCGGTCGCCGCTTCGCGTCTCCGGGTTGGCTGAAGAGTCAGGCGCGGCTCTATCCACCGGGCTGCACCGTGGCCGTGAGTGGCCTCGTTCGCGACAGCCCCCGGGGGGTCACCATCCATGAACCGTTGATCGAGGTGCTGGAGAGCCCGTCCAGCCCCGTGCGCTCCGACACCATCGGACGCCTGGTGCCGGTCTATGCCCTCACGGAGGGCCTCACCGCGGAAGCCTTGCGACAGGCCATCGCCCGTGTCCTCCCCCTGGTGCGGCATTGGCCCGATCCCTTGCCCAAGCCCCTGCGGGAGGAGATCACAGGACTGCTGCCGCGGACGGAAGCGGTGGAGCAGATTCATCGGCCCAGCGATCCCGCGCGCTTGCAGCAGGCCCGCCGTCGGCTGGTGTTCGATGAATTTCTCCTGTTGCAGCTGGCTCTCGGGCGGCGGCGTGAGCGGCTGAAGTCCCGGGCCGCTCCTGCGCTCCTCAGCGACGATGGTCAGGAGAGCCTGCTCTCCCGCTTCCTCGCCCTGCTCCCCTTCCCCCTCACGGCCGCCCAGAGCCGTGTGCTGGCGGAGATCCGTCAGGACCTGGCCCAACCCCAGCCCATGGCGCGCCTGCTCCAGGGGGATGTGGGCAGCGGCAAGACCGTGGTGGCCCTGGCGGCTCTGCTGACCGCCATCGAATCCGGCTGCCAGGGCGCCCTGATGGCCCCCACCGAGGTGTTGGCGGAGCAACACCTGCGCAAGCTGGCCCCCTGGTTGGACCAACTGCACATCAGCTCGGCCCTGCTCACCGGCTCCACGCCCACCCGGCGACGACGCCAGTTGCTGCAGGATCTGATCAACGGCCAACTCCATCTCCTGGTGGGCACCCATGCCCTTCTGGAGGATCCGGTGCAATTCGAGCGCCTGGGCCTGGTGGTTGTCGATGAGCAGCATCGCTTCGGGGTGCGCCAGCGCAATCGCCTTCTGGCCAAGGGCCTGCAGCCCCACCTGCTGACGATGACCGCCACGCCCATTCCGCGCACCTTGGCCCTCTCCGTGCACGGTGATCTGGACGTGAGCCAGATCGATGAGCTGCCTCCGGGCCGCACCCCGGTGCGCACTGTCCTGCTGCGGGAGGAGGAGCGGCCCCGGGCCTGGCGGCTGATCCGCGAGCAGGTGGCCCTGGGCCAGCGGGCCTATGTGGTGCTCCCCCTGGTGGAGGACAGCGAGAAGCTGGAGCTCCGTTCCGCCGTGGAGGTGCATCGCGAGCTGGCGGAGGAGGAGTTCGCTGATCTGTCGGTGGGTCTGCTCCACGGCAGGCTCTCCAGCGAGGAGAAGCAGCGGGCCTTGGAAGCCTTCGCGGCGGGGGCCACCCAGGTGTTGGTGAGCACCACGGTGGTGGAGGTGGGGGTGGATGTGCCGGAGGCCAGCGTCATGGTCATTGAGCACGCGGAGCGCTTCGGGCTGGCCCAGCTCCATCAACTGCGGGGGCGGGTGGGGCGAGGCGCCGCCGCCTCCCACTGCCTGCTGATCAATGGCAGTGGCAGTCCCCTGGCCCGCCAACGACTGGAGGTGTTGGTGCGCAGCACCGATGGCTTCGAGATCGCGGAGATGGATCTGCGTCTGCGGGGGCCCGGCCAGCTGCTCGGCACCGCCCAGTCGGGCCTCCCGGATCTGGCGCTGGCCTCCCTCAGCGAGGACGGCGAGGTGTTGGACGACGCGCGGCGGGTGGCGCGGCAG
>CAYVWU010000415.1:0-1821 GCA_964455575.1 uncultured Cyanobium sp. | reverse complement strand
CAGCAGAGCTTCCGCAAGTTGCTTGTCGCCCCTGTCACCCTGCGCCGGGGCATGGAGGCCCTGATCCGACGCGAAATCGACCTGGCCAAAGCGGGCCAAGGGGGACACATTCGCGCGAAAATGAATGCGCTGGTGGATCCAGCCATCATCGCCCTTCTCTACGAAGCCTCCCAGGCCGGGGTGGTGATCGAGCTGGTGATTCGCGGCATGTGCTGCCTGAGGCCTGGCCTGCCCGGTGTCAGCGAAAGCATCCGCGTGGTGAGCGTGATCGGACGATTTCTGGAACATTCACGCCTGTTCTGGTTCGCCAACGGGGGCCAATCAGAGGTGTACATCGGCAGCGCCGACTGGATGCCGCGCAACCTGGATCGACGGGTGGAGGCCGTGACGCCGATCGAGGAGGACAAGTTGAAGAAGGAGCTGGAGGGGCTGCTGGATCTGTATCTCAACGACAGCGACGCCTGGCACATGCAAGCGGATGGAACGTTCGCCCGGCAGGCGAGCGACGAGACCAAACGAACCCTGGCGCAAACCACCCTGATGAAGCGTTGGCGAGGGGGTCTCCTCACCAGCGGCGGCCCCGCCACCCCCAGCTTGGAGTGAGGGGAACTTGTCCCAGTGCGCGTGGCTGCTCGCTGCCGGGATGGAAGATCCACCGCGAGCCGGCCTGTTGCAATGGACGGCTCGCGGCGTTGCTCGGCCTGAAGCGTTGCTCGGCCTGAAGCGTTGCCATGCCCGCAGCGATCCCGGGCCTGAAGCGGTGGCCTGGATGCGGAATCCCCGACATCGTCAAATCAGCCAGCCATTCTACGACACGCAGGGGCACCAAACTACAGAAAATCATCGGTATTGATACAACTCGTTCCAGCTGGCTCTGCTAAGTTCCGGCCAAATTCAACCGGAGGAGCAGGGTGATGGGGATCCCTCTGCATTCCGCTCGGGCTTCGTCTGACGTCTTTGACGGCGACGCGGCTTTGGCGCCACGCATCACGTCTGTCCAGGGGGGGTCCACGCCCACCCAACGCGCGGCTGGCCGCGCAACGGCCCCCAAGGGGACTGGCCGTCTGGCCACCGATTCCATCGGCTGGTATCTCGGCACCATCGGCCGCGTGCCCCTGCTCACCCCCGCCGAGGAGATCGAACTGGCCCACCACGTCCGCCAGGGCAAGGAGCTCCAGCAATTGCCCCCGGAGACCCTCACCTCGCGCCAGAAACGCCAGATCCGCATGGGCCAGCGCGCCCGCGACCGCATGATGGCCGCCAACCTGCGCCTGGTGGTGAGCGTGGCGAAAAAATATCAAAATCAGGGCTTGGAACTCCTTGACCTCGTTCAAGAAGGTGCCATCGGCCTGGAGCGTGCGGTCGACAAATTTGATCCCGGCATGGGTTACAAGTTTTCCACCTATGCCTATTGGTGGATTCGTCAGGGCATGACCCGGGCCATTGACAACAGCGCTCGCACCATCCGCCTGCCCATTCATATCAGCGAGAAACTTTCCAAACTGCGCCGCATCACCCGCGAGCTCTCCCATCGCCTCGGGCGCCAGCCCAACCGGCTGGAATTGGCCCACGGCATGGGGATGGAACCGGAAGAGCTGGAGGAGCTGATGGCGCAGACCGCCCCCTGCGCCTCCCTGGATGCCCATGCCCGAGGCGAGGAGGATCGCAGCACCCTTGGGGAATTGATCGCGGATCCAGCCAGCAACGGCCACCTCGATTCGATGGACAGCCACCTGCAGAAGGAGCATCTCGTCACTTGGCTGGCCCAGCTGAACGAGCGGGAGCAGAAGATCCTGCGTTTGCGGTTCGGCCTGGAGGGTC
>CAYVWU010000414.1:0-1825 GCA_964455575.1 uncultured Cyanobium sp. | reverse complement strand
TCAGCGCGCCCACGCCCGCCGCGGCGTTGCTGCCCCGGGCGGCCCTTCCGCGGGAGGGCGACGCCAGGGCTCTCCTGCCCGTTTGGCTTGAGGATCCCCCGTTGCTGGTGGACAGCCTGGCGTTGTTGCGGGCGCTGGCGCCGCTGCAGTCTGAGCGGGTGCGCGGCTCGCGCCTTCGCCTGGATGAGGAGGCCACCGTTGAGGCCTATGTCGCCTCCTGCGGGCCAGAGGGCCGCGGTGGCTGCTGGCAGCCGGTGTTGGTGCCGATTCCTGAGCCTCGCTATGAGCTGGTGCTGGTGATCGACGGCGCACCGTTGATGGCGCTCTGGGAGCGGCTGGCCCTGGACCTTCAACGGGCGCTTGCAAGCTGCGCCGTGGTGCGCCGGTTGGCTGTGGTGAAGCTGGCTTCCGACGGTTCGGTGCCACCGCGTCAGCGGCGCTGGTGTCAGCCCCAGCCCGATAGCCGTCGGTTGATCCTGCTGCTGAGCGACTGCTGCGGCGAGGCCTGGTGGAGTGGGGCGATGGCGGATCGTTTGGCTGAGTGGGGGCAACCCGAATCGCGGGCGATTCTGCAGGTTTTGCCCAGCTGGATGTGGCAACAAACAGCATTGGCCCTGGGCGATGAATTGGTGCTGACCAATGCGGGCACGGCGGCTCATGTTCGCTGGAAGGCCGAGCGGCAGCGGTGGCTCAGCGAGGAGCCGTCCTGGTTGGACGCCGCCCCCGCCGACCGGGCGCGCATCAGCACCACCGCGGCTGTGTTGCGTTGCGAGCCTGAGGCTGTTGCGGTGTGGAGTGATCTTCTTCTGGCTCGGCCGCGCCGGAGTTGCGCGGGGGTGTTGTTGCCAATGGTTGAGGCACTGGCGCGGCAAGAGCGCGCTGATCAGGAGCGGCTCGCTGAGCGTGAGGAAGGGGATCAAGCGCTTTCCTCTGGCGGTGAGGCGGATGCGGAACTTGATCGGCTGGCGGCGTTTCAAGCCATGGCCACGCCCCGCGCGCGGCAGCTTCTGCAACTGTTGGCGGCGGCTCCGGTGCTCACCCTGCCGGTGATCCGCCTTGTGCGTCAGGCCCTGCTGTTCGGCGATCGCACGCCTTTGGCCACGGCGGAGGTGTTGCTCGGCGGCGTGCTTCAGCTGAAGGAGGCCCCTGACCAGCGGGAGAGTCAGGCCGGTGTGTCCGAAACATGGCAGTTCATCATGGCGCCCGAGGTGCGGGACGAGCTGCTGCGTGGCGTCGAAGACCTGGATGCGGTCATCGTTTTCAACGCTGTGACCCGCCTGGTGGAGGAGCGCTGGAACCAGTTCATGCCAAGGGGCAGCTTCCGCGCTTTTCTCACCGACCCGTTTCACCACGCCCCCCCCGAGCTGGCGGGGATCGAGAGCTTTGCCACTGTGGCGGCCCACGTGCTGGAGCGGCTGGGCGGCGACTATGCCGCGCTGGCCAGTCAACTGCGCGATGGCGCCCGCAAGACGGCGGTGGACCCCTGGCCAGCGACTGACTTTGCCTTTGAGGACCTGGAGCTGGAAACGGGCGCCTTGCACCCGGCGGGATGGCCTCCCTTGGAGACGATTTCAGTGGAAACGGCTCAGGTTCAATCCCAGGCGCTCGAACCCTTTGGCTTCACCTCCGCCACGATCTCCCCCTCGGCGCGATTGGGGCTCCCCGCGCTCGGTCAAAGCTGGTCGAAGCCGGACCTTCGTCCCACGCAAGGCAGCAGCTGGTGTTTCCGGCAACCGCTCCGCGCTGTGAAGGATGACGCTGATGGCTCCGCCCTGGCCCTCACCCTCGTGGAGATCCCCGAGGGGACCTTCCTGATGGGCTCCCC
>CAYVWU010000413.1:0-1841 GCA_964455575.1 uncultured Cyanobium sp. | reverse complement strand
TCCATCGCCATCTCGATCGCTTCTGGCGCCTGATGGATGCCATCGAGCACCACACCCCCCTGAACCCCCGCTGGGTGCAGGCGGTGGAGCGGGAGGACGGGCTGTTCCCGCTGGTGAACGCGGCGGATTGGATGACCCGGCCCTGAGGGTTTGCCGGGGGAGGGCAGCGCGGGAGGGGGTCGCTGACAGCCGGGAGGGGAATGTGTGTAGCTTGCGACACCCACGCCGCCACGGCCCAGCCCCATGAGTCCTGCGCTGTTCACCCAGTCGTCGTTGTTCGGGATCGGCATCGCCTTCAGCCCGCTCCACATCGGCGTGGTGACCTTGCTCTTGCTGGGCCGCGCCCCCCTGCGGCGCTCCTTCGCCTATGTGCTCGGCTGGACCCTGGCGAACGTGCTGGCGGTGGTGGCGCTACTGCTGGTGGGCAGCCACTTCGCCTTGAGCCTCACCCATGGCGAGCGGGAGCAGGTGTTGATCGACCTGGTGGGGGCGGGCGGCCTGCTGGCGCTGGGTCTCTATCAGCTCACTCCCCAGGCCACCATCGGCGAGGAGGGGATGGCGCTGCGGCTGATGGGGCGCCTGCCGGACTTCAGCGATGGCGTGCTGGTGGCGATCGGCGCCGCCGGCGCCCTGCTGACCCCGGAAAACCTGGTGTTTTATCTCAAGGAGGCCGGGCTGATGCTGATCAACCACCCGGGCCTCTCCGCCGATCTGGAGCTCACCAGCCTCTACGCCCTGATGGCCAGCTCCCTGCTCCTCCTGCCTCCCCTGGCCTGGATCGGCAGCCGGGGCGGCATCCGCGCGGCGATCGAGCGTCTGGAGGATTGGCTGCAGCATCGCGCCGAACCCCTGGTGGGGGTGTTGGCGCTGCTCTTTTCCGCTTATCTCTTTTATGAGGGGATTCACGGGTTGGAGGTGATGGCGCGGGGGGTGGCTGGGTGAGGGGGGGCATCCGCATTCATGCCCCCGTTCGCTGGATCTTGAGGTTGGGGAACTGACACTTGAGATGGAACGGCCGCTCATTTTGCTTGGCGACGGCAGTCAGGTCTGTGTAGGATTAAGCATATCGGCAAGCGTATTTTGCAGCCGCTTATCCCGAGTTGAGAGCCCATCGGCCCACCCCAATGCCCGAGATTCCCTTCACAAGACTCTCTATCGGTGCGTTTCGCCGACTGCATTCTCTCTCGCTAGAAGACTGCGGCCCTGTGAATCTCCTTGTCGGTGCGAATAACAGTGGAAAAACCTCAGTTCTCGAAGCGTTGTTGTTGATTTGTAATCCCTTTGATCTTCGGCAGTGGGAAGCAGCTGTGGACCTGCGAACGACTTGGCCTCTTGCAGATCTACGGTTTCGTGGCTCGGGGCTGAGTCGGATTGAAGGCCTGACGTGGCTCTTTCCTCATCATGGCGAAGAGGTCGGTCACATTGAGCTGGCTGGAGGACCAAAGATTGGCGTCTTTTCCGCATCCGTTGAGCGGATCGTCGGATTTCCACCCGAACGACCAATTTCCACGGATGATGAGTTCATCGAGGGTGCTCTTCCTCGACGACCTATGGCCAGGGATCAAGACTCGGCCAATGAAGGTCAGGTACCGGGGCTTCAGCTGGAGGTGACCCTTCAAAGGCAGCCGGGGCAACTCGGGCTTTATCCTCTATCTTCTCACACCTATCGAATGGTGTTGTGGGGGGGGTGGTCGAGCTTTTCGCGGAAGTCATCACAAAGATCAATTCCGAGTACCCGTTGCCTTCGCTAGCCCCATTTCGCATCGTAGTGATGGTTACCTTGCGGCCAGCGTTGGGAGGCCTTTGAGAGTTTGCAAGAAGCATCGCGCCCTCGAACTACT
>CAYVWU010000412.1:0-1843 GCA_964455575.1 uncultured Cyanobium sp. | reverse complement strand
TCGCTCGCGGCTGGTACCGCGACCAGACCCTCCGCGCTGGCTACGTCTATCAGCTCTACGCCTACCTCCGCTCCCAGGAAGGGCGCACCGATCCGACCGCTCCCTGGGCTGACTCAGCCGCCGGTCTGCTGCTCCATCCAGCCATCGATACCGAGGTGGATGAATCGGTGCAGATCCAGGGGCATCGCCTGCGCTTTGCCACCGTGGACTTGAGCGGAAGTCATCGGGAGATTCGTTCCCGGCTCCTGGCTCTGGTTCCCCAGCCCTGACCGATGACGTCCCACCCACCCCAGGCAGTGGAACCGGCTGCCGCCACCGCCGCCCGCACCATCGCCCTGCAGATGCTGGAAGAGCGCGGCCGGGGCGCGGTGCTGGTGGGCGTGGCGCGGGTGGATGCGGCGCTGGAGCGCCTGCTGCAGGCGGTGATGGCGCCGGCCGCCCAGGGCGATGACCGCCTGTTCCGTCCCGACAGCCCGCTTGGTTCCCTCGGCGCCAAGGTGGCCCTGGCCCGGCGGCTGGGGCTGATCGATGAGCCAGTGGAACAGGCGCTGCACACGTTGCGGCGGGTGCGCAATGCCTTTGCGCACTCCACCGCCTCCGCATCTCTCGCCGATTCCGCCCATGCCGGCCGGTTGGCCCAGGCCTATGGGGCCGCCCGCGCCAATCCGCTCTGGGCTCCACTGGAGACGGTGTTGGATCGCCAGCCCGCCGCCGACGGCCGGCCGCTCGATCCCGGCCTGCGCGACACCATCCTGCTGATCACGATCCTGGTGGCCTTTCTGGAGGCCACCGCCCAGCAGCTGCGGCCGGTTCAGCCGCCGGTGGTGATGCGCTTCTCGGGGATCGGGGGCTGAGCGTCGGAAGTGGCCCTTGGGGCACGCACTGCCAGGGGGATCGCCAGCTGGCTCTCCGCCCAATGCGCCGCAAGGGCGGCCAGGAGGCTGGTTCGATCGCCGCGGATGCGGAGCATGGCGCTGAGGGGTGGGCTGCCCTCAGCCTGCGCCGGCCACTGATGTCCCGCCGACCACAGGCCACGACAGCACGCAACCGATGGCACATCACCAGGAATCACCTGGCCCCTGGAGTGCCTCCCTCCGGCCCTCCCCATGCTGCGGCCCTCGCGCCAGGGCTGCGCAAGCCGGCCGCCACCGGCGAACTGTGCCCCGCGGCGCGTGGCGGCGGGGCGCTCGGCCGGCCCTGGCGCGGGGCCGCCTGCGGGGCGGGTCCTTCGGTGCGGCGGCCATGGCCGATTCGTGGTTTTCCTCGGTTCCCCGGGAGTGGGTGTTGGTGGATCAGCAGCAGCGGCGCCTCCGCTGGCGCGTGGTGCTTGCCCTCCAGCCCGGTGTGGCCCCGGTGGTGGTGCTGGAGAAACGGGGCAAGGGCGGTGGCCCGCTGTCGCGGGACCTTGACCCCGTCCCGCCGCTGGGGAGGGTCCTGCGCTGCGCCACCGATGGCCTTCTCGCTCGTCCGCTCCCACGCCCATGCCCACCGCCGCCTCTGGCTGCGGGGCACCAGCAGCCGCTTGCTGCTGGCGCTCAGTGAGGCCTGTTGCTCCAAGTGCCTGCCCCGGCTCGGGGAGTTGGTGGATCAGGAGCTCTTTGAGAGGCAGCAATCGGCCCCGGTGGTGCCGATGAATCCGGAGCTCCGGGGGCTGCTGCCCTATTGAGGGGGCTTGGGGAGGCCGCAGGGCCTCCCCTTTTCCTCCGACGCTCGCGGACCATCAGATGACGCCGTCCTCACTCGTCTCATCGAGCACCGCGGCCAGGCGGGCGAGCACCTCCCGCAGGGCGGGCAGGGCCCGCAAGGTCGTGCGCCACAGGGGGGTGGCGGCCGGTACCTTGCC
>CAYVWU010000411.1:0-1847 GCA_964455575.1 uncultured Cyanobium sp. | reverse complement strand
CGAGGACGTCGAACCATCCCCGCTGCGGCAAGCGCCCTGCAGCGATCGTCATGAGTGGAAGCGGTGCGGGAATCCCCGCGGAGCTGTGGGATACCGGGCGATGGTAACAATCCCATCCGGGCCGGCGCGTGTGGTTGACATGCGCTGACACGCCTTGTCGGGACAGGCGTTTAGGTATTTGCTCCGATTGCCGTCACCGCTCCGCTCGCTGTGGGGCCAGGATGGGCGGTCTTCGCCCCCTCTCCACTCCCCATGGCGTCCCCCGCCGCTCCCGCCCCCTCCGCCGACGGTTCCGCCGCCAACGCCGCCGGATCCGACCGTTCCGGTGCTGTGCTTGAGCAGCCGGTGCTCGGCTCCCGTCGCCTTTCCAACCTGCTGGTGGCCGCCGCGGTGAGCCTGGGGGGGGTGGGGTTCCTGCTCACCAGTGCCTCCTCCCGCTTCGGTCGCGATTTCCTGCCGATCGGCCATCCCGCCGAGCTCACCTGGGTTCCCCAGGGTCTCGTGATGGGGCTGTACGGCCTGGCGGCCGTGCTCCTGGCCACCTACCTCTGGACCGTGATCGGGCTCGACGTGGGATCCGGCACCAATCGCTTCGATCGCGCCAGCGGCCAGGCGGTGATCAGCCGCCGCGGCTTCCGTCGTCTGATCGAGGTCAGCGTGCCCCTGCGCGACATTCAGGCCGTGAAGGTGGAGATCCGTGAAGGCCTCAGCCCACGGCGCCGCCTGGCGCTGCGCATCCAGGGCCGTCGCGAGCTCCCCCTCTCCCGCGTCGGTGAACCCATCCCCCTGGCCGAACTCGAACTCGCCGGTGCCCGCCTGGCGCGCTTCCTCGGGGTTCCGCTCGAAGGGCTCTGAGCCGGCTGAGAAGATCCCCATGCCTGCCCGCGCCACCCCTGCGTGACCCACGCCCTGCTCGCTCGCCTGCCCGGCCGCTCCCTGCTGGTGGCCCTGCTGCTGGCCTCCAGCTTGTCTCTGGCCGCCTGCGCCGCCGACGGTGGCCGCCAACCCCTGGGGTGCGGCCAATCGCCGGTGCCCTGTCTCAGCGGCACCGCCGTGGTGCGCCTGGACACCAGCCGGGGGCCGGTGCAGATCACCCTCGACGGCAAGGCGGCCCCTCTCACCGCCGGCAACTTCGTGGATCTGGTGCGTCGCGGCGTCTATGACGGCACGGTTTTTCACCGGGTCGTGCGTGAGCCGGTGCCCTTCGTGGTGCAGGGCGGCGACCCCTCCAGTGCCGATCCGAAGGTGCCGGCCAGCCAGTACGGCACCGGCAGCTTTGTGGATCCCGCCTCCGGCGAGGCCCGCCTGATTCCTCTGGAGATCGCCCTCAAGGAGGAGGGTGAGCCGCGCTACGGCGAGGAGATCACCGCTCCGAGCATCGGCCGCCAGCTGCGGCTCACCCACCAGCGCGGCGCGGTGGCGATGGCCCGCTCCAACGACCCCAACTCCGCCAGTGCTCAGTTCTATGTGGCGCTGGAGGCCCTCCCGGAACTGGACGGCCGCTACGCCGTCTTCGGTCGCGTCACCCAGGGGATGGAGGTGATCGATCAGATCCAGCAGGGGGATCGACTGGTTCGGGCCCGGCTTGTGGAAGGCGGGACCCTGGTCAACGGCAAGCCCGAATAGGGCCCCTCCTGGCCCCGTTTCTTCAGGCCGGGACCCGCTTCTCGGAGCTGGTGGCCTTGAGCCACTCCGTGTTCACCCCGGAGGCCCGCTCCAGCGCCACCTTGCCGGTGCGGGCAATCTCCAGGATTCCATAGCTGGCCAGCAGCCGCTCCAGGGCCACCAGCTTGCCCGGATCCCCCACCACCGCAAGGGTGCGGGCATCGTCGGCGACGTCCACCACC
>CAYVWU010000410.1:0-1872 GCA_964455575.1 uncultured Cyanobium sp. | reverse complement strand
CTTGGCCGCCTCCTCCTGCATAAGTTCACGAAAGATCTCCGCGCTGGTGCCATGGCAAAGAAGCTGGCGGGGGGAAAAGAACTGTGTCCATCGCTTGATCCCGTAGAGGTGGAGTGGCCAGCGGATGTTGGTCTCGAAGCCAAACGGCACCTCCTCATTCGGCACCAAATCCAGCGCCTCCCACTCCGGCAGCTTCTCCGCCAGCGCCGCAGCGATGGCCTCACTGTTGTCGTCTTCCGGGCGAGGGGCTCGGTAGCCCCGTTCCCACTTGTCGGCCTTGGGTTTGCCGGTTTTGGTGTAGGAAGTGGGAAGCCGGCGCTTGTACACCACGGCGAACAACTGCTCGCCCATCCCGCCGGCCTGGGCCTGAGCCTTCACCTGGTCGCCGTCGATGATGCGCCCGCAGTCGGGGTAGGGACAGGTGGCGTCGCCGCCCTTCACGGTGGCCTCGCTGTGCTCCTTGGCGGAGGGAACGATCTCAAAGGTGCAGTGCCGGCCTGGATCGCCAGGTCTTGTACCGCATTGTGGAATGAGACGAACGCCAGTGCCGTCGGGGGCCAGTTTCCAATTGGGGGAAAGCGGCACCTTGCCGGCGCAGTAGGGGCAGTGGATCGTGCGGGCCCAGAGGTAGCCATCAGGCCGGCAATCGGCAAAGGGCTCAGGTGGAAAAGCCCAGCTCAGACGCTCGCGAACACGGCTCGCCAGCTCATTCCCAAATCGCTTCACTTCATCGACCAGAGCAGGACCAAACTTGGCTGGCCATTCGAAGGTTGCCTTCTCCACCAACACGGCCACAGGGTTGATGTCGTTGGCGTAGGTGGTGCAGCCCAGTCGAAGCGCCTCAAAGGGGATCGCTCCACCACCAGCCGTTGGGTCGAGCACCGTTGGCTGCTGGATCCCAAGCTTCTGTGCCTCCTCCGCCAACCAGAACTGCTCCTTCTCAGTGGGGCAATGGCTGAACGCTCGGCTGTAGCCATAGGCGTCGGCTCCCAAGCGCACACCCTCCCGTGTGGCCTTGGCAATCCGCTTCTTCGCCGCCACCGGATCCCCATGGATCCCGAGCATGTGCAGGAAGGACTTCCGATCAGCATCCGCCGGCAGCAGCGAAGCCAGCACCGCCGCCCGAGAGGCCACCAGGGGACGCCGGGCCCACCACACGTGGAGGTAGTAAATCGGTGGAAGCGCCGTCATCGAGCGGCGCTCGCGCATGCTCTCTTCACCAAGCTCGGCGATCGGCAGCCACTCCTCAATCAGGCGCTTGGTCATTGGGCAACCCCCGATGGGCTGTGGAAGGGATTCAGCAAAGCCACGCCTGTAGAGAGGAAATCGGCCGTGTTGCGCGTCACCACGGTGAGGTCATGCAGCAGAGCGATCGCCGCAATCTGTTTGTCGAGCGCGTGCTCGGGATGGGGCACCCGCAGCCGACCCCAGAGCTGGGCGGCCTCCGCATCCAGCACCAACACCCGATCGCCGTAGGCCTCCAGCAGCACAGCCAGCCAATGCTCCAGCGCATCAGCCTGGGCCCCATCGCCCCGGCGACGGATCAGATCCACGCCACGGCGCAGTTCACCGATGGTGATCGACGCCACATACAACGGCTGCTCCTGCTCGCTCGCGGCGGCAAAGAAGGCCCGCACCCCCGGGTTGGCCCGCGAACCCTTGCGGGCTTCGCTGATCACATTGGTGTCAATCAAAAACATCGGCGCTGGCCCCTCCTCCCTCGGGCTGACGCGCGAAATCCTCGTCGCGCCCCACATCCGGCATGGCGGCCAGCAGGTCCGCCAGCTTGCGGCGGGGTGGGCTTGAAAGCGCCGCCGCCAGGATGGCGCGGTGCTCGGCTTCGGCGCTGCGGCCATGTTCACCGGCCCGCTT
>CAYVWU010000409.1:0-1886 GCA_964455575.1 uncultured Cyanobium sp. | reverse complement strand
GGGATGCAGAAGGTCTTGTGCAGGTTGAGGTGGCAGACATCGGCCCCGTAGAGGCCGGGCTTGCACAGACCCACCTGGGCGTTGAGATTGGCGCCGTCGAGGTACACCTGGCCGCCATGGGCATGGACCAGGTCGCAGATCCGCGCGATCTCCGTTTCAAACACCCCGTGGGTGGAGGGATAGGTGACCATCAACGCCGCCAGTCGGTCGGCGTGGAGCGTGGCCTTCGCCTCCAGATCCGCCAGATCGATGTTGCCCGCCTCGTCGCAGGCCACGGCCACCACCTCCATGCCCGCCATCACCGCGCTGGCGGGATTGGTGCCATGGGCGCTGGTGGGGATCAGGCACACCTGCCGATGACCCTCGCCCCGGCTCTGGTGCCAGGCCCGGATCACCATCAAGCCCGCGTATTCCCCCTGGGAGCCGGCATTGGGTTGCAGGGACACTCCGGCAAATCCGGTGATCGCCCCCAGCCAGGACTGCAGGTCGGCCACGAGCTGCTGATAGCCCGCGCTCTGATGGGCCGGCGCAAAGGGATGCAGCTGGCTGAAGCCCGCCCAACTGACCGGCTGCAGCTCGGAGGCCGCGTTCAATTTCATGGTGCAGCTCCCCAGGGGGATCATGCCGTGCACCAGGGAGAAATCCTTGCTCACGAGGCGCTGGATGTAGCGCAGCAGTTCTGTTTCGCTGCGATAAGCATGGAAGACGTGCTGCTGCAGCCAGGGCGACCGGCGCAGGGGGAGTCCAGGCAGCCCCTCCGGCAGGGAGCCGCCGCTGTCCAGCTCCTGCAGGGCCCGGTGCAGGCTGGCGATGGCGGCCGCGGCCTGGTGGGCATCGGGGGCGAGGGCGCCGATCAGGCGCTCCAGTTCCTTGGGGGTGGTGAGCTCATCGAGGCTGATCGCCAGTCCGCTCTCACAACCCCGGCCATCCACGCCCCAGCGCAGGTTGAACCCCGCCGCTTCCGCCCGATCCACCAGGATCTGGGCCCGGGGCGTGCGCACCACCAGGGTGTCGAAGGCGGCGGCGCTCTCGGGGGTCAGGCCCAGCTCCCCCAACGCCGCGGCCAGCGCCAAGCGGTAGTGAAGGATCCGCTCGGCGATGCCCCGCAGCCCCTCCGGACCGTGATACACCGCATAGAAGCTGGCCATCACCGCCAGCAGCACCTGGGCGGTGCAGATGTTGCTCGTCGCCTTGTCGCGACGGATGTGCTGCTCCCGGGTCTGCAAGGCCAGGCGCAGGGCCGGGTTGCCGTCCGCGTCGCGGGATTGGCCCACCAGACGGCCGGGGATGTGGCGCTTGTGGACGTCGAGGGTGGCGAAGAAGGCCGCGTGGGGACCGCCAAAGCCCATCGGCACCCCGAAGCGCTGCAGGCTCCCAACGGCGATGTCCGCCCCCAGCTCGCCCACCGGCGCCAGCAGCACCTGGGCCAGGGGATCCACCGCCACGGTGCTGATGATGCCCGCGTCGCGGCAGGCGGCCAGCAGGTTGGAGGGATCCCAGAGCCGACCCTCCACGCCCGGCAGCTGGAGCAGCACGCCGAAGACGTCCTCGCCCAGGGCGGGAGCCACCGCCTTGGCCAGGGCTTCGGCATCGATCGACTCCAGCGCGATCCCCAGGGGTTCGGCGCGGGTCTGAAGCACGGCCAGGGTCTGGGGGAACACCTGTTGATCCACCAGGAACCGTCGGGCGCCCGGGCGGCGACAGACGTTGAGGGCCATGGCCATGGCCTCCGCCGCCGCGGTTCCCTCATCCAGCAGGGAGGCGTTGGCGATGGGCAACCCGGTGAGCTCGCTCACCAGGGTCTGGTAGTTGAGCAGCGCCTCCAGGCGCCCCTGGGCGATCTCCGCTTGATACGGGGTGTAGGCGGTGTACCAGCAGGGGTTTTC
>CAYVWU010000408.1:0-1902 GCA_964455575.1 uncultured Cyanobium sp. | reverse complement strand
GAGCGGGGCTGCCCCTGGGACCTGGAGCAGACCCACGCCTCCCTGATCCCCTTCGTGCTGGAGGAGGCCCATGAGGTGGCGGACGCCATCCGCCAGGGCGACGATCGCCACCTGGAGGAGGAGCTGGGCGACCTGTTGCTGCAGGTGTTGCTTCATGCCCGGATCGCCAGCGAGACGGGGCGCTTCAGCCTGGCGTCCGTGGCGCGGAGCCTCCACGGCAAGCTCGTGCGGCGCCATCCGCATGTCTTCCGCGACGGGGCGGAAGCGGAGACGCCAACAGAGGCGCCCTCGGACGCCCCAGCGACGGCGGCCTCCCCGATCCCGATGCCCCCGCGGCCCGGGCGGGGCAAGGGCGGCGACAGCGCCGCCGTCAAGCGGAGCTGGGAGGCGATCAAAGCGCGGGAGCAGGCCCTCGCCGCTCCTGGCGACCCGACGGCGCCCGCCTCCGCCAGCCCCTTGAGCGACCGCCTGGCGGGCAAGGTGCGCGGGCAGCCCGCCCTGGCCGGGGCGATGACGATCTCCAAGAAAGCGGCGGCGGCCGGTTTCGAGTGGGATGACCTGGCCGGGGTGTGGGGCAAGGTGCACGAGGAGCTCGATGAGCTCAAGGAGGCCGTCGCCAGCGGGGATCGAGCCCATGCCCAAGAGGAGCTGGGGGATGCGCTGTTCACCTTGGTGAACGTCGCCCGCTGGTGCGGCCTCGATCCGGAGGAGGGCCTGGCCGGCACCAACCGACGCTTCCTCGATCGCTTCCGCCGGGTGGAGGCCGCTTTGGGGGGGGACCTGCAGGGGCGCTCGCTCGCGGAGCTGGAGGAGTTCTGGCGTCAGGCCAAAGCGCAGATCAAGGCGGAAGCCGCGAGGCCCTCTCCCCCCACTCCCGCCGCCGACCCACCGCTCAATCCAGGCGGTCCCGCCGCCGCCCGCCCTTGATCACGCCCCGGCGCCGCTTGGCTTCCAGGCGCCGCTCCACCGCCCCCCGGCTGGGTCGCGTCGGTCGCCGGGGCGGCGGCGGCGGTCGCAGGGCCTCCTCCAGCAGCGTCCGCAGGCGCCCCAGGGCCGCCTGGCGATTGCGCCACTGGCTTCGATGCTCCTGGGCCACCACCACCAGCACGCCCTCCACCAGCCGTCCCCCCAGCCGTGCCGCCGCCCGCGCCTTCAGCGGCTCTGGAAGCGCCCGGGAGCCCAGCAGGTCAAACACCAGCTCCACCCGGGTGTCGGTGGTGTTCACCGCCTGGCCGCCGGGACCGCTGGCGCGGGAGAACCGCCAGCGCAGCTCCTCCGCGGGGATCAGCAGCGCCGGGCCGCGGCTGAGGGTGACGAGCAGGGTGTCCGCCATCACCCCAGCCTGCCGGGCGATGGGATGACAGGCGCGCCGCGAACGGTTAGCTCTGGAACCGGACTGCCCGTCGCCCATGCCTGCCGCTCCCCCTCCCGACAGCGCCCCGGAACAGGAGGGCTGGATCGACGAGATCCACGAGGGCGTCCGCTACGGCCTGGCGGGGCGGGTGCTGTGCGAGGAGCGGAGCCCCTTCCAGCGGGTGACGATCATCGAGAGTGCGCGCTACGGCAAGGGCCTGCTCCTCGATGGTTGTTGGATGACCGCCGAACGCCAGGAGCGCCACTACCACGAAGCGCTGGTGCACCCGGCCCTCTGCGGCGCGGAGCGGATCGAGCGGGTGCTGGTGATCGGTGGCGGCGATGGCGGCACGGCTCGGGAATGCCTGCGCCATCCCGAGGTGCGCCACCTCGACCTGGTGGAGATCGACGGCCTGGTGGTGGCCTGGAGCCAGAGCCACCTGGCGGCCATCGGCGCCGGCTGCTGGACTGATCCGCGCCTTCAGCTCACCGTCGGCGACGGCATCGCCTGGGTGCGGGAGGCGGCGGACGCCAGCTACGACGTGGTGA
>CAYVWU010000407.1:0-1903 GCA_964455575.1 uncultured Cyanobium sp. | reverse complement strand
AGATCCGCCTTTGGCGCGTCGGAAAATCCCGCAAATGAAATTCAGCAAGCCCTAAATAGGAAATAATTGTGTTTCTTATTCTTGAATCCATTTAGCGCAAATCTTTGACAATTCACGCACAGAACAGGAAACCCTCTTGTTTCCTTTCTCCGGGTTTGGAAACACGCATGCTTCCCAGGTCGGGCAGAAGAACCGATTTTTCTTTGCTTCGCCGTCAATGCCCGCGGACGGGGGGCAGGGACGCGATCACAGGATCCGCATGACCCGTTGGCAATCGGGCGAAGAAACGCTGGTGTTGCGCCACAGCGGCTCACAAGCCTCAATCCACTGGCGCCCCCGGACCGTGGCGGGCTCAATGCTGGCCTTGAGGGTGGGCTTGGGGCGCTGATCCATTCGAGCCGCGCGGGGCGAAGGAGACGACAAGACCCTTGGGCCCTGCCGTGATCTCCTCCGGCCTCGCGGGGGTCGCTCCTCTGCCCTATGCCGATCCCCACGGCTATTGGCGAAGCACAGCTGGCTGCCAACGGATTGAAACGCCAACCGCCAGCCAAGTCAGCCAGTGGCCACTCAGGGCACCCGGACTCCACTCGGCAGACCGCCCCGGCAGGATGAGGCCATCGCCCCAACCTCATGCTTCTCCCCAATCCCTTCTGTCCCCTCGGCTGCCCCCTCACCGCAGCGAAGATCGCCGGGCTGCAGGCCACCGTCCTGTTGCTGCTCACTCTGCTGATCAAGGCCCGGGTGCAGATCAAGGCGGCCTCGGCGGTGGGCTTCGCCCTGCTGGCCCTTCAGACCCTTGTCTTCCTGGCCGCGGCGGGCAGCCTGGGCCTGCTGGCCCTGGGAGGTGTGGCCTATGCCGTGAACCGACGCCCGGTCCAGACCGCTTGACCCATGCAGATCTGCCAAAAGGAGAGCAAGTCCACCGTGTTGTCCAGCCGCTGGGAGCCATGAAGAGCGCATTCGGCCTGATCCAGGAGGGCTGGTCTTCCTCGCTCTGGCTTCTGGGTCGCCGAGACCTCCTGCTCGCCTACCTCCTCTGCCTGGGAGGATTGGATGTCTTCAACGCGCTGCAAGCGGCCAGCAGCCTCGCCAGCCCTGTGGGACCAGGACTGGCGATCATTTTCGGGCCCAGTCTGACGATCTTCATGAAGGTTTTCGTGCTGCTGATCTTGAGCGGCCAATCACCTGTATTCACGAGGCGCCGCTGGAAGGATCTCTGGCGAGTATGGGCAGTGAACGCTGTCTCAGGCCTCTACATTCTCCTCGGCCTTGTCTGCTTTATTGTTCCCGGCATCATTCTATGGTTCCGCTATTGGTATGCGAGCGAGGTCACACTTTTGGAACACCGCTCCATCCGCGGAGCCCTGGCCAGAAGCGGCGAATTGGCCGAACTGAATAGCGGCAGATCTTTTCTTTCCACCGTTGTCATCTTTTTAACTTATCTCATCAGCTGCGGCATTGCCCAGGCCCTGCTCTTTTTCGTATCCCCTTCCGCGGCCAGCAGTTTCCCGTTCCAATTCCTGATTCAGATTCTGGGCTCAGGCGCGCTGATCTGGATGATGGGAGCCATCTATGCGGCCTACCGCGATGCTGATGCCACTCTGTCGGTCGCGAATACCACAGACAACGCACGGGCTGAACTCGGTTGATTCCCAGGATTGATACGTTTTGACCAAGACGTCTCCGCCCGTCATCCCCTCCGCCGCCGCGACGGCTCTCCCCCCCGCCTTCTTCGCCCGCCCCGCCGAGGTGGTGGGCCCCGCCCTGATCGGCTGCCTGCTGGTCCAACGCCAAGCGAGTGATGCGCTGTTGTGGGGCGTGATTGTGGAGACCGAGGCCTATTCGCAGGCGGAACCCGCCTGCCATGGCCATCGCCGCCGCACGCCGGGGAACGAAACCCTCT
>CAYVWU010000406.1:0-1908 GCA_964455575.1 uncultured Cyanobium sp. | reverse complement strand
CGTTCAGCTCGCGCATGCGATCGGCGAGGTTGAGCTCGGTGGTGGTGCCGCTCTCGACGCAGATCGGTTTTCCGGCCAGATCCTTGAGGGTGCGGATGCCGCTTGCGTTGGGCGCCATCACCCCCTGGCCGTCGTAAAAGGTGGGCGGGGCGAAGCTGAGGCCGTTGCCACCAGCGGCATCGCGGCTCCGGGTCATGGTGGTGTTGCGCGAGAGCAGATCCACCTCGCCGCTGGCGAGGGCAGCGAAGCGTTCGCTGGAGTTGAGATCGCGATATTCCACCTTGGTGGGATCGCCGAAGATCGCCGCCGCCACCGCCTTGCACACATCCACATCGAGGCCGCTGTACTGGCCGTTGGGGGCGACGAAGCTGAACCCCGGCAGCTTGCCCTCCACCCCGCAGATCAGCTTGCCGCGCGACTGGATGGTGGAGAGCTTCTGGCTCTGCACCCCACCGCCCTCGGGGGCGCAGCCGGCGAGCAGGAGCGGTGCCAGCAGAGCAGCGGTGCGAAGGCGCTGAATCCAGGGTCGAAACATCCGCAGCGGGGGAGGGGGTGGGCGCATTGTGCCAGGTAGGGGAACCCGCCAGGGTTCAGCCCGGCAGGATCACGCGGTTGATCACATGCACGATGCCGTTGTCACACACAATGTCGGCCTGCACAACCGTGGCGTTCTTCACCTCAAACGGCTCGCTGCGGCGGATCGCGACCGGGGCGCCCTCCAGGCTGTCCCAGCTGGGCTGCTCCACCAGGGCGGCGCGGGGATAGGCGCCGGCGAGCACGTGGTATTTGAGGATGCGGGCCAGCTGGGGCGGGTTCTCCACCAGCGTCTGCACGGTGCCGGGGGGGAGGGCGGCAAAGGCGTCATCCACCGGCGCGAACACGGTGAACGGGCCGGGACTTTCCAGGGCAGCGGTGAGGCCCGCCACCTCCACGGCGGTGAGCAGGGTGGCAAAGCAGCCGGCGGCGCGGGCGGTTTCGACGATCGTGGCCATGGGGATTCAGCGGTAGTCCTGGGTCTGGATCGCACCGAGCCGGGCTTCGGGGCGCAGGAAGCGGTCCATCTGCGCTTCGAAGAAGCGTCGGTTGGCCGACAGGTGCTCGGGGTCGGTGTCGTCGAGCGGATAGAGAAGGGCGGCCCGCAGGGCCTGGATCACCGCGGAGGTGACGTTGTACATCGAGCGCTGAAAGGTGATGCCGAGCTGGATCAGCTCATCCTCCTCGCCGCGCTTGTGCTGGCGGTAGAGCTCGATCAGGTAGGGCGGCAGGAAATGGAGCATGTCTTGCATCAGCAGGGTCGGCGGAATGCCGGCCGAGCCAACCGGGAAGACGTCGGCATAGAGAATACCGTAGTGAAAATCAGCCTGATCCGCTGGCACCTGGCCAGCCTGGGCGTTGTAGCTTTTGGTGCCGCGGAAGGGTGATGTGCGATAGAAAACAGCCTCTACATAAGGCAGAGCCGCCTCATACAGCCAGGTAAACCCTTCGCTCTTGGGAATAATTTCGTAGCATTCATCGCCGATGTAGAGATGGTGATAGATCGGCCGACCCGCCACAGCAAAGATGCCGTTCACCAGGAAATTCATGGCGTCGGGGACCCCCTTGAATCCACCCCCATCGTAGATGTCGCTCATCTCAAAGAAGACGGGCGCCATCACCTCCCAGAACAGGCCAAGATTGGCGTAGTAGCTGAGCTGCTTCACCTGCTCCATGAACATCTCAGGGAACAGCTTGTACAGGCCGAGCATCAGCGGATTGCCGCGGAAGTAAGCCTTGATCGCCCGGTCGGCATTGGCCCGATAGGCATCACTGGCGAGATAGTCGTTGAAACGGCCGCCCATGCCTGGATGCCAGAGCATCGCCTGCATGCAGGCCTGGGCAAACTCCATGTTCACCCGGTCGTGCCAGAGA
>CAYVWU010000405.1:0-1909 GCA_964455575.1 uncultured Cyanobium sp. | reverse complement strand
GGCAGCATCCACCATGCCTGCCTTGCTGAGATAGGCAAGCGAATCCACACCCAGATGGCGTTCGACCTCCTCAAGGGTGAGGCGAGCGGCGATCAGGTGATCCTGGGTGTCGGTGTCGATGCCGTAGAAGCAGGGGTGGGTCACCGCCGGTGAACTGATGCGCATGTGCACCTCGGTGGCGCCGGCATCGCGCAAGGCCTGCACCAGCTTGCGGCTGGTGGTGCCGCGGACGATGGAATCATCGATGACGACGACCCGCTTGCCGGAGAGCACATCGGGAAGGGGATTGAGCTTGACGCGGATACCCGCTTCCCGCATCGCCTGCGTGGGCTGAATGAAGGTGCGACCGACATAACGATTTTTGATCAAGCCATCGCCAAAGGGGATGCCGCTGACTTGAGAAAAGCCAATGGCAGCGGGGATTCCGGAATCAGGAACCCCGATGACAATATCCGCTTCCACCGGCGATTCTTTAGCGAGAACCGCGCCAATACGAACACGATAACTATAGAGCGACTCACCAAAGAAACGACTATCTGGTCGCGCGAAATAGATCATTTCAAACACGCACAGCTTCGGTGGTTCCTCCAGCCAACGCTGGCGATCCGGGATCGGATCCCCGGGTCGAAAATGCACCAGCTCGCCGGGTTGCACATCATCGGCATAGGTGGCGCCGATGATGTCGAGACCACAGGTTTCACTGCTGGCCACCCACTGCCCCCGATCCGAATCTCCCAGCCGGCCAAAGACGAGGGGACGGATGCCATGGCCATCCCGCAGGGCGAACAGCCCCTCCGGCGTGCCGATCAGGAGGCTGAAGGCCCCGCGACAACGCCCCGCCGCGGTGCGAATCGCCTGGCTCCAGCCCATGCCGCCATCCACGGCCTGCTGAAGGGCAAAGGCGATCAGTTCGGAATCGGTGGTGGAGGTGAATTCATCGGCCAAATGCTCCAAAGCCAGGCGCAGCTCGGCGGCATTCACCAGATTGCCGTTGTGGGCCAGGGCGAAGGGGCCGAGGCGCGTCATCAGCACCACGGGCTGGGCATTGCAGACCTTGCTGCTGCCGGTGGTGGAATAGCGGTTGTGGCCGATCGCCAGGTCGCCTGGCATGCGATCGAGGACCTGTTGGTCGAACACCTGGCTCACAAGGCCCATGTCCTTGTGGAGGCGCACCCGGCTGCCATCGAAGGCGGCGATGCCCGCCGACTCCTGCCCGCGATGCTGCAGGGCATAGAGGCCGAAATAGGTGAGGTTGGCGACGGGCTGGCCCGGCGCCATCACGGCGAAGACGCCGCAGGCCTCCTCCGGCTTGTCTGGACGCTCCGCGCCCGATGGGTGAGGCCCATCCGAGGCGGACCGGGAGGGCTCCAGGAACTCTGGATAGCCAGGGGGTGGGACTGGGGTCACGGAACGGGGATCACCGTTGCGGACAGTTCATCTTGTCGCATCATCGATCGGGTGGGGGGCCGGCCTGCCCCATCCGTCTGGGAATGGCCTGCTCATACGCCTGCCGCAGCTGGGAAACGGGGAGGTGGAGAAGCACGGTGTCGCCCTGCTGGATCACCAGATCGGGGCTGGCCGTGACCGTTCCGATGGGGGTCGCCGGCCACGGACCCGCCGCTTCGGCCGGATCGGCCGCTCCCGCCGCTCCAGCCTCTTCCGCCAGAAGCTCGCGCCAGGCCTGCTCCCGCTCTGGCGCCACACTCACCAGGATCCGTGCCCCGCCCTCCGCGAAGAGCAGCCGGTCGAGCCGGCCGCCCCCGGCGGGCAGGGTGACGTGCGCCCCCAACCCCGAGGCGATGGAGCTTTCCGCCAGGGCCACGGCCAGGCCGCCATCGCTGAGGTCGTGGGCGGAGGCCACCAGATCCAGGGCGATGGCGCGCCGCAGCAGGGCCTGCACGCGCCGTTC
>CAYVWU010000404.1:0-1924 GCA_964455575.1 uncultured Cyanobium sp. | reverse complement strand
CGATTGTGCTGGTGCTGCTGATTATTTTTCTGTTCTTGCAGGATTGGAAAGCCACGGCGGTGCCCGCCCTGGCGCTGCCGATCGCCCTGCTGGGGGCCTTGATCTTCGTGAAGGTGTTCGGCTTTTCGATCAACGAACTCACCTTGCTAGGCATCATCCTGGCCACCGGCCTGGTGGTGGATGACGCCATCGTGGTGGTGGAGGCGGTGTCCGCGCGGATCGAGGCGGGCGACCGCCCATTTCAGGCGGCGTCGAACGCGATGAAGGAGCTGACGGGCGCGATTTTGGCCACCGCCCTGGTGCTGCTGGCGGTGTTCATCCCGGTGACCTTCTTCCCAGGGGCCACGGGCGTGATATATCGCCAGTTTGCGCTGACGATCGTGTTCTCGATTCTGGTGTCGACCTTCAATGCGATCACCGGTAAGCCGCTGCAATCGGCGCTGCTGCTGGGGGGCGGCAAGACGGAGCCCCGCGGCCTGCTGTGGACCCTGATCGGCGGCGTTTTCGGGGGGCTGTACGGCGCCATGGCGGGGGGCTGGATCCTTTCGCTGGTGCTGGGGCTAGTGGGCGCGGTGGTGGGGACGTTCCTGATGCCGATCTTCAGCGCCTTCAACGCGGGCTTCGAGCGCCTGGCCCGCGGCTACGAGCGGGTGCTGCGGCAGGTAATTCGCCTGCGGCTGCTGGTGGCCCTGATCCTGCTGGGCGGCATTGTGCTCACCGGCGTGGCCTTCAGCGCGGTGCCGAGCGGCTTTGTGCCCACGGAAGACCAGGGCTATGGGCTGGGCATCATCCAGTTGCCGCCGCAAGCCTCGATCGAGGCCACGATGGAGGTGGGCCGCAAGGCGCAGGCGATCCTGGCGAAGGAGCCGGAGATCGTGTCGGGCGAGATCGTGGGCGGCGCGGGCTTCAACGGCGGCTCGTTGAACCAGGGGCTGTTTTTCTTTGGCCTCAAGCCGATCGATGAGCGCAGCGGCCCGGGCCAATCGGCGCCGGAGATCATCGCGCGCTTGAACAAGGAGTTCCGCACGATTCCCGGAGCGCTGGTGATGGCACAGTCGCCGGCGGCGGTGCCGGGCTTCAGTGCCCAGGGCGGCCTGTCGTTCCAGTTCAACGACCTCAGCAACGGCGGCTACAGCCCCACCGACCTGGGGCAGATGGCCGACAAGCTGATCGGCGCGGGACGGGCCACCGGCACGTTCGCCAATCTCTACACCCAGTTTGTGAGCGATGCGCCGGTGTGGCGGCTGGATGTGAACCGCGACCGCATGGCGTCGCTGAATATCGATTACGGCGATGCGATGCAGGCGCTGGGCACCTTGAACGGCGGCAGCTTCGTGAACCAGACCTATGAAGATCAGCAATACCGGCAGGTGTATGTGCAGGCCCAGGGCAACCGCCGCGAGGTGGTGCAATCCCTCAACAATCTCTATGTGAATGACCGCAGCGGCAAGCAGATCCCGCTGGCCAATGTGGTGACGGCCCGCCTGGATAGCGCCCCGCCGATCATCAGCCACTTCAATCTGTACCGCACGGTGCTGATCCAGGGGGTGGAGGCGATGGGGCGCAGCAGCGGCCAGGCGATCGACACGTTGATGGACAGCTTCCGGCGCCTGAACTTCAGCAACATTGGATCGGACTGGTCGGCGTTGACGCGCTCGGAGGTGCAGGCGGGCTCGCTGGCGGCGCTGGTGTTTGCGCTGGGGATCGTGGTGGTGTATCTGGTGCTGTCGGCCCAGTACGGCAGCTACATCGATCCGCTGATCATTCTGATGACGGTGCCGCTGGCGATGCTGGGGGCGCTGGCGTTCCTGGTGTTGCGGGGCCAGGTGAACAACGTGTATGCGCAGGTGGGATTGGTGACGCTGATCGGCCTGGCGGCGAAGAACGGCATTTTGATCGTGGATCTGGCGAACCAGCGGATGGA
>CAYVWU010000403.1:0-1926 GCA_964455575.1 uncultured Cyanobium sp. | reverse complement strand
CGCCAGCTCAACCTGCAGACCCTGCAACGGCAGCGGGAGGATCCCTTCCAGCTGGCCTACGACCAGCTGCGCCGCCAGCTCTTCAACGACGGGCCCTATGGCCACGACCCCCTCGGGGTGGAAGCCGACCTGGAAGGCCTGGAGCGGCCGCTGCTGCTGCCGCTGCTGGCGCGCCTGGGGGAGCAGGGCGCCGTGCTCACCCTCTGCGGCGATGCCCCCGCGGGGGTCGAGGAGCTCCTCGCGCGGAACCTGGAGGAGATGCCCTGGACGGTCGGCGCGCCAAGCCCTGGCGAAGCCGTCCCCTCCCTTCCCTCGTCCGAACGCCTGGCGGGCCTGGAGGAAGACACGGAACAGCTGGTCATTCTCCTCGGGGCCCCCACGGTGCCCTGGGGCCATCCGGATGCCCTGGCCCTGCGCCTTCTGCAGGCCCACCTCGGGGCGGGCATGTCCTGCCGGCTGTTTCAATCCCTGCGGGAAGCCCGGGGTCTGGCCTACGACGTGGGCGTGCACCTGCCGGCCCGCTGCGGCCCGGCGCCCTTCATCGTCCATCTCTCCACCTCCGCCGACCGGGCCGAGGAGGCCACCACCTGCCTGCTGGAGGAATGGCAGGCGCCCCTGGAGGCGGCCATCTCCCCCGAGGCCCTGACCCTGGCCCTGGCGAAGTATCGCGGCCAGGACGCCATGGGCCGCCAGACCTGTTCCCAGCTGGCGGAGCGGTTGGCGCTGGTGTTGAGCCATGGCTTGCCGGCCGATCAGCTCGAGCTTCAGCTGGAGCGGGCGGCGCGGCTGACCCCGGACGATCTGCTCGCCGCGGCGGGTCGCTGGTTGCGCACGCCGAGCCTCAGCCTGGTGGGTCCGGCGCCCGCCCTGGAGGCCGCAGGCGCGGCCTGGAGCCGTCACCCGCTCAGCGCTCCGGCTCCGTGACCTCCTCCTCGGGGGTGAGCACCGCCTGGAGCTGGCCGCTGGTCAGGAGAAAGGTGCCGCGGCGAAAGCGGACCGCCAGCTGATCCTTCGCCCGCCGCTCGACCACGAGGCCGAGTTCCTCCGGATCGACGAGATCCGGTGGCCGCAGCATCGGCATCGGATCCGCGGTCTTCAGATAGGCCACCGAGCCCAGGAGCCGCACCCGGGCCCCGATCGGCACGTCCAGACGGGGCGCGGGCTCCGGAAGGGGGTTCGGCGACGGGGGACTGGACATGGGTCAGGCCTGAAGCAGGATGGGATGTTGCCATTGAAGCTGCGTGTTGCGGGCTCTTGCCACCTGGAGCGGCGCCATCGCCGGCCTGTTGCTGATCCTGGCGGGAGGCCTTGTGTCGGCCGCGATTCCCTTCCCCGATGCCGCGGGCTGGACCCTCCGCCCCCTCGGCGTGACCCTGCAGGTGCCGGCCCTGCTGCTCATCGCCCTGATCGGTGGGCATCGCACCGCCCTGCTCGCGGCAGTGGCTTACCTCTTCATGGGCCTTTTTCAGATGCCAGTGTTCCACGAGGGAGGCGGCGTGGGCTACCTGCTGGATCCCGGCTTCGGCTATCTGGCGGGCTTCGTGCCCGCCGCCTGGCTGACCGGCAAGCTCGCCCGTCAACCCGGCATGGATGATCCCCTGGCGCTCACGGGAGCCGCCGTGATGGGGCTGTTCGTGCTCCACCTGTGCGGACTGGCCAATCTTGTGCTGGGGGGACTGGCGGGTCGCTGGGGCGACAACACCCTGACGCTGGTCGTGGGCTACAGCCTGGCCCTCGTCCCCCAGCTGCTCCTCTGCTGCGCGGCCGGTCTGCTGGCCTGGGGGTTGCGGCGCCTGCTGCTGGTCACCACGTGAGGATCCCAACGCCGCGGGCCGCGGGCCCCCTCGGGCGCCGACTGGCGCTGACGATCGCCCTGGCGGTGGTGGTGCTCGACCAGGTCAGCAAGCACTGGGCCCTCCACAACCT
>CAYVWU010000402.1:0-1934 GCA_964455575.1 uncultured Cyanobium sp. | reverse complement strand
AGTATCCAGATCCTGGTCAAGCATGAAGGAATAGGAAGGCATGATAGAACCTGTTGAAACAGCTTGAGGATCATCCATGTGGTTATAATGCCAGCTGTTGGATTTCCTGTTATTGCCAACACCCTCTCTTGCCAAATCTGGCCCTGATCTTTTTGAGCCCCATTGGAATGGATGGTCGTATACAAATTCACCGGCTTTAGAATATTCGCCATAGCGAGCTGTTTCAGAACGGAAGGGGCGAATCATTTGCGAGTGACAAGTGTAACAGCCTTCGCGGATATAGAGATCGCGACCTTGTAATTCGAGTGGTGTATATGGTTTTACACTGGATATGGTGGGTACATTTGATTTTACAAGGAAGGTGGGTATCATTTCAATAACTCCTCCAATAAGAATTACAATAAGTGTTAACACAAGGAAGGGAACAGGTTTTCTTTCGATGGGTCTGTGCCAGTGTTCTGATTCATGTGCATGATAAGCACCTTCTATAGCAGGTGCTTCAGCTTGATCGTCTATAACACCCTGTGATTTTTTGACGGTCGCGAATAAATTATATACCATCAACAATGCACCTGCAAAATAAAGGGTACCTCCAAATGCACGCAAGGCATAGAATGATTTTAACTGCGTTACGGTTTCAAGGAATGGATATTTTAAATTACCTGCTTCCGTAAATTCTTTCCACATCAAACTTTGCTTGAATCCTGCCCAGTACATTGGGACTGCATAAAAGACAATACCGAGTGTTGCAATCCAAAAATGCGTATTGGCTAATTTCTTGGAATGTAATTCTGTTTTGTATAATCTGGGGACTAACCAATACAGTATACCAAATGTCAGCATACCATTCCATCCTAATCCCCCTATGTGGACGTGAGCAATGATCCAATCGGTGAAGTGAGCAATGGCATTTACATTTTTCAATGAAAGCATAGGACCTTCGAAAGTCGACATACCATAAGCGGTGACAGCAACCACCATGAACTTTAGAATGACATCCTCTCTCACTTTATCCCATGCACCACGCAGCGTAAGCAAGCCATTGATCATACCACCCCAACTGGGGAAGATCAGCATGAAGCTGAACACGACACCGAGTGATTGAGCCCAGTTGGGTAGGGAGGTGTACAACAAATGGTGCGGACCCGCCCAGATGTACAGGAAGATGAGCGACCAAAAGTGAATGATCGATAAACGGTACGAATAAACGGGCCTGTTGGCAGCCTTGGGCATGAAATAATACATCAAGCCCAGATAGGGCGTTGTTAAAAAGAAAGCAACGGCATTATGGCCATACCACCATTGTACCAACGCGTCTTGCACACCTGCATACCATGAATAGCTTTTAAAAAGACTTACGGGCAATTCAATGGAGTTGACGATATGAAGGACAGCAACAGTAACAAATGTGGCGATGTAAAACCAGATGGCTACATACAAATGACGCTCACGTCTTTTGATGATGGTAGCAAACATGTTGAAACCAAATACCACCCAAATGAGGGTGATGGCGATATCAATTGGCCATTCTAACTCTGCATATTCTTTTCCGGTTGTCATTCCCAATGGAATAGTTAGTGCAGCAGCAACGATGATCAATTGCCAGCTCCAGAAATGTATTCTTGAAAGGACATCGCTTGCCATGCGGGCTTTCAGCAAGCGTTGAAGTGAGTAATAATAGCCCATGAAAATACCATTGCCGACGAAAGCAAAAATCACGGCATTGGTGTGAAGAGGTCTGAGCCTACCAAAGGTGAGGCCGATCGTTTCTTTTCCTACTGGGATACCTCCGATGTTCCATTCTGGAAATACCATGAGGAAGGCTACCCATAGACCAACGAGCATACCAACGATGGCCCAGATGACAGTAGCGTAGGCGAAATTTCTAACGATCTTGTTGTCGTAAGAGAATTGTTCTATTTGCATGTTAAGGG
>CAYVWU010000401.1:0-1946 GCA_964455575.1 uncultured Cyanobium sp. | reverse complement strand
CTCGGCACCGATTCCGCCCCCCATCCCCGCTCCGCCAAGGAGGCCGCCTGCGGCTGCGCCGGCATCTTCAACGCCCCCTTCGCCCTGGAGAGCTACGCCCTCACCTTTGAGGAGGAGGGGGCCCTCGACCGGCTGGAAGCCTTCGCCTCCCTCCACGGCCCCCGCTTCTACGGCCTGCCCGCCAACGCCGAGACGATCACCCTGCGCCGGGTGGACCACCTCGTGCCCTCCCGAGTCCATCTCAACGACGCCGCCGGCCGGGCCGTGGAGCTGGTGCCCTTCCACGCCGGGGAGCTCCTCCCCTGGCGCCTGGAGCCAGCCGTTTCCCCAGCGGGAGCGGCCTGAGGGAACGCCGGTAGGGAGACTGGGGCGACTCTTCCCTGGTCCGTGGCTGTCCCCACCCTCGTCACGCCCCTGCGAGGGGCCCAGCTGCTGAATGACCCCCTGCTCAACAAGGGCACGGCCTTCACCCGCCAGGAGCGCCTCGCCCTCGGGCTCGAAGCCCTGCTCCCCTGGCAGGAGGAGACCCTGGAGCAGCAGGTGGAGCGCTGCTGGCTCGCCTTCGTCGCCCTGGGCGACGCCATGGAGCGCTTCGCTTATCTGCAAGTGATGCGCGAACGCAACCTCACCCTTTTCCACCGCTTCCTGGCCGACCACATCGATGCGGCCCTGCCGATCGTCTACACGCCAACGGTGGGCCAGGCCATCCAGCGCTTCCGCCACACCTACCGCAGCCCCTCCCAGGGGGTCTATCTGGCGGCGCCGGACCAGGGGCGGCTCGCCGACCTGCTGCGGCAGGCCGTCGCCAGCTTCGGCCCCCCTGATCTGCTGCTGGTCACCGATGCCCAGGGCATCCTCGGCATCGGCGACCAGGGGGTGGGGGGGATTCAGATCTGCCTGGGCAAGCTCGCCGTTTACACCCTCTGCGCCGGGCTCCATCCCGGCCGCGGCCTGCCGGTGATGCTGGATGTGGGAACCGACCGCGCCGACCTGCGCGACGATCCCCACTACCCCGGCTGGAAGGCGCCGCGGCTGAGCGGAGCGGCCTACGACGCCTTTCTGGAGGCCTTCATCGCCGCCGTGCGGGAGGTCGCCCCCGGCGCCCTGGTGCACTGGGAGGACTTCGGAGCGGCCAATGCCCGGCGGGTGCTGGATCGCTACCGCGCCGCCGTGCCCAGCTTCAACGACGACATCCAGGGCACGAGCGGCGTGGCGGCGGCGGTGGTGCTGGCTGGCCTGCGGGGCCTCGGCCAGCGCCTGGCGGACCAGACCATCGTGATCTTCGGCGCCGGCAGCGCGGGCTGCGGCATCGCCGAGCGGCTCTTCCGCCTGCTGGTGCGCCAGGGCCTGACGCCGGAGCAGGCCGCGGATCGCCTCTGGCTGCTGGACCGCGATGGCCTGGTGCATGACGGCCTCCCCCACTGGAGCACGGCGGTGTCGCCCTATGTGAAGCGCCGGGAGCAGGTGAGCGCTCTGGCGGCCGATGACCAGGGCCGCATCGGCCTGCTGGCGGTGATCGAGGCGCTTCGGCCCGGCGTCCTGATCGGCACCTCCACCTGCGCCGGAGCCTTCGATCAGACCGTGGTGGAGGCCCTCTGCCGGGGGGTCGCGCGGCCGATCGTTCTCCCCCTCTCCAATCCCACCCCCCTGGCGGAGGCCACCCCGGAGAACCTGCTGCGCTGGAGCGGGGGGCGGGCGCTGGTGGCCACCGGCAGCCCCTTCCCGCCGGTGTGGTCGGAAGGGAGGGAGCGGGTGATCGGGCAGTGCAACAACTGCTTTGTCTTCCCCGGCCTGGGGTTTGCGGCCATGGCCGTGGGCGCCAGCCAGGTGAGCGACGGCATGATCGACGCCTGCATCGAGGCGCTGGCGGAACACATCCCCGCCAGCCACGATCCCGAGGCCTCCCTGATGCCCTCCCTCCAGGAGGTGCGCGCCGTGTCCGAGCG
>CAYVWU010000400.1:0-1951 GCA_964455575.1 uncultured Cyanobium sp. | reverse complement strand
ATGCTCCGGCTTCCCAGCGCCAGCCGCTGGCCCCTGCTCCTGCGACCGCTTCAGCCAGCTCAGTGAGCGAGCCTCCAACAAGCCCTCGGGCGGTGCCGATCGATCCAACCGAGGTGTTCTGCAGCCGCTCCCGCCACCGAGTGGACACCGCCGTGGGTCAGGGTCTGAGCATCCTGGCTGGTCTGGCCCTCGGGGGAACGGTGGGAGGCGGTGGGAGGGGAGAGGAGCGGCCGTGAAGGCGGTCGCGTCTCTGAAACGGCGGTCAGAATGTAGTGGCCTTGATCCCTCAGCCATGGCAGCCACCCTCACGCAGCGCCTGACGGCGATCCTCCATCGGGAAGAGGACGTCTACGTGGCGGAGTGCCCCGAAGTGGGATCGGTCAGTCAAGGGGACACCATCGAAGAAGCCCTGGCCAACCTTCGAGAGGCGACAGAGCTCTCCCTGGAGGAATGTCCAAGCCCTATGCCAGCGCCAAGGCTGCTCACCACATTTGAGGTGAACGTTGTCTGAGTTGCCTCGGCTGCCTGCCGCTGTCGTGATCGCTGCGCTGCAACGATTGGGGGTTCCGGGTCGTCCACCCAAAAGGGAGTCATGTGGTCCTCTGCCGTTCCCTTCAACAGACGTCAGAAGACGTGATCCGTATTTCATGCGTTGTGCCCCTGCATCGCCGTGATCTGGCCGTCGGGACCCTGGCCAGCGTTCTGAGACAGGCGCGCGTCGATGTGGAGACATTCCTGGACGCTCTCTGAACACCGCTCCAGGGGGATCGCCTTTGTGGCCTGGCCCTGCGTCGCCCGGCTTTTGGCCCACATGGCGCTTGATGTCGACCGGAGGTATCCACAGTTCCGTAAAGCTCTCCCGTTCGACGCCGTGGCGCGGGAACTGGCCCGGGCTCTGGGCACGGATCTGGCGCATGCGGCTGCCTGGCGGCCAGAGCGCAGCAGCTCCACCGCCATGGTGAGCACGGGCGCGGCGTTCTTGCTCCAGGTGCCAGGGCTGTGCCCCTCGCAGACCAGGGTGCAAATGTTTCGCAGCCGCACCAGGGCATCGCCCACCGACCGCTTCCCCCAGTCGTATGGCAGCACCACCGACTGCATCGGCCCAGAGCCGTCACGCACCTGCAGGCGCATTCCGCCCCGATACTCCCGCACGCTCCATCCGGCGGCAGTGGAGTTGCGTACGGAGCTGCGAAAGCCCGGCACCCAGGCCTCCCCAAAGCGAACGGCAGGCCCGAACCACTCGGGTTTCTCTTGCGCACACTGTGCGCAAACACAGGCCAAAAGTTGGTGAGTGCCGATCAGGTGCGCCGGGAGCGGGAGGGCATGGAGCAGGCCGCCAGGCGGGGCCTGGTGAGGATCCATGGCACCCATCGGGGGGTGCTTCTGGTGGAGTTTCTGGATGTGGCCTGGGGGTGAGGGCTCGGGAGATCAGGCCGTCTGGCGCTGGTGAGGGCTGGCAAGCGTTGGACGGGAGACGCGCCGGGGCTTCCAGCGATCGGTGGTTCCTCAACCGGCCGAGGATCCCGCCACGGCCTGGCGCAGGTGTCTCCAAGCCCGGGCCAGGGGTTGCAGGAAGGAGCGTGGTGTTGAGGCCCGTTCCGCGCTGGCCTCCGCCGGCCAGGTGAGCGGAGGTGGCGTTGGCGGATTGGCGCAGACGGCGCGGGCGCGGCGGGCGATGGCTTCGAATTCGGGGCCGACGCCGAAGGTTTCCGGGCGCTGGAGGAGCTGGTGGCGGCGCAGGCGCTGGCAGGCCAGGCGCAGGTGGCTGGCGGGGGTGGCGTCCCAGAGGCGCAGGGTGTTGTCAAGGGAGCCGGAGACGATGCGCCGGCCGTCGGGGCTGAAGGCCACGGAGCTCACCCACGATGTATGGCCTTGAAGAGGAGGCCCGATGGGCTTGCCGGTGGCGGCATCCCAGAGGCGCAGGGTGTTGTCCCAGGAGCCGGAGACGATG
>CAYVWU010000399.1:0-1957 GCA_964455575.1 uncultured Cyanobium sp. | reverse complement strand
CACTGCCCCATCGCCTTGATCTCCTGGGCCTGATCGCGCCAGATCTCCTTCGCCAGCGCCCCCACCCCCGGCACGCCGATGTCGAACACGAACTCGCTCATCCGCAACGCGCCCGTGTGGTGCTGCACCATCGCGTCGATCCAGCGCAGGTCGTAGGTGCGGCCGGCAGGGCCCACATCGTGGCCGTGGCCGCCGGGATCCGTGCCTTGGCGATGGTGGTGCTGGTGGTGGTGGTCGTGATCCACGGGGGCCTGGGCCCGAGCCGGGCCCGGAGCCAGCGGGGGCAGCGGGGCCAGACACAGAGCCAGCAACAGAGCCATCCGCACCGAACGCATCGTGGGTCCTGCAACCAGGGGTCTTGCCCACCATGCGGTCTCCCCCTACTGGAGAGTCAAGCGGGGCTGCGGATCAGGCCGTAGAGCAGCCCGGCAGATCGTGGACAATCGATGCCGGGGAAGACACCCTCCCGGGGACTGCAGTCGACTGGATCTGAACGCAACCCGGCAGCACCAACAGGAAATCGCGATCGTGAAGAACAGCTGCAGGCCGCTCAACCGCCGCTCAACATCGCGGCGCCCATCTGCGCCATCAGCAGGTTCTCGGCAACGCTGACCAGCCCGAGCGGCACCCTGGCATGGCCCCCCACGCAGGCGCAGTGGAGCGCCAACCGGTCGACGAAGACGGCCTTGCCCACCGACACCATGCCCATCGCGCCAAGCAGCAGGCCCGTGGCTCCGATCCCCCGGGCCAGGGCAGGCAGCTCCGGGCGCAGCAGCACCCCGAGCCCCACCAGCAACTCCACACCGGGATAGAGGCGCCCCCAGGCCGGCCAGCGCTGGCTGAGCAGGTCGTACTTGCGGAAGCTGGCGGCGAAGGCGGACACATCCATCAGCTTGAGCATCGCCAACAGGCAGATGGCGATGCCCATGAAGCCGGCCATGCCGCCCCCCAGCGCCAGATCCATCAGCGCCGCGGTGGCGAACACGGCCACAACGGGCGTGTACGACACGGGCACCGACTCGGGGCGCACGCCGAGCCGGGCGGCCAGGTCGGTGTAGCCGCCGATCCGTTCCGCACCGGCGAACACCTGGGGGGTGGTGGCGACGCCCTCCGCCACCTGGAACGCGGCCACCTCAGCCTCACTGCGCAGGGGGTGGTCCTCGAAGGGGATGTGCTGCTCCTGCAGCAGCCGCACCGCCCGCAGTCCCCAGGGACAGGCGTGGTCGGGCAGATCCATGCGGTAGAGGCGCACGTTGTGGAGAGAGACGGAAGCCATGGCCAACAAACGGCGGCGGGGCACAACGCAAACCGTATGGCCTCCAGCCACTGGAGAGTCAAGCGGTGGGCGGATGGCCGGACGGAGACGCCCGATGGCCACGGTGGTGCTCATCGGCTGCGAATCGAGCGAAGAATCTGGCCAGGCCAATCGCGTGGCTGGTCACCGGGCCGCAGCTGCACGCTCGCCATCGAACGGGCAAGGGGCCTGCCGCCTCGCTGCAGCACCCCCAGCACATGGAACCCAACCACGAGGGCGAGCAACAGCCAGGCCAGCAGATGCACGCTGTACACGAGGTGATCGAACTGGCCGTCGCGCAGCCAGCCCTCCTTCATCAGCTTGCCGCTGCCCACCGCCAGCAGCAGGGCCAACAGGGCGCCTGCATTGGCAGGCTGCCGCAGCCGGAAACGGCCGGCAGTGAACGCATAGAGGGCGAATAGAAGGGCGATCGGCCACAGCAGAAATCCCACCGAACCGTGGATGTCGATCCACTCACCGGCAACGCTGAAGGGCAGCCGGCCAAAGCGGCCGTCGAAGGTGGAGTACACCAGCAATCCCGTGAGCCAGGCCAGCGGCACCAGCAGCGCGGTTGCGCCATGCAGCAGGCGGAGCAGGGAGGGTTGGTACGGGCGTGACATGGCCAAAGGGGGAATCAGAACTGGGTTGGGGGGGGGGCGCAAG
>CAYVWU010000398.1:0-1969 GCA_964455575.1 uncultured Cyanobium sp. | reverse complement strand
CCGGGCTGGGGTTTGGGGAAGAGGCGGTTGAAGGCAGGGCCATTCACCACCTCACGGGTGGGCACATCGGCCACCGTGCCCCCGGGCAGCCAGGAGCGGAACGGCAGAAACAGAAACGCGCCGAGAAGCAGGCCGGCAACAAGCGCCAGACCAAGCACCCAGCGCAGGGTGCGGGACATGAAGGTGACGGTGCGACTGTCGTCTTGCTAGCAACGTCTCGCCGATCTGCCTGCGGCTTTGTCCCCGCCCCCGGGGCTCAGAGCCCCACCAGGCGCAGGGAATAATCCCACAAACGGCTTGCGGTGTCTGGATTACTGGCTTTCTCGGACAGTTCCTGACGGAAATGTTCGCCATCCTTTTTCTGTCGGTTGCCCCAGCTCCAGTGCACCCCCGACACGGCGAAGGCCGGCTCGCTCACCACATCCGCCACCCGTTGTCCCGCCAGGGCCTGACTCACGTAGCCACCGGTGATCGTTTTCTGAAACCAGGGAAAGATCGTCTGGAACGCCTTCGGCGTGTCGCGGAACAAGGGAGTGTCGGCCACGCAGCCGGGATAGAGGGAGGTGAAGACGATCCCCGTGGCCTCATGCAGGCGCCGATGCAGCTCCTGGGTGGTGATCATGTTGCAGAGCTTGCTGTCCTTGTAGGCCTTGCCGGGTTTGAACGGCTTGCCGTCCGCCATGCTGATCGGCGCCTGGAAGCCCGCCGCAAAGCCCGACAGATCCCCCAGATCCGCTGGCGCCGGAATCGGAATCTTGCCGCCCAGCTCCTTCGAGTTCGCCGTCACCGTGCCCAGCACCACCAAGCGGCGGGAGGGATGGCTGGAGCGCTCCAGGTCTCCCAGCAGCAGGTGGATCAGCAGGAAGTGGCCGAGGGGGTTGGTGGCCATCGACAGCTCATAGCCCTGGGGGGAGCGCTTCGGCTCCTTCAGCCGCGGCATGTAGACCGCGGCATTGATCACCAGGGCATCCAGGGGACGACCCGTGGCATGGAAGGCCTTCACCAGGTCGCGCACGCTCTCCAGATCGCCCAGATCCAGCCGCAGATGGGTGACGGCCTCATCGGGGATGGCGAGCGCGGCCTGCGCCCGTCGGGCTTTCTCGGTGTCGCGGCAGGCCATCACCACGTGCCAGCCCCGATCAGCCAAGGCCTTGGTGGCGAAGAGACCGACGCCGGAGGAGGCGCCTGTGATCAGAACAGTGCCAGGGACGGCGCCAGGAATGCTGCCGACGCCTTGGGTGCTGCTCATGGGCCGATAAAACGATTCTCGCGCCCCAACTTACGGGCCCGCGCCAGGGGAAGAGTGACCGGAGGGGTTCCCTCAGGGACGACGGGGCTCGGAAGCGCGCGACTCCATGGCCAGAACGGGCCGATCCTGCAGCGGATCCGAGCTCTGCCACACCACCCGCAGCCGATTGGGAGCAATCCACTGGCTCTGCTCGCGAATCAGTTTCTGCTCGCCCGCCACCATGAACAATTCGTCAAAGCGATTGCGCGCCTTCGCCAGCTGGGCCTGCTCAATCTCCAACACCGCCGCCAGCTCCGCCTGGCGCTCCATGCGGGCCTGATAGGCCCCAGCCAGGCGGAACAGGCTCACCCCGGCCATCACCACCAGCCCCAGCTTCACCGACAACCCGATCACACTGCACATCATCTCCCGGCGGTCTTCCCGCAGGGAGAGCACCTCCGCCCCGCTGGACAGTGCCATCCGCGACGGGCCCTCGGTCCCGGGACGCTCCACGCGGTCGGCAAGGGGGGGTGTTTGGGCGCGGACGCTGGAGGCGAGGGCCTTGCGAGATCGCTGTCTTGGGGCGGGAGGGTTGCGAGGGGTGGAGGAGCGCACCGGGCCTGGAGAAGCAGGCACCGCTTCTAGCGTTGAAACCACCCGTTGCCAAGGGGGCGTCGCGAACCGCCTGGCTCAGGCCTTGTAGAGGCTGAAGCACAGGCGCACGGCCAGCACGCCCGCGTG
>CAYVWU010000397.1:0-1973 GCA_964455575.1 uncultured Cyanobium sp. | reverse complement strand
CGGCGGGGGGCTGAAGGGTGGTGGTCATGGGAACCGGGGTTGGCCAGGGGCTCTGCCGTTCATCCAAAGACAGCGGCTGGGGCGGTTGGGGGCCGCCCTCGCAAAGCGAAACAATGGGGTTTCGCAAGGGGGCGGAGACGCCTCAGCTCCCCCCGAGGGTTCAGGAGGTTGAGGAGGATGGAGACCGTGGTGGGGGTCCCGAGGGTGGGCCGAGGCGAAGCGCGGCGCTCGCGCCGCTGGATGGGGCTGGTCACCGCGACGGTGATTCTGTTGACGCCACTGCTCGGAGGCCCGGTGGGGGCTGCCCCGATGGAGTCAGCATCGGTCGGTGGAGAGGTGGCACCCGCTTGTCTGGGGGAGACGCGATCGCTGATCGTCTCCAGCGGGATGCCTTACACCCCGGTGCGGGTGCAGGGGCTGACGGGTTTTTTTGTGATCGATCTCGGCGCGGACGGCAGCGTCATCTCGCCGACCACATTTCTGGGCGATGGACAGCCCAAGCCACTGGCGGGCACGAGGGATCAGTTCGCGGGAGTGGATTTTTTCGGACCTTGGGCGCCGATGCGGCTGAGCGTCCAGGATCAGAGCGGCATCAGGGGTCCTTTGAAGCAGGCGGGATTGATCGGCACGGATTGGATCAGCCAATCGGTGCTGACCTTGGATTACGCCAATGGTCTGGTTCACCGCGCCCGGCGGGAGGCGTTCTGCTCGGAAGGCGCTTTGCGGCGGGCGGGGTTCCGACCGCTGTCCAGCCGGGAGTATTTCGGCGACAAGCCGAGCGCGTTGCGCTGTCCTTCAGCGCCGCGGCCGGGATCCTGCCCGAACATCCCGACCATTCCGGTGCGCATTGGGACGGTGGAGGCCGTTGCCCAGGTGGACACGGGCTATGACGATGGGCGGCAGGCCCCGTCGTTGAACATCAACCGGGCCTGGTTTGCGGAACTGACGAAAAGCGGCGTTGGTTTGGAGCCGGTCGCGGGTGCCGACTTGACCCTCAGCACCTGCGTGCCCCAGCAAACGGAACAGGCGAAGGCCTACCGCCTGGCGTCGGGCTCGGCGGTGGAGCTGGTGGGAAGCGATGGCCAGGCGGTGCGGCGCTTGACCGGGGTGACGCTGTTTCTGAAGAACAGCCCGGCGGCGGTGCGGCGCTGCGGAGGCATCGGCACCTGGGACAAGCCGGCCGGGCAGTTGGGGGCGAGCTTCGTCAACGACGGCGCGTTGGTGGTGGATCCGTTCGAGCAGAGGCTCTGGTTTCGCGGCCCCCTGGCGCCGAGTCCGACCGACCCGCTGCCGGCCGGGCCCGCCCGGCGCTGAATCGGACGGGCCCGGCCCACACCAGAGACACAATGTTGCTGGGCTCTGGAGATGACCACCACCACCCCCCCCGAGCGTTCGTTGATGACCATGGCCCCGCAGGCGCGCGAGGCCGTGGCGGAGCGGATCCGGCGCTGGAATTTTGATCCCCCGGGCGCGCGGCTGACCTTCGCGGCGAAGTTGGCGCGGGAGAACAACTGGTCAGCGCGCCAGGCCGCCCGGGTGATCGAGGAATATCGGCGCTTTCTGCTGCTGGCGGTGACCGCCGGCCATCCGGTTTGCCCCGCCGACGCGGTGGATCAGGCCTGGCATCACCATCTGCTCGACAGCCGGGCCTACTGGGAGGAGTTTTGTCCGCGGGTGCTGGGTCGCGCGCTGCATCACAGCCCGTCGACGGGGAGCGCGGAGGAGCGGCAGCGGTTGGGGGAGGCGTATCGGCGCACCCTGGCGAGCTATCGGGCGACGTTTGGAGAGGACGCCCCGCGGGATCTCTGGCCGCCGGAGGAGGAGCGCTTCCGGTGCGACCAGCGGTGGCGACGGGTGGAGACCAGCCGCTGCTGGGTTCTGCCACGGCCACGGCTGCGTCGACCCCGAGCGCTGGCGCCGCGCGGCTGGTGGGGAGGGTGGCTGTTGGCGCTGATGGGGTTGGCCCTGAGCGG
>CAYVWU010000396.1:0-1976 GCA_964455575.1 uncultured Cyanobium sp. | reverse complement strand
TCAGCTTGGTCCACTGGGCTCGAAACGGATTGGGGGTGCTCATGGCAATAGGTGTAGGAATCAGGGAAGCGATGCAAGCGAGGACAGGCACAGGGGGCGGCCCCCGAGGGAATCGCCTCAAAATCGCGGAGGAGGATCTGGCTTCCATTAATTTGCAAATTCGCTCTTCCAACCATTCGTGATCAGTTGAAACACATGTATCGCCCCAGAATCATTCATCTTCAAAGGAATAGGAGGCAGAGTCTGCACCTGGAGATCCACGGATCGGATAAGCTCCGCCACCCTGGCCGAGCTGCCCATGGTGGGCAGGGGATGCATGGGCCGCTGGTTGGCAATGGTGGGATTGGGGTTCATCACAGGCAGGTCTTGGTTGGCCAGAGCACTCAACAATTGTTGGTGCAAATTACGATGTGCGAGATAGAGCTTGAGATAGAAGTTGCTGTTTGGCACCTGTTCCCCAAGTTGGAGAAAAACCATCGGAGCCACCAGCAAAAACACAGCGGTCACTTGCAAAGTGCGCAACGTGCGATTGGTGCTGTTCATCAACCCATGGACCAACCCCAGTGCCACCGTCAAACTGAGCAGGCACAACGCCGCGGTGGCCACGGTCAGCAACGCCGCCTCCTGGGCGTGATTCAGAGCGGCGAGCCCGCAGAAGCGGGCGCTTTCCACTACCAATCCGTTGGCCTGCTGGGCCAGCCGCACCTTCTGGGACGGCGTGGCGACCGTGAGGTTGTTGATCAAGATCTGGGTTTGCCGCGCCGCTTCACTCGGGGCCAACCCTGCCGATCGCTGCGGCTGGCAGAAGGCAAAGCGCTGACTCAACCGCTGATTCGCCGCCTGCGTTTGCGCATGCAGGAGGACGGCAAGGAGCGAGATGGTCAACCCGAGGACGAGCTGCCCCCAGCGGCTGAGTCGATGGGCGGGAGGGCGGACGGCGGGGGCTGGCCTCTCCAGCGGGGGCGGAGCCGGCTCGACGAGGGCGTCGAGCAAGGCACGCACCAGCGTTGACCAGCGGCGGCCGCCCCTCTCGACGGTGGCTTGGGCGCTCAACGCTGGGCCACCAGATACCAGCCCCCACTCCCCTGAGGCCGCCAACGGGGCTCCCAGTTGGCATAGGAATAGTGCTGATGGGCGCCGTTGTGGTTGGCGGGGTAGCCGCCATTCACGAGATCACAACTGCCGTAGGGGTCATTCATGATCACGCCGGTGGCGTCGTAGCCGATCACCACGGTCCAGTGGCCTCCGCCGCTGGGAGCCGACGGCGGACCATGGTGCAGCCAGCCCACCGCCACCGGCCGACCCGCGTCGATCTCCTCCTTGAGGGTCTGCAACGTGCCGTCGGTGCGGAACTCCGCCTTCAGGCCCAGGTGCCGCAAGGCCGCCAGCTGCGCTTCGGCGCTGGTGGAATCGCCGTAGTGGCCGCGCAGGGCGTTGTAGTCGTCCTCGTTGGGCTCCTTCCCCCAGAAGGCGGCCAGCATGGCCGAGCTGGCGGAGAAGCAATCCCGCCACCCTTGACCGTCATTCATCGACAACTGGTCAAACCAAGGCACGGCCAGGGGGTTGGCGCTGGCGACGGCCGCACCGCGCCCTGGGGCCACAGGGGACGCGACAGGGCTGGCGGCCTTGACATTGCCGAAACCGACGCTGGCCGCCGGGGCGGCGGGTTGCGTCAACCCTCTCTGCCACAGCTGGCCCTCCGCCTGACGGCGTCGCAGCAGCCCGTCGCTCACCGCCGTGCCCGGATCGCAATACAGCAAGAGCGCCTGGGGCACCGAGGACCAATCCCGCTCCCGCAGGGCGCGGCTGATGGTGGCGAAGCCATCGCCGCCGTAGAAGTCCTCCCCCAGATTCCAGGCGAAGGAGATCAGGGCACAGCGCTGGTCATCGGCCATGGCGCTCCAATAGGGAATGCAGGTGGCCAGGTGGCGGGCGCAGGCGTTCACGCCCGCCAGCAGCTGGGCATCCGCTTCCGC
>CAYVWU010000395.1:0-1980 GCA_964455575.1 uncultured Cyanobium sp. | reverse complement strand
CCCTCAACAAGCTCAAGAAGGGTCAGCGGGAACTGAGCCAGGAGCTGGGCCGCACCCCCACGGTGAGCGAGCTGGCGAAGGCGGTGGAACTGCCGGAGGAGGAGGTGAAGGATCTGCTCTGCCGCGCCCGTCAGCCGGTGAGCCTGGAGACGAAGGTGGGGGATGGGGAGGACACGGAGCTGCTGGATCTGCTGGCGGGCGACGGGGTGCTGCCGGGGGAGATGGTGGATGGGGAGTGCTTGAAGGGGGATCTGCGGGCTCTGGTGGAGCAACTGCCGGAGCTGCAGGGCCGAGTGTTGCGCATGCGCTACGGCATGGAGGGCGAGGAGCCCATGAGCCTCACCGGCATCGGCCGGGTTCTGGGCATCAGCCGCGACCGGGTTCGCAATCTGGAGCGGGAGGCCCTGGCGGGCTTGCGGCGGCGCAGCGCGGCGATCGAGGACTACATGGCTTGCTGAGGAGCCAGCGGCTCGGCGCGGCACGCCCAGGCAGCCGGCTTAGGTTGGTTGTTTTGAGCGTCGGGCCATGACCGTGCCGCCTGACCAGGCTGATCCCTCAGCAGAGAATCCGGGGTCTCGCGCCGATGGGGGCCCTGAGAGGAATCCCGAGATGCTCACCCTGTTCCCGCGCTATGTGTTGCGCGGGCGTCTTGGGTCTCGTCTGCTGGCGTCCCTGCAGGGACTGGCATCGGAGGTGGCGGCCACTCCGGAGGTCTGTCCGGACGCCTCCGGCAAATTGGCCGGACAGCTGTTTCAGCAGCGGGAGTTGCCCCCGGGACACCCGGCGGCGCGGGAGCTGGGTCAGGAGGTGATCCTGCCGGCCTGCGAGCGCTGGATCCGTCATGTCATCGACCAGCAGCCGCCCCAGGGTCGTGGTCCCTGGTCGCCTGGTCGCTATGGCCTGCGCTTGATCGATCTGTGGCTGAATGTGCAGCGGGCCGGGGACTACAACCCCACCCACACCCATGGCGGCAGTTTTTCCGGGGTGCTGTTCCTGCAGGTGCCTCCTCAGATCAGCAGCGACCGTTTTGACGGCCAGCTCTGCTTCCACGGGCCGGAGGAGTGGCAGATCCAGACCTTTCGCACGGGCATGGCCCACTACGTGCTGCCGGTGCCGGGGGACTACTACGTGTTTCCCGCCTGGCAACCCCATTCGGTGGCCCCCTTTCGCGGGGAGGGGGAACGCTGGTCGGTGGCTTTCAACGTGGTGGCGGTGCCCCAGGTGGTGGGTTCGGCGCCCGCCGCGCCAGGGCCGCCCGCCCCTCCGGTGAATGTGTCCCTGTCAAGCGCGCGTCCGCGGCCGGGGGGATTCCGCTGAGGAGGGCGACAAGGGCACCGAGGGCGACGGCCTGAGACGGTGTTCCGCGCCTGTGGATCAAGCCGCCGTCTTGAGGCGTCCGACCTTGACGCCATTGGCGGCGAGCGGCTGGAGAGCGAGCCGTCCGCGCAGATCCTCCAGGAGCTCCTGGATGCGGACATGGTTGGCCCATTCCCGCAGCACCACCAGGGCGAGGACGTGGTCGAGTCCGAGATCGAAGTCGAGAGGAGCGAGGTCTGGCTGGCGCGCGAGGGTCAGGGGGGAGGCGTAGGCCAGGGTGTGGCCATCGGTGGTGCGGCCTTCCCAGTGCTGGCTGCGATGGTGGGTCAAGGGGCGGGGGGAGCTCCAGAGCCCATGGCTCCGCAGGCGGGCCGCGCTGGTGGGATACCAGTCGCCATCGAGGGCGACACTGGGAAACGGGGAGAGATCGGCGCTGTTGAGGCCGCGCTCGCCAGCGAGGGGGTGGTGGGTGCTGGCCACCAGGCGCAACGGCGCGCGATAGAGCTCGAACACGCTCAGGCTGGTCTGGGCCTCCGCGGGAAGATCGAGGGCGCTGGTGCACAGCCAGGCGTCGATCACGCGATCGTTCAGCAGGGTCAGGGAGCGGGGCTGGTTGATGGCATCCGACCGACCGAGCACCCAGCCCCGAGGCGGCGGGTCGGC
>CAYVWU010000394.1:0-1982 GCA_964455575.1 uncultured Cyanobium sp. | reverse complement strand
CTCCTTCTGCAGCACCAGCAGCTCGCCGGTGCAGCCCCGGAAGGCGGCCCGATGACGGATCTCATCGTGACGCGTGTTGAGATCGCGCAACATCAGGTTGATCGCATCCATCTCGGGGGTGTGGATACGGGGCGAGGGGGCCGGATCCATCAAAGAGCCTCGGCGGATGGATTCATGCTAGGCAACGGCGTGGGGTCCGACCGCCGCTCGCTCAGCCGCGGCCGCCCCCGGCCGCAGCGCTGTCGACTCCGGGCGAGCCCCCGCTCCAACCGCCCGCTGATCCCCAGCTCCGCCCCCCGCCAGAGGCGATCCATCTCCCGGGTGAAATGAGCGGCCAGCAGGGGCGACGCAATCACCAGGAGGGTTTCATCGTTTTGATGGGCGGCTGACGGGCTCCAGTTGAAAGAGCCGGTGACCACGCGCGCGCCATCGATCACAGCGAATTTGTGATGGAGCTTGTCGCCTCCGGCCAGCCGGGGCGTGCCCACCCCCTCCAGGGGCCGTTGCCACACCCGGTTGTCGGCCTCCAGGCGGCAGTCTCCATCCGCTCGGCTGACGCCGAGCACGTCCAACACCTCGGAGAACGGCCGACTGGCGAAGCCTGGATCCGCGAGCAACCGGATCGGCACACCCCGGGCCGGCAGGGCCGAGAGGGTGTCCGCCAAGCCCTGGGCGGAGAAGACAAACAGGCTCATGTCCAGGCGTCGCTGCGTCGCCGCCAGCTCGTCCGCCAACCAGTGCAGCCCATGGTGGGGATCCGAGCGGCGATGGGGGGCGAACAGCACCTCCACCGGGGTCTCCCCCACCAGCACCCGTCGGGCTGGGCCGGACGCCTTGCCCAAACCGAAGCGGCTGTCGGGGGCTCCCCCGGGCCCATCGCCCCACATCCGGTCGAACTCCTCGACAAACACCGCCGCCAGCGGCGCGCTCTCGAATCGCAGCAGGTGGTTGACATTGCCGCGGGTGCGGGGATCGTCCGCATCGCCATGCACGCAGGAGGGGCTGAAGTTGGCGGAGCCCGTGACCACCACCTGGCGGTCCACCACCAGAAATTTGTGATGCATCAGGCCGCTGCCCGCGCTGCCATCGGCGGTGTCATCGATCAGGGGCACCCCCGCCCGCAGGAGCAAGGCCACCGCGTCGGGCTGGCCCAGCGCGCGCAGCTGGGCCTGGCGGTGGCGCTGATGCGGCGTCAGATCCGCCGGGTGCTGGAGGCTCCAGGGGGTGCTGTAGGTGTTCTCCAGCACCACCCGCACGCTCACCCCCTGGCGGTGACGCGCGATGAGGGCTTCCGCCACCCCGGGCAGGGAGAGCTCCTGCACGGCCACCAACACCTCCCGCCGTGCCGCGCCGATGGCCTCCACCACCATCGCCTCCAGGTTGTCGCCCTGGCGCCAGCGACCGCTCACGGGACTGCGATAGCCCGGGCCCTCGCGATGGTTGAAGGCCACGCGAATGCCCGCCGGCAAGGGCAGGGGGCGCTCCTCAGCCCCCCAGAACCGCGCGGGAGCAGGGCCGCAACCGCTGAGCAGGGCCACGAGGCAGGGCAGGGCCGCCGCCGTGGTCCACCGTCGCCGATCCACCATCTGTCCGCCGAATCACTGGTGGGAGGCTTCCCCCACCCCGTCATCCGCCAGCGGTTGCCTGACCCTCGGGGGGTTCAGTGCCCCTCGGGATGGGGGGGCATCTCGGAGGTGCGCAACATCGCCACGAACCAGCCCGTGCCGACGACGACCAGGGCGAGAACGCCGGCGCCGATGCTGACGCGCACCATCAGCAGGGGCACAAGGACAGGCACCAGCAGGGAGCCGAGGAGAGGGGTGGCGGCCACAACGGCCTTCAGCAGGGAGGAGGGTGCGGTGGGGGGGGCGGCGGTCATGGGATCAGAACCACTCGGTGATGGCTTGGTGGGCGGGATTGGTGCGATCTTCCGGCGTGGAGCGTCGGAACTCCAGGGTGATGCTGCGGCGCTGCTCGCCATC
>CAYVWU010000393.1:0-1987 GCA_964455575.1 uncultured Cyanobium sp. | reverse complement strand
CTGAAAAAGATCAAGCAGGCTCGCCAGGCGTTGGAGGCGGAAGCAGCGGCGGCGGCGGCCCGTGATCGCGCCAGGAAGGCAGCAGCGGCAGAGGCTGCGGTAGCTGATGCCGAGAAGACAGACGCAGACGATGGTGAGCAGCAGAAGCTGCGCGATAAAGCAGCCAAGGCCAAGGAGAAGGCAGAAGCCGCCTGGGAGCTGGCGATCGAGAAGGCCAACGAGGCAGGCGTTGAACCCCAGGGACTGGAGCCCCAGCCTGCTGACGCCATGCCCTATCGGGGCCTGGCCCATCGGGCCGATGGCAGTCCCACCCCAGCTGCCCAGCGGAACTTCACTGATCCCGACAGCCACATCGTGAAAAGCGACGGCAACGTGCTGCAGGGTTACAACTGCCAGGCGGTCGTCGATGGCGATCACCAGGTGATCGTGGCGATGGGGGTGAGCAATCAGCCTCCGGATGTGGAGCACCTGGTACCCATGCTGGAGCGCACGATCGCCAACACCAGCAAGATTCCCGAGACCTTGATCGCGGATGCGGGCTACTGGAGTGAAGACAACGCCAAGGCCTGTGAAGACCGCGGCGTTGATCCCCATATTGCGACGGGCAGACAACCGCATGGCAAGCCACCGCCACCGATCCATGGCCCGATCCCCAGGGATCTCGATGCCAAGGGCCGGATGGCCCGCAAGCTGCGCAAGAAGGAAGGAAAGGAGATCTACGCCAAGCGCAAAACGATCGTGGAGCCGGTGTTTGGTCAGACCAAGGAAGGGCGAGGGCTGAGGCGCTTCCTGCTGCGCGGGCTGGAGAAGGTGAATGGTGAATGGCTGCTCTGGGGTGCGACTCACAACCTGAACAAGTTGTGGCGCTACCTGAAGCGCCAACACCAACAGGAGGCGACGGCGATGGGGTGAGGGGAGCCACCCCCGCCAGGGAGCTTGGCGGGGGTGGCTCAAGCGCTCCTGGAACAAAGAATCCGGTAAAATCACGTCCGGCTGGCACTCGAAATGTGCACAGCGGAGGAAAGCGGCGTCAGCTACCGCGTTACGCGCAACGGGCTCCTAGGCGCGGCCCAACCTCGCCGTGGCGGAGACCTGGCCAGGTGGCGAAGACGGTTCTTGGGCGGAGGTGGGGACGGATGCCCTCACCATCAGCCGCGCTTGCCTTACGGGGGATCCGCCTAGCCTTAGTTGCCTGTGGCTGGGGCGGCGACGCCGCGGCCATGGCTCCTACCCCAAGGTCGGAATCGGCCGGCGAGTTGCTTGACCAGGAGCCCAACCCCCTACTTGACGACTTCCAGCAGTCCTTCGAACGGGGCCTGCTGTTGATCGCCCATACCCCGGATCGGGTGCTCGCGCCCCCCGCCCGCGAGGCGCTGGGTCAGCGCCTCCGCCAAGCTCTCGCTGAACTGCAAGCCGCCCGAGCCCTGCGGGCCGCGGCGCCAGCGCCGATGGCCCTCGACATGGCCACCATCTCCCCCTGGCATTCCCTGGTGCTGGAGGTTTGGTCCCTGTCTTCGGCACTACGCCACGCGGGGGTGAAGACAGAACAGCTCTGAAGCTGCGCTGGCTTGCCCAGCGCTGACTTGCCTACCCCCTGACGACGGCAGACAGGTGACGACAGCGTTGGCCATCGGCCGCCATTGAGGCCGCTCCATAGGATCGGCCGATGCTCATGGCGATCGTGTGACAACCTCCAACGCTTCGTCCACCTCAGCGGGGGTCGATCCAGACCAGCCCCTGCGGCTGCACGCCAGCCAGGGACTACGAGGACGGGTGCAGGTACCTGGCGATAAATCCATCTCCCATCGGGCTCTGTTGTTCGGTGCGATCGCCCAGGGCGAAACGCGGATCGAGGGCTTGCTGCCCGCGGAGGATCCGCTCAGCACCGCCGCCTGTTGGCGGGCCATTGGCGGGCCGGTGACGCCGATCGTCGTCGGTGAGCCGGTGCTGGTCACGGGCCTCGGACTCGATGGCCTGCGGGAGCCGG
>CAYVWU010000392.1:0-2009 GCA_964455575.1 uncultured Cyanobium sp. | reverse complement strand
CTTCATCCCCTCGATCCTCGAGCCTCGCCGCCGGATCGATCAGGCCCTGTATGCGCTGATCATGGAGGCCTACATCCCCCCACTACCAGCAAAGATGTCCGCCCATTCAGACCGATCCACCAGGGGGCCAAAACATGACCGATGCCATCGCCTTACGACCCCGAACTGCGGGCTGAGATCCGTCAGCGGATGAGCCCACCCAACCGTGAAAGCGTGGCGGACATCGCCCGCTCCACAGGGGTGAACGCCCAGACCCTCTACAGCTGGCGTTATCGCTGGAAACAAGAAGGACTGCTGGTGCCGGCCACCACCAAGGCGCCAGAGGACTGGAGCGCGGCCGACAAGCTGGCCGCTGTGATCCAAGCCGCGGGATTGAGCGGCGCTGATTTGGGCGCCTATTGCCGTGAGCGCGGGCTGTTTCCCAAACAGCTTGCTCGTTGGCGCCAGGTGGCCGAGGATGCGAACAACCACAGGATGCCAAGCATGAGCGACCACAAGGAATTGCAGCGGCAGAACCAAGAATTAATTCGTCAGAATCGACGCTTGGAAAGGGAATTGCAAAAGAAAGAAAAGGCCCTTGCCGAAGCAGCAACGCTGCTTATACTCGCAAAAAAGCGCGATCTCCTCTGGCCACAAAAAGAGGAGAGCTGATTGTGAAGGAAGAGCGAGACAATGCGATGATCCTTCTCAAGGAAGGCAGAGAAGCTGGATTAACAATCAAGGCAGTGGCCGATCTACTTGGCATCTGCGAGCGAACATTAAGGCGCTGGTGGCTGGCGATTCGCGGACAGGGATTCAGCATCGACGGTCGAAAGGGAGCACCTAGGAAAGTGGCTCACAAGTTTTCCGAAGCAGAGCGTCAGAAAGTCATTGATACTGTCAATGATCCTCGCTTTGCTGATTTGCCGCCCGCTCAGATTGTAGCCATTTTAGCGGAAGAGAAAAGATACATCGGATCCGAGATGACGATCTATCGTATTATGCGGGAAGAAGGACTCCTTAACCATCGGGGTAGATCTCGGCAGCCACGTCAACCAAGAGAGGTTCCCAAGCTGACAGCGACAGGGATTCATCAAGTGCTGGCCTGGGATATCACCCTGATACCCGGCCCTGTCAAAGGGGAGTACTACTACCTTTACATGGTGATGGATGTGTGGAGCAGACGTATTTTGGGGGCAGAGGTTCATGAGCGTGAATGCAGCCTGTTGGCCCGTGACTTTTTTGACCGTATTTGCCGTGATGAGGGGATAGGTTCAGGGACCTCAACGACTTTGCATTCAGACAATGGTGGGCCGATGCGATCGTACAAGCTGGCAGCGAAGATGAAGGAGATTGGCATCTCGCTTTCCTTCTCCAGGCCAAGAGTTAGCAATGACAATGCTTACCCTGAGTCATTGTTCAGAACACTCAAATATCACCAGAGTTATCCAACACGTCGATTTCGAAGTCTGGATGCCGTTCGTTGTTGGGTGGACAGCTTTGTGGAGTGGTACAACGGTGTGCATCGCCACAGTGGCATCAAGTATGTCACCCCCAACCAGCGGCACTTTGGAGAGGCCCATGCGATCTGCACCACTCGGCAGCAGACCTATGAAAGGGCACGAGAGGAGAATCCACTCCGCTGGAGCGGACCAACCCGGTGTTGGAAACAACCAGAAGTCGTCCAGATCAATTATCCTCGGCCTGAGAAGGCTAATTCTGCCAAAAAGACATCGTTCAGGCCCCGTGGCTGATGCTAATGGTGCCCCCAATTGGGCGCCATTAGCATCAGCCACAATCAGGGGCCGACGCCATCACCAATAAACGGAGCGAATGATGCAACATCTCAACCGGCCACGAGGCCCATGAGCCAAACAACGCAGTAGGCTGGATCCAAGAGCTCAGCAACTGCGCCTCGAGCGGACAACTACGCTGTTAGGTACCGGACCGCTATTCTCGCGTGGCTCGGGGTGGTTTTCCGGATTCTCTTTAGATGTGTGTTGCGGCACACATCTCCCATCAGACCCTCT
>CAYVWU010000391.1:0-2050 GCA_964455575.1 uncultured Cyanobium sp. | reverse complement strand
TGCCGCGGGGCGACCGCCCTCCGGCCAGCTGCGACCGCCGCCAGCTGGAGGCCTGCCGCCAGCGGCAGCGCGACCTCCCCCCACCGGAACCGGGCCTGGCCACGGCTTCCCTCCCACGGCGGGAGGCGCTCCTCCCGGAGGCGCCAGCGGTGGCGGATCCCTTCGACGACCTGCGCTCCTGGCTGACAGCGCCCCAGGAGACGTGGTTGCGGGAGCTGGGGATGGCGCCGCGGGAATGGGAGCAGGAGGTGGATGACCTGGAGCCGTTGGAGCTGGAGGAGCGGGAGCGGAGCGGGCTGCTGAAGGAGGCCATGGAGGAGGCTTCCGAGGAGGCTTCAGTGGAGGCGTTGGACGGGGCGGACGAGGCGTTGGACGGGGCGGACGAGGCGTTGGACGGGGGTTCGGAAGACGATGATCCGTCAGGTCTCCCAGAGGAGCCCCTGGACCTGGAGGCCGAGGCTCCGGGAGCCTCCTGGCTGCGCCGCCATCGGGGACGGGGGCGTTTTCCCCCCGCCCGTGGCGCGGTTCTGGAAGCCAACCGGCTGGAGGCCCGCTGGCGGAGCCTGCAGGGGGTGTTGGCGGGCCTGGGAGAGGAGCGAACCCCGTTGGTGCGCTGGGGGCGCTGGCAGGGGCGCGTGACCTTGCGGGGGGACGCGGTGGTGCTCGCGCGTCCCTCCAAGGGAAGGGTGAAGGAGCAGCTCGAGCTCTGGCTGCTGCTGCAGCTGGCGGTGGCGGGGCTGGAGGGCGACGGGCCGGGGCGGGGGGTGCTGATCACGCGCGAAGCCCAATCGGGGCAGAAGGATTCCTTCGCCCCCCTGCTCACCTACCGCGCCCCCACGCCCGCGGCGGCGCGCGAGGAGCTGGAGCGGTTGTGGCGGCTGCGCCAGGCCTGGCGCGCCGCCTGCTGGCCGGTGCCGCCCCGAACCGGCTGGGCCTGGATGGCGGCGGGGGGCCTCGCCCACCCGGAGAAAGCCTTCGAGAAGGCGAAGGAGGCCTGGGACGGCAACAGCCACCAGGGGGGTGGCGAGCGCGATGAGCCGGAGATGCGGCTGTGCTTCGGCAGCGAGCGCAGCCTCAGCCTGCTCCTGGAGGAGCTGCCCTTCGCCGAGCAGGCCGCCCTCCTCTTCCCCCCCCTGCTCGCGGCGATCCTCACCCCCGAGAGGGGGCGCCGCTGATGGACTCCGCCTCCCTCGACTTCGATCCCAACGCCTTTCCCCTGGATCCAGGCCTGCGGCTGCTGGAGGCCAGCGCCGGCACCGGCAAGACCTTCGCCCTGGCCCATCTGGCCCTGCGCCTGGTGACGGAGCGCGCCATTCCCCTGCGGCGCCTGCTGGTGGTGACCTTCACCAACGCCGCGGCCACGGAGCTGCGGGAGCGCATCGGTCGGCGGCTGCAGGAGGCCTTGCTCTGTCTGCGGGATCCGGGGCGCCCGCCGCCGGACCCGGTGCTCGCCGAGTGGCTGGCGCGGCAGCGCCCGGAGGGGGCCGGCGGGGAGGGGGGCTCCGTGGCGGAGATGCGGCTCCTGCTGGCCCTGGAGGAGCTCGACGGCGCGGACATCACCACCATCCATGGCTTCTGCCAGCGCACCCTCCAGCGCCATGCCCTGGAGGCCCAACGCCCCCCCGATCTCCTCCTCGACAGCGAGGGCGACACCCTTCTGGCTCAGGTGGTGCACAGCTACTGGCAGGAGCAGGTGCTGCGGCTGCCTCCGGCCCTCCTGCTCGGCCTCTCCGCCCAGAAGGTGACCCCGGACGCTCTCACCTCCCTGCTCCGCACCCTGGATGGCGATCCCGGATTGGAACTCGATCCCCTGCCCTCCGCGCTGCCCCTGGACACCTCGCTGGCGGAGGCGCTGCCGCGGCTCTGGCGGGAGCGTTGGCAGGCGTTCCGCGCCGCCTGGCGGGAGCGGGGAAACGACCTGATGGACGACCTCTTCCGCCAGGCGCAAGCCTGGAAGGACGAGGGATTGCCCTACAAGCCCTACACGCTGAAGCCGACGAAGCGCTGGAATGCCGCCGCCGTGGAGGCCCTGGTCGCCGAGGACGACCCC
>CAYVWU010000390.1:0-2063 GCA_964455575.1 uncultured Cyanobium sp. | reverse complement strand
CCTGGCTCGGCTCCATCCGGTGGGGCTCACCTCGGCTTCCCCCATGGCCCCTGCCCCGGCTGCCCCGGCTGCCCCGACCCCGGCCCGCGGACCCGGGGGGGCGCCGCCCGCCCGCCGCTCGGGAACCAGGACCGCCCAGGAGGAGACCTCCTCGGGCCCCGCTCCGAGCAAGGCCGCACCGCCACCGGTGTGGAACACGTCGCCCTTGGTGCCCGAAGACCTCGCGGAGGGAGACGACGACATTCCCTTCTGAGCGGAGGTGTGTGGAAGGCTGACGTTGCGGGGCACCTGGAAATTGCGGCCCGCCGTCCCCAACCCAGCTGCCCTTGAACCAGCTGCCCTTGAACCAGCTGTCTTGAAGAGAGCTGTCCTGAATCCGGGCCATGGCCGTTCCCTCGCGGACTCCAGGCGGCGCGACCCGCCCGGGCGAGGGACCGGTGTCAATCGATCTGTTCACTGGCCTGATCGAGCAGCTGGCCCAGCTCCCGCTCCAGGGCCGCCAGATCCAGCCGCCACTCGGGCCAGCGGCCAGCGTCCAACTGCCGCAACAGCCAGAGTCGATCCTCCTGGAGCGTCTCCAGGAGTTGGCGCCCATCCGCGCTGGCGGCTTCGCTCGGCTGGGGAGCGTCCGACGCCGCCGGAGAGGAAGCCGGAGAGGGGGAGCGGGTCATGGTCGCGGTCACGAATCTCCCCATCCTGACGCCTCCTGAAGGAGGATGACCCCATGCAACGTCTCCTTTCCCCTGGCACCCTGGTCACCCTCGCTGGCGTGGTGCTCACCGTGGTCGGCTCCCTCGCCTACGTGACCGACCACCCCAACCTCAGCCTGCCGACCATCTTTTACGGGATCCCCATCTTCCTGGGGGGTCTGGCGCTGAAGTCCTCTGAACTGCCCCCGCCAGACCGTCTCACCCCTCCGGCCCAGTGGCGCGAGCTGCGCGACGCCCCCGCCAGCGAACCGTTGCGCAAGCTGTTGTCCGATGTCACGCGCTGGCGCTACGGCCAGAAGGCCCATCTGGAAAGCTCCCTGGAGGCGCTGAAGCTTTGGGATGAGCAGGAGCCGCCGGCCCTGGTCTCCGTCGAGGAGCTGTCCCTGCCCGAGGGCTATGGACTCCGTCTCCGCTTTGCCCTTGGCGCCGTTCCGCTGTCCCGCTGGGAGGCCTGCCAGGAGCGGCTGGGTCGGTTTTTTGGCCCTGGTCTGCACGCCGAGCTGGCTCCTCTGCCGGACAACCAGCTCGCCCTGACCCTCAGCCCCCGGACGGAGGCTCCGGACACCCCCCCTTCCACCTCCCCCCTCTCCACCCCGTGAGCTCCGATCTCTCCATCCTCGCGGCCGATGCGTCGCGGGTGTCCGTGCTCAGTGAAGCGCTGCCCTACATCCAGCGTTTCGCCGGTCGTCAGGTGGTGGTCAAATACGGCGGGGCGGCCATGGTGGAGGAGGGGCTGCGGGACGCCGTCTTCCGCGACCTGGCCTTGTTGGCCTGTGTCGGCGTTCGCCCGGTGGTGGTGCACGGCGGCGGGCCGGAGATCAATCACTGGCTCAATCGCTTGCAGATCGAGCCCCGCTTCTCCGACGGACTGAGGGTCACCGACGCCGACACCATGGATGTGGTGGAGATGGTGCTCGTCGGACGCGTCAACAAGCAGATCGTCAATGGCCTCAACCAGGTGGGCGGACGGGCGGTGGGGTTGAGCGGCTGCGATGGGGCCCTGGTGTCCGCGCGCTCCCTCGGGGACCGCTTTGGCCTGGTGGGCGACGTGGCTGGGGTCAATCCCTCCGTACTCACCCCGCTGCTGGAGGCGGGTTACATCCCCGTGATCTCCAGCGTGGCGCCCGATCACCTCGGGCGGATGCACAACATCAATGCCGACACGGTGGCCGGGGAGCTGGCGGCGGCCCTGCAGGCGGAGAAACTGATTCTTCTCACCGATACCGCCGGCATCCTGCGGGATCGCAACGATCCGGCCAGCCTCATCCGCCAGGTCACCCTGAACGAGGCCCGCGGCCTGATTGCCGAAGGGGTGGTGCAGGGCGGCATGACACCGAAGACGGAGTGCTGCAT
>CAYVWU010000389.1:0-2064 GCA_964455575.1 uncultured Cyanobium sp. | reverse complement strand
CCGACGATCCGGCCCAGCCCGGAACCTCCAGACCGCGCGGCGGCCGAAGCGGGATCGCGACCACGCTCGCGGCCCGAATCCCTGGCGTTCAGTCCGGCGCGCCTCGCCATGCAGTCCTTCGTTCCGGACCAGGCTACCGAGCCCCACCGTCACAAGCCGGCGTCAGCGATCCGCCTGCGGCCAAGAGGGCAGTCGGCATGCGGGGAGGGAAGCGTTAAACCGGGTTTAATCGCAGCCGTCCTGGGGCTTCGTACAGTCCGCTTGACACGACAGCGAGCTCTCCCCGCCGCAGATTTCATGACCGTCACCCCAGGAACGGGCAGGGAGGAATTGTTCAGCCGCAGACGGCGACCCGCCGGAGAACGGTTGCTGGACATCGTTTTCCGGCAACTGACCCTCGCCCTGGCGGCGGTCGTGGCGATGGTGCTGCTGGCCATCTTTCTCACCCTGATTCAGGGATCGCATGAGGCCATCGCCAGCTTTGGCCTGCGCTTTCTGGCGACCTCGGCCTGGGATCCGGTGAACGAGCGCTATGGGGCCTTTGTGGCGATCTATGGAACGTTGGTGAGTTCCCTGCTGGCATTGCTGATCGCCGTGCCGCTGGGTGTGGGGACGGCCCTGTTCATCACTGAAGACCTGATCCCGCTGAAGCTGCGCGAACTCATCGGCCTGATGGTGGAGCTACTGGCGGCGATTCCGTCGGTGGTGCTCGGGCTCTGGGCCATCTTCGTGATGGAGCCCGCCATCAGACCCGTGCTTCAGCTGTTGCATGCCCTCCTCGGCTGGCTGCCGCTGTTCTCCACCACGCCGATGGGTCCGGGCATGGCACCAGCCATCCTGATTCTTGTCGTGATGATTCTGCCGATCATCACGGCCATTTCTCGCGATGCCTTGCGCCAGGTTCCGGTGGAGTTGCGTCAGGGGGCCTACGGCGTCGGCACCACCCGTTGGGGAGCGATCTTTGCGGTCATCCTGCCGGCCGCGATTTCGTCGATCATCGGTGGCGTGATGCTGGCGCTTGGCCGGGCCATGGGCGAAACAATGGCCGTGACAATGATCATTGGCAACTCGCTGAATTTTAGTTTTTCACTGCTGGCTCCGGGCAACACGATTGCCTCGATGCTCGCCAATCAGTTTGGAGAAGCCGATGGGATTCAGGTGTCGGCACTGATGTATGCAGCGCTCATTCTGATGGTGCTCACCTTCACCGTCAATGTCTTCGCCCAGTGGGTGGTTCGGCGCCTGAGCCTGAAGTACTGATCATGGAGACCATGAACCTCACGTCAGCCAGCTCCAGTTCAGGTTTGTTCGAGCGGCGACCGCTTCAGTTCGATCCGAGCCTGCGTCGCAACCGCGTCAACCAATTGCTGACCAGCATCTCAGCCATTTTTGCCGCCATTGCGGTCTTACCCCTGGTGCTGGTGCTCCTGTATGTACTGCTTCAGGGCGGGCGGTTGCTGAGTCTGCGCCTGTTCCTCGAATTGCCGCCAGCGCCTGGCATGAGCGGCGGTGGCATCGGCAACGCGGTGCTGGGGACGATCCTGGTCACGCTGCTGGCCACATTGATCACGGTACCGATTGGCATCGGAGGCGGTGTCTATCTCTCTGAATACGCCGGTAAAGGTTGGTTCGGCCAGTTCGTCAGTTTTGCCAATGACGTCATGGCTGGCGTCCCTTCGATCATCAGCGGTGTGTTCATCTACGGGCTGATCGTTGCCACGCGCTTGTTCTTCGGTCAGAGCTATAGCGCGTTAGCAGGAGGCGTCGCCCTTTCGGTGTTGATGCTGCCCACCGTGATCAAAACCACCTATGAAGGCCTCAAGCTGGTCCCCAATGATCTGCGGCTGGGAGCCTATGGAGTCGGTGCCTCCCGCTTCGTGACGATCACCCAGGTGGTGATCCCGGCCGCTCTCACGCCGATCTCCACCGGGGTCGTGCTGGCGATCGCCAGGGCAGCTGGCGAAACCGCGCCTCTGATTTTCACGGCCCTGTTCTCACCATTCTGGGCCGATGGGGTGTTCAACCCGATCGCGACCCTTTCGGTGCTGATCTTCAACTTCGCGA
>CAYVWU010000388.1:0-2064 GCA_964455575.1 uncultured Cyanobium sp. | reverse complement strand
GTTGAAGCAGAATCTGCAGCAACTGGACCACAGCTTTGGCATTGCCATGAAGCAAACCAAAGTCCCTGACGCGACGAAAACGCTTGGGCAAGACATGACGCAGAAGTAACCAGAGGAACTCAGCACCAGCTAGGGTTTGAATGATCTCCGTGTTTTCACTGTCGATTGTTTTGAATGTCACGTATCCGTCTTGATCCTTGAGAATATTCTTCTCAGGAAGTACACCTCTGTACAAATAGCGCCCCAAATAGATCAGTGCCTTGTCGCCTCGTCCAACGGCTTTGCAGTGGACGACCCACTCAGAGGGAAGAGATGCCTTGATCTCAATGCCAAGCAGTCGTAATCCCTCAAACCATTTGGCTCGGTAAACGCGAGACAGATTGGCCACTGGGAAGAGGTAATCCCCGCTTTACCTTCGCCACTGCTCCTGTTGTTTGTTGACGGCTCCTGCAGGCACAATCAAATGGACGTGAGGGTGATACTCCAAACGTCTGTTGTGTGTGTGCAGAACGGCGTGTGCGCCCATTTGTCCGTTGAGATTGGGGTCTTGCCGGCCAAAGGCTCGCACGGTTAACCAAGCCGTTCGCAGCAGAAGGTCATAGGCTGTTCGTTGATGATCCCAAAACCAGTCCCTCAGTTCATACGGCACTGTGAAAGTGAGTAGAAAATAGGGAACTGGCAGAAGCTTGGCGGTCTGCCGCTCGATCCACTGCTGGCTTTCAAAATGCTGGCAGTGAGGGCAGCTGCGATGCCCACAGGAATGGGGAACCTTGATCGCCTGTTGACAGTTCTCACACTCCAGCACCATCAGATCGCTACCTTGCTGACGGCAACGAGCCATCGCTTGTAGGGCCTGACGGTGGCTGGGGAGCAATTCATGGCCATGGGATCGCTCCAGATCGGCCTGATAACGCGTGATCAATCGGGAGAGAAGGATCATCACCCTTCCTCCCAGCGCAGTTCAAAGCCATCCAGAAGCCTCTCGATCCGATCGCTCGCATTTCCACTGACAATCTCAGTGATGTGGGCGTAGCGAGCCGTTGTATTGCTGTTGCTGTGCCCAAGCAGTGATTGGATCAGCCGTAGATCCATCCCTTGCTCAAGGAGATGAGTGGCATAGGCATGGCGGAGAGAATGGACCGTGAGTTGTTTCTCAATCCTGGATTCCAGGCGAGCCGCTTTGAAAGCCGCTTGCACACCGCTTGCATCCATCGGAGATGTTGCGATGTTGCCCCCGAAATGACTTCCTACCGGGCTGGGAAACAACAGGCGCGGGTGGCGATGACTGGTCCAAAAGCGTCGCATCGTCTTGTAGGTAATTTCCGGTAGCGGCACATAGCGATCCCGGCCACCCTTGCCATCTCGGATGTGCACCCGCTTTTGCTCTCCATTGATGTCCGCCACTTCCAAGGCGAGACCTTCGCTGATTCGCAAGCCGAGGCTGTAGACCACAACAAAGAAGACTCGATAACGCAACTTTCTGACCGTATTAATCAGCAGATGAACCTCTTCTCGAGTCGCAATGACAGGAAGCCTGCGAACGCGAGGCGGACGGACGATCTTGACCCACTCCATTTCGCGATCCAAGACATATCGATGGAAGAATTGCAGACTGCTTAGATCAACTTTGACGGTACTCCAAGAGTAGTGATCAGTAAGGCCTGCAAAGTATGCCCTGAATTCATCTGTTGTGAGGTTGTCTGGGCAGCGCCCGAAAAAGTGGGCTATGCGTCTGAGCGTAAGGCAGTAGCTATCAATGGTTTTCTTGCGAAGGCCATGCAGTTTCATGGCCTCAATCGCATCGGCATACAGACGATCAAACCGTTCCTGTTCGGATGGATTCATGAGGAATACTTCCCAGGGGGAAGACGAAGGGACATAGCGCATCAACGTATGCGCTTCTTCCAGTGTCTTCTCGCCATGTCAAAGGCTTCCTTCCCCAGGGGCGATTCTGGCTACTTCTTATGGATGTTTTTTTGAGCGAAGTCGCCTCAGTAACACGAAGTGAAGGCAGCTAAGCTATGCTAAAGTCTTGAAATCTGCCGCGAAGCGGCTTAGTCCAAC
>CAYVWU010000387.1:0-2070 GCA_964455575.1 uncultured Cyanobium sp. | reverse complement strand
GCCGTCAGCGACCGCACGCGAGACGATGGCCTTGCGATGGGCTGATTTCATCACTCCTTCGACGCTGCAACTGGCGCCCCTGCTGGATCTGTTGTTGGAGCCCCTGCGCCAACCGCAGGGAGCCCGCCTGGACGTGCAACTGGGATTGCAGGAGGCACTTGTCAACGCCGTCCGCCACGGCAACGGCTGTGATCCCTGCAAATGCCTGCGGGTGCGGCGAATCCTCAGCCCCCACTGGGTGATCTGGCAGGTTCAAGATGAGGGTCCGGGAGTGCCCAGCCATGCGCGCCAGCCCCCCTTGCCCTCCAGCCCTGAAGCGGTGACCGGTCGGGGGCTCTACATCATTCACCACTGTTTCGATGACGTGCGCTGGAGCCGTCGCGGCAATCGCCTTCAGGTGGCGGTGCGCCGTGGGCGGTTCAACGGCCGTGGCTCGGACAGCCCGGATCGCTGATCTCGGAGCGGAGCCAGCCCAGGGCATGCTCCACCAGGGCGGAGGCCTCCTCCCTGGCCCGGCTGGGAACGGGACTGCCCGGATCGTCCGCCGCCAACAGCTGCACCAGCGCCGCCGCCAGCTGTTCCGCCGCCCGTCGCGGTCGCTGGCTTTTCAACCGGTGCCATTGACGGTCATCGATCGTCAGGGAGCGCTGCAGACGCCGCGCCAGATCGAGGGCCTCCGGCGGCCACTCCCGGGCGGTTCCACCAGCGGTGGGCCCTCCGGGCGTTGCTGTCGGGGAGGGGTCGGGGGCGGACCCCGTGGGGAGGGAGGCGCTGGTGGGGGAGGGGGCGGACACGATGGGACAGGCAACGGGAGTGATGCGCATCTTGGCGTGGGATCATCAAGTGGTTGCGCCCTTTGCTCCGGATGCCCTCCCGCACCGGGCGGGGCCGTCGTGGTTCCCGGCCCGACGCTTCGCCACGGCTTCTTCACCATCTCCAGGCCCTCCTGGCGCTCGCGGCCGACCCCGCCGCCCGTGCCTCCAGCGCCAAAGGAGCCGCCGCGGGTCGCGCCGATCGTCGCCGCCGGCAACACCTGGCTTTGAGTCAGCGCCTGTTGGACCCCTTGCCGGAGGCCCTCAGGACGTCCGGCCCGCGGACCGCCCGCTTCTGGACCGCGCTGCGCTGGGGAGGGTGCGGAATGGTGCTGGCCCAGTGGCTGGGGCGCTGAGCATGGCCCCCCAGCGGAGCGGTCGAGCGGCCGCTCCGCTGGGGGGCAAGCGCCGATTCAAGACAAAAAAATCGGCAGCCAGACGTTCTGGCTGCCGAAAGATGGGATCGGAAGCCTGAGATCAGGCGTCGTAATACATCGTGAATTCGTGGGGATGGGGGCGCTGGCGCAGCTGTTGCACTTCCTCGTATTTGAGGGCGATCCAGTTGTTGATGAAGTCTTCCGAGAAGACGCCACCAGCCAGCAGATACTCCTTGTCTCGATCCAGAGCTTCCAGGGCGCCGTTGAGGGAGGCCGGCACGGTGGAGATCTTGGCCAGCTCCTCGGCGGTGAGCTCAAACAGATCGACGTCCGTGCCATTGCCGGGATCGATCTGGTTCTTGATCCCGTCCAGACCGGCCATCAGCATGGCGGCGAAGGCGATGTAGGGATTGGCGAGGGCGTCTCCGGAACGGAATTCCAGGCGCTTGGCCTTGGGGTTCGGGCCCGTGAGGGGGATGCGCACCGCCGCTGAGCGGTTGCCCTGGGAATACACCAGATTGACAGGAGCCTCAAAACCGGGAACCAGCCGCTTGTAGCTGTTGGTGGTGGGATTGGTGAAGGCCAGGAAGCTGGGCGCGTGCTTGAGCAGGCCGCCGATGTACCACCGGGCTGTCTGGGAGAGGTTGGCGTAGGTGCCCTCCCCGAAGAACAGGGGTTGCCCTTCTTTCCAGAGGCTCTGGTGCACGTGCATGCCGCTGCCGTTGTCAGCGAAGACAGGCTTGGGCATGAAGGTGGCGGTTTTACCGTATTTCTTGGCGACGTTCCGCACCACATATTTGTAGATCATCACGTTGTCGGCGGCCCGAATCAACTCGTCGAATTTGATCCCGAGTTCATGCTGGGCTGTGGCCACTTCGTGG
>CAYVWU010000386.1:0-2080 GCA_964455575.1 uncultured Cyanobium sp. | reverse complement strand
GCCACGTTGAGAGGGTGGGCCGTAGGTGGTGCCCCATCGCCAGTCCCCGGCCCCAGTCTCGCCGGACCCCCTCTCCCGCGACAGTGTGAGAGCTGCCGCCGGGATGGCGCTCCTTCTCTTGGGGGGGACGCTCACCCTTGACCCGCCCGCCGCTCGGGCGAAGGAGTCTCTGGGCCCGCCGATCACCCTGGCCGAAGCTCGCGAGGCCCAGGCCGCGACAGCCGAGCTTCAGGCCCAAGCGGGAGAAGTCCCGCCCAGCGCCGGACCAGAGCAAGCTCACAGCATCGAAGGGGAGCAGGAGGCCCGGTCCAGAGCGTTTGCACCGCCTGAGGAAGCCCCCCCTGAGCCGCTGGGTGCGCTCCTCGTGCAATTGCCGCCCCTGCCCGCCGCCGCCGCCGTTGTCGCCGCCGTCGCGGGTCCTGAGGCCCAGGCTCCCACGGCCCCGATCGCTCCAGGAGCCGTCCCGGGCACCGTCGCGGACGCGCCTCCGAAGCCGCCCCTGCCCTCCCATCCCCCGCCGGGAGCGGTGGATGCCATTCCGCTGGAGCTCGAGTTGATGAGCAACCGGCAGGACTACGACGCCCAGCTCGAGCGTTTCGTGAGCTCGGGCAATGTCACCGCCAAGATCGCCGGCGGGCGCCTGCAGGCGGATCGCATCGAATTCGATCCCGCCAGCCGCACGCTCTTTGCGACAGGCGCCGTGCGCTTTCAGCGAGGGCAGCAGTTTTTCCAGGCCAGCCGTCTCCGCTACAGCCTCCTGGAGGGCAATGGCGCGATGGAGGACGTCTATGGGGTGCTGGAGCTGGATGGCAGCGCTCAGGATCTCGATCTGACCCAGCCCCCCTCCACACCCCTGCCGCCCCCCGAGCCCTTCAGCTGTCCGCCCTCCCTGCCGCCCATTCCCGAGTGGCATCCTTATCCCTGGGCGGTCACGGGCTGGGCGGGACAGATGACCACGGCCAACTTCGGCAGCGCCTTCTACTTCGATGGCGACGCCAGGCCGGAGTATCTGATGGGGCTCGGTATGCAGCGGCGCCTCATCAACGGAGGGCCCGTGTCCATCGAGTTGGATGCCAACTTCGTTGGCCACCAGGCCCGGCGCCAGGGGGGTGGCCCCTACAACCAGGCGGTGCCCTATGCCGACACCCCCTCCCAGACCTTCGGCGAGGTCACCCTGGGCATCGGGGCCCGCCTCTGGATCCGCCCCTGGTTGAACATCTTCTTTGAGGAGGGCGTCAGCCTGCTCACCCAGGCCAGCAACTGGGAGCGGACGGAGCGGGAGAACTATTCCACCTTCCTCAACTACCTCGCCTTCGAGGTGGAGGGCCTCGTGACGCCGGAATGGTCGATCGTCGGACGCATCCACCACCGCTCGGGCGCCTATGGCCTGTACAGCGGCGTGCGCGAGGGGAGCAACGGCTATCTGCTGGGGGTGCGCCATCGTTTCGGCAAGGTGGAAAAACCCCGGGTCACGGCACCGATGCCCGCCCCGCAAGGGTGTCCGGGGGCGCCACCGCCGGACAGCACCCCCCGAGAGGACCTCGCCAGCCAGCTGGAGGCCGTGACGATGGGCCCTGAACGCCTGCCCGGTTCCTCTCCCGCCCCGTCGCCCGCCGCTACCACCGCCACCGCCACCGCCGCCAGCGCCACCACCAGCGGACCAGCGCCCGCGCGGAAAGGAACGGTGTGGAGTCGGGCCACCGAAGCGGAGCGCCTGCGGCAGGAGGCCATCGCCCGGGTGGACCAACGGGTGCGCGACGTCAGCTTCCAGCAGAGCCTCACGGCGGAGCGCCGCTATGGCTTCCCCAGCCAGTTCGGCGTCACCGACTCGGAAACCGACTATGGCCAAGTGCGTCCGCCACAGCTCAACCCTCTCACCAGCAAGGAAAACCGCCCCCTGATCAAGGGCACCATCAGCCGCTGGCGCCTCCAGGCCAGTCGGATCACGCTGACGCCCACCACGTTCTCGGGGGAGCGGGTGGCCTTCAGCAACGACCCCTTCACCCCCGCTCAATCCTGGATGGATTCGGAGGGGGTGGTGGCCACGCTCCAGCCCAATGGCGACACGGTGATCAAGGCG
>CAYVWU010000385.1:0-2103 GCA_964455575.1 uncultured Cyanobium sp. | reverse complement strand
CGAAGGCGGTGAAGCTGGGGATCAGGGCGTTGTTCTGGAGGGTGGCGTAGCCGCGGTCTTGGATCGTGCCGATGATGCTGGCGTAGGTGGAGGGACGGCCGATGCCTTCCCGCTCGAGCATTTTCACCAGGGCGGCCTCGCTATAGCGCGCGGGAGGCTGGGTTTGGTGGCCCAGCGCCTCCACGGCGCGGCAGCGGGGGGAATCGCCCTGCTTCAGGGACGGCAGCAACACCTCCTGGCCTTCCAGCGCCGCATCGGGGTCGTCGCTGCCTTCCACATAGGCGCGAAAAAAGCCGGGGAAATCAATGCGTTTGCCGTTCGCGCGGAACGTGGCGTCCGCGGCCTCCAGATCCACGGTGAGGAGGGTGAGGCGGGCTTCCGCCATCTGGGAGGCGACGGTGCGCTTCCAGATCAGCTCGTAGAGCGCCAGTTCCCGGCCATCGAGGCCGGTTTCGTTCGGCGCCCGGAAGGATTCGCCCGCGGGGCGGATCGCCTCATGGGCTTCCTGAGCGTTGCGGGCCTTGGTCTGGAACTGCCGCGGAGCGGGGGAGAGGTAGTCCTGGCCGTAGCGGGAGGCCACGCAGCTGCGGGCGGCCTGGATCGCCTGGTCGGAGAGGTGCACGGAATCCGTGCGCATGTAGGTGATGAAGCCCCGCTCGTAGAGCGCCTGGGCCGTGCGCATGGTGTCGCGGGCGGAGAGGCGCAGCTTGCGGTTGGCCTCCTGCTGCAGGGTGCTGGTGGTGAAAGGGGGCACCGGCTTGCGCACGGTGGGTTTCTCCTCCACGCTGCTCACTCGCCACGGGGCCTGCTGCACGCGGGTTTGGAGCTCCCGGGCCTCCGCCTCGCTGAGGAGCTTCACCTTGCTGCCGGCTTTGAGGGCGCCGGTGGACTCATCGAAATCGGCACCGCCGGCGATGCGTTCCCCGGCGAGATGGGTGAGCTTGGCCTCGAAGCCCGCCTTGTCCTGTTCCAGACTGGCTTTCAGGTCCCAGTAGCTGCCGCTGCGAAAGGCCCGCCGGGCCTGCTCCCGCTGCACGAGCAGGCGCACCGCCACCGATTGAACCCGGCCGGCGGAGAGGCCCCAGGCCACCTTTTTCCAGAGGAGGGGCGAAAGGGTGTAGCCGACGAGGCGATCGAGGATGCGTCGCGTTTCCTGGGCGTGCACCAGCTCCATGTCGATCTCCCGGGGGGAGGCCAGGGCTTTCTGGATCGCGGGTTTGGTGATCTCGTGAAACACCATGCGCCGCACGGGCACTTTCGGCTCCAGGAGCTGCTGCAGGTGCCAGCTGATGCTCTCCCCCTCCCGATCCTCGTCCGTGGCCAGGAGGAGCTGATCGGCACCCTTGAGCGCGTCCTTGAGCTCTTTCACCACCTTTTTCTTGTCCTTCGGCACCACGTAGAGGGGTTCGAAGTCGCGGGCGGTGTCGACGCCGAGGTTGGCCCACTTCTCTCCCTTGTGGGTGGCGGGGATCTCACTGGCGTTGTTGGGCAGATCGCGCACATGCCCCATGGACGCTTCCACCCGGTAGTCGCCGGGAAGAAAGCTCCGGATGGTGCGGGCCTTTGTGGGGCTCTCGACGATCACCAGAGTGTGCGCCACAGGGCATGTGTGAGACCGGATGACCTTACATATCGCATCGAGGCGCCCTCCGGGTCAAAGAAGCCGGAATCGGCGGGCCGCGGAGGCCATCGCCGGCCGCCATCGCCGCTACAGTCCGCTCCGTCCATTCCTGCTCCGCCGTGGTTGCCGACATCGGTTTGCAGTTGAACGCCGCGGCGATCGCCCCGGAAACCGCCGTGCTGCTGGCCCTGGTGGGCTGCCTGCTCGTCGATCTGGCGGGAGAACGCACGGCGAGTCGCTGGGTGCCCCCCATCTGCTACGGGGGGCTGGGGGCCTCCCTGGTGCTCCTCGCCCTGCAGTGGAACGGCGCCGCCGAGCCCTCGTTCCTGGGGGCCTTCCTGGCGGACAACCTGGCCATCGCCTTCCGCGCCGTGGTGGCCACCTCGACGCTGATCACCTTGCTGCTGAGTTGGCGCTATGTGGAGCGCAGCGGCACCCCTCTCGGGGAATACGCCGCCATCCTGCTGGCGGCCACCTTGGGA
>CAYVWU010000384.1:0-2112 GCA_964455575.1 uncultured Cyanobium sp. | reverse complement strand
GCCGATCATCATGCACGACTACATCACCGGTGGCTTCACGGCCAACACCGGTCTGTCGAAGTGGTGCAGAAAGAACGGCATCCTGCTTCACATCCACCGGGCCATGCACGCGGTGATCGACCGCCATCCCAAGCACGGCATTCACTTCCGGGTGCTGGCCAAGTGCCTCCGCCTCTCCGGTGGTGACCAGCTCCACACCGGAACGGTGGTGGGCAAGCTGGAAGGTGACCGGCAATCCACGCTGGGTTACATCGACCAGCTGCGCGAATCCTTCGTTCCCGAAGATCGCAGCCGCGGTAACTTCTTCGATCAGGATTGGGGTTCCCTCGGCGGCGTCTTCGCCGTGGCTTCCGGCGGTATCCACGTGTGGCACATGCCCGCCCTGGTCGCCATCTTCGGCGATGACTCCGTGCTGCAGTTCGGTGGTGGCACCCACGGCCACCCCTGGGGATCAGCGGCGGGTGCCGCTGCCAACCGGGTGGCTCTCGAAGCTTGCGTCAAGGCTCGCAACGCCGGCCGCGAGATCGAGAAGGAAGGCCGCGACATCCTCACGGAAGCCGCGAAGCACAGCCCTGAACTGGCGATCGCTCTGGAAACCTGGAAGGAAATCAAGTTCGAATTCGACACGGTCGACAAGCTCGACGTGCAGTGATTCCCTTCCCCGCGGGAGAGTTCTGGCCCCGCCAGCTCTCCGCGGGGTGAGGGGAGATGAAGCCCTCGGCCGCGCGCCGATTGCCAACCCCTACGCCAATTCCCCCCATGCCTTTCAAAAGTGCTGTGGGTGACTATCAAACAGTCGCCACTTTGGAAACCTTCGGGTTTCTGCCTCCGTTCACCCAGGACGAGATCTACGACCAGATCGCGTACATCATTGCCCAGGGTTGGAGCCCGCTGATCGAGCACGTCCATCCCAGCCGTTCCATGGCCACCTATTGGTCCTACTGGAAGCTTCCCTTCTTCGGTGAGAAGGATCTCGGCGTCATCGTCAACGAGCTGGAAGCCTGCCATCGGGCCTACCCCGACCACCATGTGCGTCTGGTCGGCTACGACGCCTACACCCAGAGCCAAGGCGCCTGCTTCGTCGTCTTCGAAGGCCGTTGAGGTCTGTGCCCCGTTCCCGGGGGAGTTGCCGGTTGTCGTGAGCTTCGGCCACCACCGCAGGTGGCGACTCCGTTTTTCTCCCCTGGTTTTTTCTCCTTGATCGGCCTTCCTGTGGGGGGTCGATGAGGTCTTTGCCAACCATGACGGCGTGCATGGTGGTGTTCTCCTTATCAGTATTCATCTCTCGGGTGGTTATGGCCAGCACATCCAGTCGCGAAGCTGCTCTGGAGCGTCGGAAGGCGCTCACCAATGGCGGCAAGAAGGCGGAAGGTCGCTTCCGTTCCACCCCCAATCGCACGCGCACGGCCGCGGATGCTCGCCTCCTTCGCTCCGCGGATGGTCCGGAATCCGTCGCCCCCTTCGCCGGCGTCCAGGCCCCGCCGCCAACCCCTGTGGCCAGCCACCCCCGCGCGGCCCGCTTCAGCGCTCCGACCGCCCCGACCGCCCCGTCCACACCGGTCGCGAGCCGCAAGGCGGGCCGTCCCGTGAGCAACCCCAGCCGAGATCTGGTGTTGGCTCGCCGCGAAGCCCTGGCCCTGCGCGGAAAGCGCGCCAGCACCTCCAAAGACCGCACCCGCACCGATGTGGCGCGCGAGACGCCCGCCCGCGCCGCCGCCGCGGCCGCCACCCCCGCCCCCGCGCCCTGCAAGTGCCAGGAGCACGCCGCCACCGCCCAGCGCCGCGGGAGCCGTGACGGACTGTCCCTGTCATTGAGCGCCGGCGCCAGCGCCTCGCGCCGCGGCGCCGCCAACGGTGGCAATGGCGCCGCCAACGCCGCCGCCGAGCGCCGCTCCAACGGCAAGCGCGCCGCCCAGTACAACCCCAGCCGCGCCCTTGTGCTCGCCCGCCGCGAGGCGCTCTCCAAACGCGGCAAGTCGGCCAGCGCTCCCACCAGCACCACCGCCGCCTCCGTCGCCCGCCAGGTCAACCCCGATCTCACCAGCCGCGAGCTGGCCCAGAAGGTGCGGGAGTTGAAGTGCAAGGTCGGCTCCGCCGGCAGCGCCCGCCATG
>CAYVWU010000383.1:0-2123 GCA_964455575.1 uncultured Cyanobium sp. | reverse complement strand
TTGTCCTTGTTGCCGCTGACGCCATCGAACTTCAGCAACCAGTGGCTGAATCCCGCCGGAGCCTCCAGCTGGCCGGAGCGCACCTCAGCGGTGCTGGGGTTCCAGGCGATCAACGCCTTGGCCCTGGCGCCCCCGGCGGAGGTGCCCACCCGCAGGATCGTCTGCAGAGCTTGCTCCTGCTCGGGGTCCTGGAAGGAAGCGGCCAGCCCCTGCTGCCGCGACAGGATTTCAGACGCCAGGGAGACGAGTTCAGCGATCTGGATGGGCTTGCTGGTCTCGGCGCTGGGCCCCTGGGCGGGCTTGAATTCCAGGGCGCCCATGCCCCGCTGGCCGGTGTAGCAGAGGCGCTCCACGGCATCGAAGCTCTCCGGTGTGCGGCCCTGGCGGGCCAGCCAGGCGTTGATGAGGGTATTGCCGAAGCGATCGGGCAGGGAATCGGCGAGAAGACCTGGCAGGCCACGAAAGGTGCGGCGCGGCAATTCAGGAAAGCTGTAGACCCGCTCGGCCAGCGGCATCATCAACGGAGCCAACTGAACACCGCTGGGCAGGAACGAAGGCGCGAATTCAAAGGAGGCGACACCGTTGGGCTCGCTGAGGGCCACCGCACCGATGCGCGTGCCCCAGAGTTCAACAGCCGCCACGGTCATGGCTGCCCCCAGCTCCAGGTGCTGGTGCTGGGCGGGTTGGTGGTGCGTCGGCGGCTGGCGCGCTTGCGGGTGGCACGCTGCTGCTCCAAGAGAGCCAGCGGTGAGGGCTGGGGCTCGGGAAGCAGCAGCTCCAGCCGCTCCAGGAGATCCAGCTGTCGCAACACCCGCAGGAACAAAGAGAGCTGGGTGGAGACGGCACCGGCTTCCAGCCGCTCCAGAGTCCGCTTGGAGATGCCGGCCTGCTCCGCCAATTGAGCCTGGCTCAGGTTCCGCTCCAGGCGCAGGCGGGCGATGCGCCGGCCCAGCTCCTGGAGGAGGGCCTCGTCGCTCATCAGGCGTTGGATGGGCATGAAGCAACTGGGTGGCTTATCGCCATCTGTGGCGAATCTTCGAAGCATAACGCCTTTTTCTCGACTTTTCTGCCGATCCGGCGACGTGCTCGCGACGAGGCTTCTCCAGGAGGAAGTCACCCACTCCCAAGCAACCGTTCCCCCGCCTCCAGCCGCCAGTCGCAGAGGGCGGCACTCGCCGACCTGGCGTTGCTCCTTGTTGTTGAGCACACGGAAGCATGCGAAGGCGCAGCCAACCAAGGTCTTTCCTGAAGCCTGGGTAGGGACTGGTGGGCAATGACATCACGAAATCCCATGGCAGCTTTGCAATCCACCTCGGGGAAATGTTCCTGCAGCAGGCCTGGCCAGAGCCGGTCAAACGGAAGGGGGGGCGTGTGCTGGACGCTGGATGGGACTGCTTGAGATCTGGCCAGGGCTGACAGACTGGCCAGTGATCCGACTCAGCCAGGAGGTCTGGCGCGATGGCCACCCTGACCCTGCACGACGTGCCCGAGGAGCTAGTGGCTCGGCTTGAAGAGCGCGCCCATGCCCATGGCCGCAGCCTGAACAGTGAAGTGCTGGCCGCTCTGGAGACCCTGGAGCCCGCGATCGCCCCGCCAAAGGTGGAAGCGGCTGCCATGGGGCAATCCGCTACCGATCCCAGACCGGTGGAGCCGGCTGCGGCCGTTTCTGAAGAGGCTTTGGCCAAGATCCGCGCGACCCTGGCTCGGTTTCCAGGCTCTGCCAAAGCCGCTCAGCAGCCCCGTGACCCGGAGGAAGTGCGGGAGGAACTCGAACGGTTTGCCCGGCTGAGAAGTCAGTTCAAGGGCCCACCTCTGACCAGTGAGGAGATCATTGCTGCCATTGAGAGAGAGAGCCATCCGCCGGAACTGGATCGCTTTGGTTTCCGCATCAATCCTAAGTCCTGATGCTGGTTGCCGATACCAATGTGCTGATCGAGTTGTTTCTACCGTCTGAAAACTCCGCCGCAGTTCAGCAATGGCGTGCTGCGGACAAAGATTGGCAACTTCCTGCCCTTTGGGTCTTTGAATTTCGTCATATCCTCCTGAAGTAGGGCCTCCTGAAAAAGGTTAGACCGCCTGCGGCAAAATGGATCTGAGCAGTTTTCGGCTGTAGAATGCACGAG
>CAYVWU010000382.1:0-2125 GCA_964455575.1 uncultured Cyanobium sp. | reverse complement strand
CCGTGGGTGTATTCGCGCCAGCCCAGGATCTGGCGGATCACGCCCTCCAGGCTGGCGAGCGGCGTGCCGCGCTCCAGCCCGGCGGCTTCCAGCCGGCGGATCACCTCCAGCGGATGGAGCAGGCCGAGGTTGAGGTAGGGGCTGAGCAGCGCATGCCAGAGGGTGGGCTGGCCGCTCACCATCGCGTCCTGGTAGGGCCCGAAGCCATCGAGGCGGGTGGCGATGAAGTGCTCCAGCACCTGCAGCGCCTGCGCGCGCGACACGCCCCAGCCAAAGGGCCGCGCAACCCCGGGCAGCGGCGACAGGCCGGCGGCAAGGCGTTCCGCAGCGAGCGCTTCCACGCGCACGATCACGGCCTCGGTGATGGCATCGGGCTCGAACTGCAGCGGCGGCGGCCCCTGCAGACCCTTGGGCGGCGCCTTGCGGTTGTCGTGGTCGTAGTTCCACTGGCCGCCGAGGGGTTGATCGCCGGGGCCGCCATCGGCGCCGGATTCCATCAGCACCCCGAAGCGGCGCCGCCCCTCGCGGTAGAAGAACTCCATGCGCAGCTGCTTGTAGCGGCCGGCCCAGGCGGCGAAGTCTTGCCGGCTCCAGAGGAAGGCGTTGGAGGGATGCCACAGCAGCCGCAGCGGCCGGCGGTCGGCGATGGCGGCGACCGCGCGTTCGATGGCGGCGCGGAAGGGCCGATCGGCCGGCTCCATCAGGTGGAGTTCCTCGATCCCGTGCTCAGCGCTCCAGGCGTCGAGGGCGGTGGAGAAGCTCTCCGCCTCCAGGGCATCCACCTGCCAGCCGTTCAGGCGCAGCTCGGCGGCGAAGTGGCGCATGGCGCTCCACACCAGCACCAGTTTCTGTTGGTGGAAGGCGTGGCGGGCCAGCACCGAGCTGCTCTCGATCAGCAGCACCCGCGCGGCGCCGGGCTGGTGGGCCGCCAGGGCGCTCTGGCCGGCATGGAGCTGATCCCCCAACACCCAGACGCCGATGCTCATGCCTGCGCTCCCGCGATCTGACTGAGCCGGCAGGCCCGCCGCGCCACGGCGGCGCCATAGCCGCGCTCCACCGAGCCGATCTCGGGGCTGATGCGCCCGTCGCGACAGTCGACGGTGATGCGTTCGTGGTGGCCCCGCTGGTCGCTGAGGCGCAAGCGCAGTTGATAGGAGCGGGCGGGGTTGCGGTGGAAGTCGTCGCCGCACACCGGACCCACGCAGAGACCGGGTGCGGCGCGGGCAGGGCTCGGGCCACCAAAGGCGAGCAGCAGCAGAAGCACCAGGGCCGCCAGAGCCTCCCCGCCGCCTGCCAGGGCGGGCCAGCGCGGCCACCAGGCAGGCCGCAACGCGGGACGGAGGCGGAGGGAACGCAAGGGAGCTTCAACGGGCAGGACCGCTGCATCCTGATGCCTCATGGCGGGTGAAGGGCTCAGCCCTCCCCCTCGCCGACGGGTTCGGTGGATGCCGTACCCAGGAAGGCGCGGTTCTGGGCCCAGTAGATCTGGATCGGCTTCTCATTGCGCAGCAGATCCAGCACGCTCTGGAACATGGGGCTCGGGAGGTGCATCAGGATGACGCCGCCGTTGTTTGAATCGGCCTCAAAGGCCATGCCGGGATCGTTGAAGCGCACGTAGGCGATCGGTGTGCCCGTGGTGCCGTACAGCGTGATCTGGGAACGGTTCGTCTGGTAGCCGTCTGGACCGCCATAAACGAGCACGTGGTACTTGCTGACTTCAGCCATGGGATTCTCCTGCCTCTGACGGAATGGGGGGCTGCATTCAGCCTAGGGCTGATTGGAGCCGTGCCGACATGCCTACGAAGGGCTCAGCCCCCCACCACCAGGGCATCAACAATCTCATACCGCTCACCGTTCTCCCCAAGACGGATCAGCGAGAGATCGCCCCGCCGTTGCACCAAAAGCTTTTCGGGTTGATCGGAGGCCACCGCTGTTCCATTCACGAACAGAAACTGCCGCTTCTGGCCCTCGGGATTGGTGACCACCACAGTGCCGCTGTTGTTGGCCCTGCGAATCACGCTGGCCTTGCACCAGCCGGTCTTGCCGCTGATCCCGGACCTACAGGCCACCTCCCCTGAGGCGTGATAGGGAGTGCCGGGAATCAGAGCATCCTGGGAAGCCGGCA
>CAYVWU010000381.1:0-2138 GCA_964455575.1 uncultured Cyanobium sp. | reverse complement strand
ACCTGCTCAGCGCCGCCGGTGATCTGCTGCGGGTGCTCTTCCTCGATCGCGAGGGGCACATCACCTCCCAGCCCCACTACGTGCCGCGGGAGGAGGCGCTGATCCTGGCCTCCAATCAGCAGATCGTGCTCGGGCCCCAGGCCGCGGTGCGGGTGCTCTGAGCTGAGCCCCTGGGCCGGAGGCCTGCTCGGTCTCCGGCCTCTCCAGCCATAGCCGTTGCAGCGGGCTTGGCCTTGTTGGCAACAGCCTCACAGCCCTCGACAGGCTTCCCCTACCTCGACCGTCATGCCGTCATCAACGCCGCCGGAGAGCACGGCGCCACCGCCTGCCAGGTCAACCAAGCAACAGGGAGCCAGGGCCACCCCCTGGCCCAGCTATGAGGAGCTGCTGGCGCGGCAGGAGGCCAGCCGGCTGGCGTTTGGTCGCATGCTGCTCAACTGGCGGCGCCGCAATGGCTGGACGCAGTACACCGTCTGCAACTGGGCCAAGGCGATCGGCGAGCCGTCCTCGGTGATCTCCTACGGCAACCTCTCCGTCATCGAGCAGGGCAAGGCCGGTGAACTGCGGCAGCGCTCCTTCTGGCAGCTGGGGGAACTGAACCGCAGGATCGCCGCCCGCGAGTGGGGGCGTTTTGGGGATGCGGCTCTGCGGAAGAAGCTGGAAGCCGCGATGCCCCTTGGCGACAGCGAGGTTCCGGTGTGGGGGCCGCTGGAGTTCTGGGCCTGCTACTGCGGCATCCGGCCCGTTCCAGAAGCCTTCCGCACCTCGCCGGCCCCGGCGATCAGCCAGCGACAGGCCGCCATGCTCAGCGGCCGTTGGCGGCAGCGCCTGCGCAGTCAGATCGCCCAGCACGCGCTGGACCCGGCCGCTGCTCTGGAGGCCCTGATGGAGCTGGCGGGAGAGGAGCACGGCCGCGACTTCTATGCCGTCCTCACCGGCTTTCGCTCCTACAGCCCCCTGGAGCTCGCGCCCCTGTGGCTGGAGGGCGATCGCTACCGGCCGGAGGTCTGGCTGGAGCAGTGGATCGCCAGCTCGCCTCGAACTTGAAGGACTGGCACGCCGCAGGAGACGACACGCACAAGCCTGTCGTGATGCTGATGGCTGTTGCGGCAGAGGCTGAACCGGGCCGGGTCTGGCGGCCAGGAGGAGCAGATCGCCACCGGAGCGGCGCACACCCACCGGATCCCGTCGGCCAGTCCTCGCGCGATCGCAAGGATCAGGCCATGCGCCCCAGGAGGCATGGCCTCGGGGCGTCCCTGCCACCGCGCTGCGGCCGGCCGTTGGGGGTGGGGTACTGCGCCGTCCTCCCGATGGCTTCCCCGATTGCCCCCTCCCGCTTCCGGCCGCAGGCCCAGGGCCTGAGCCGCTCTGCCCTCAAGGCCCGTGATGCCTTGGTGCTGCAGCATCTGCCGCTGGCGGATGCCATCGCTTCCTCTGCCGCCCGGCGCCTGTTCCCGCTGGTGGAGCGGGAAGATCTCATCCAGGTGGCCCGCGAGGCCCTGGTCCGCTCCGCATCACGCTGCAGGGCCGGTGAGCCGGCTGAGCCCTATCTGCGCCGCTGCATCAGCGGGGCGCTGCAGCATCACCTGCGCGATCGGGTCCGCCTGGTGCGCGTCCCCCATCGCCTGCATGAGCAGGGGCAATGCCCCCTTGGGCATTTCAGTCTCGATGCTTCAGCCGATGGCGAGCACTCCCTGCTCGATCAGCTGGCGGCTCCCGCCTCTGTTGAGTCGCTGGAGGCATCTCTCGGCACCGAGGCGCTGGAGCAGCTCGTCGATCAGCTCCCCGCCGCCCAGGCCACCGCTCTGAGGCTCACTATCCTCGAGGGTCTCTCTCTCCGCGCTGCAGCCGAGCGGCTGGAGATCAGCGCCATGTCGGTGCAGCGGGCCCAGAAGAAGGCCCTCGCGGCCCTGCGGCAGCAGCTGGAGGCTGGGGGCTGAGGCCCCTCTCGCCATTGCCCAGGGCTGCGGAAGCCTCCGGCTCGCTGGTCCTCGGGTGGCACGGCCGGGTCCGCAGGCCGCCCCAGGATCCGCGCCGCTGGCAAGGGTCAGGCCTGGCTCGCCGCTGCTGCGTTGGGCGCTGGCGCGCCATTGGGAGGTGGCGAGCCCTTGACCTGCGGCGCGGTTGGGGGCGGGGTC
>CAYVWU010000380.1:0-2147 GCA_964455575.1 uncultured Cyanobium sp. | reverse complement strand
GGATGTCGCCCCAGTCGTCGATGCGACGGCTGAGGAGGGCGCAGCTCTGCAGGTGGCGAGCGGCGTGGCCAAAGCGCGTGGAACGTGTCAAGGCCAGGGTGAAGTCGATCATCGAACGCAGGGCCAAGGTGGCGGCGCGGGGATGGTCGGCGCTGAGCTTTTCGGCGAGAGGGCCCCATCAGCTCGTAGTCATCGCCGTTCAGTTCGGAATGGCGACGCTCCACCACCGCGTCCTCAAACGGGTGCAGGTTGGCCAGATAATCGCGCAGCACCCCTGGCTGCAGGCAGCGGGCAAACAGCGGATCGACATCGCCACTGGCCTGCGCCAGCTCTCGCAGGCCCTCCCGCACCGCCCACTGGTGGGAGCGGCGAATGGAGGCCAAGCGCTGCCGCACCTGGGCGGTGACGGCGCCGGAACCGGACGCGCGGGGCAAATCAACCCCGCTCAAGCCGGCTTGCTGGCGATCACCGCAAAGAAGGGATCCCCCTTGGCGCCCACCAGTCCAGCCAACCCCGCGGCGCGGGTGGTTTCCGCGATCACGGTGGGAGGGGGCCAGCCCTGGGCGATCAACACCTCCGCCACGTAGGCGAGGTGATCGCGATCGCCGCTGTCGGCCCAGATTTGCGGCGCTTTGGTGAAGAACATGCGATTGGAGAAGGCGACGATCAGCTGCCCCCCCGGGCGGGTGATGCGCAGCAGCTCCGCCGCCACAGCCTCGGGATATTGAAGATATTGCCAACCGGCCACGATCAAGGTGGCATCAACGCTGGCATCGTCGAGGGGAAGGAGCTGATCTTGGTTGAGGTTCTGCACCCAGTGGCGTTGAAGGCGTGGGTTGGCGACAAGCTCCTTCTCGTTGAGCCCATGGCCGATGACGCTGGCATAGGCGACCTCCTCCGGCAGATGGGACACCCAGCTCGACATCAGATCCAGCACCACCGCCTCCGCCGGGAGGCGCTCGCGATAGAGGCGCGTGAGCCGCTGCCGAAACGCCTCATCGAGATGCTGCACGAAGCGGGGTTCGGCGTAGAACAGCGCGTCATCGCTGGCATCCCACTTGCGGCGCTGCGCCGCCTTCAACACCTGCACGACCACGGCGATCCTGGCTTTGAACGTTCGGGGCAGTCTGGGGGATGGGGCCACATCGCCGCGAGATCCGCCCAGAATGGGCGGGAACGATTCCCCTGCCATGGCCGATCTCATCGCCCAAGCGCTGGCCAAGGCGGTGGGAACCGTGACGGCCTCGCTCAGCGCCCTCCACAACCAGGCGGTGGATCCCCAGCGCATCACCCGCCTCACCTCCGCGGTCGCCAACCATGGCCTCTCAGCGGCGGATGTGTTGGCCAAGCTGCCGGGAGAACTGGAGCACCTCGGCACCTCGGCGGTCGAGGCCTTTCTCCAGGGAGGAGATGCCCTCGGCAAGCACTGGTCGCACATCGAAAGCCGGCTCCATGCCCCCCATCGGATCGCGGAGCCCGCAAACGGGATCTGGGAGGACGGCACAAGGAACCTCCGTCGCGGCTCGCGCGACATGACGTCCCTGGAGCGTCTGCGGGCCAGCGCGGACAACCACCTGGATGGCCTGCTGGCCGCGGCCCAGACCCCGGAGTTCTGGCAACGCACCCTGGGCAATGCCTTTGAGGCCAGCGTCTACGCCGCCGCCATCGGGGCCGTGGATCAACTGCTTGTGCATCGCGAGGTTTTGCTCAACGGCTCCAGCGAGGAGCGGCGGGAGCGGCTGTTGGAGATCCTGCGCGAGAGCGGTCTGATCGCCGCCGGAGCGGTGCCGGTGTCGGTGGTTTTGGCGCTGGCGTTGATGCTTGTGCCGGGGCTGACGACGGTGATGGGTCCGCTGGGCGTGATCGGCGCCGCCGGGCTGGGCCTGCGGCTGATCCGCTCCGCCGTGCTCCACCCCAGCCAACAGGAGCGGCGGGCGGTCCTGCAGTTGCGCGGCTTGCTGCAGGAATGGATGTATGCCCTGCAACGCGACAGCGAGGGCCGCCTCACCATCACCATCGCGTCAACATCGGTGACCTGAGGCCGTCCCGCTGCCCTGACCAGGGCGAAGACCCGCTCGGCATACCCTCAAGCTTCGGGAGCCTGATCCCGAAGTTTCCGTTGCATCTCCCGAACGTGATCCGCTTGA
>CAYVWU010000379.1:0-2162 GCA_964455575.1 uncultured Cyanobium sp. | reverse complement strand
TCCTGGATCACCCGGCGATGGCCGGCGTGAAGGCCATCGAAGGTGCCCAGGGCCAGAGCGGTGGGGACGCGCGCCGCCGCTGGGGGGGAGAGGCTGGTCACAGGCAAGGACGCGGACGAGGACGCAGGCCGGGGGGGGTGCCCCGGGGAGGCGGGCTTCGTGATGGGCCTTGCTCTCGCTCCTGCGATCCTCCCATGGCAAGTTGGAGGGCGTCCGCGCAACACCATGGCTGACCCCATTGACATGAGCCGGATGTCCTCGGCCCTTCGACGCATGGGCTGGGTGAGGTTCTGGAGCCAGCTCACCCTGGGCGTGGTGGTGGTGGGGGTGCTCTTCTTCAGCAAGGTGGGCAACCAACTCGCGGCGAATTCCCAGCGGGCCCTGGGCCTTGGGCCTGGACTCTCCCTGACCACCCTCTCTTTTCTTGTGCTGTTGTGGAGCCTCTGGCAGGGATGGTTGATCGTGCGCTGCGGGAGGGCGCTGGCCCAGCCCGTGCGTCCCAGCAAAGGGGAAACGTCCCAGCTGATCAAACGGGGCCTGCTCGGCGATCTCCTGGGCCTGATCCTGGCCTCCGTGGGCTACCAGGCCCTGGCGGGCAGCCTCTTCGTGCAGGCCTCCCTCCAGGCGCCGGGCTTTTTCGGCGCCCCGATCAGCGGAGGCCTGAACCGGGTGGTGGGCTTTCCGATCACGTCCATTGAGATGCTCGGCGTGTTGAGCAACACCCAGGTGCTCTTCGCCCATCTCCTCGGGCTGCTGCTGTCCCTGTGGCTGTTGCAGCGCATCCATCGGCGCGGCTGAGGCCGTCCCGCTAGGTGGCGCCGCCGGCCAACTCGCCCCCGGGGGGCATGCCGTCCAACTGAGGCAGCGTCGTCTCCTGGCCACGCCAGAAGAGCTCTGGTTGCAAGGGGGACAGGCTGGGGCCATTGGCCTGGATCCAGGCGGCATCCGTGGGCCAGTCGGTGGGACCCGCGACCCTGGCCTCCAGGTCGTTGCTCACTTCTCCCGCCAACCAGTAATAGACCCGGCCGCGGGGATCGACGCGACGGTCGAATTGATCGATGTAACGGCGCACCGCCGTGCGGCACCAGCGCAGGGGGCCCATGGATTCGGAGGGCACGGGCGGCACGTTGAGATTGAGGAGCAACCCCTCCGGCCAGCCGTTGGCGAGCATCTCCTCCGCCACCTCCAGCGCCAGCCGGGCGGCCGGGCCGAACTCCCGCCAGCCGAAATCGGCCGCGCTCACGGCCATGGCGGGCAGACCTTCGATGGTGCCCTCCATCGCGGCGGCCACCGTGCCCGAATAGAGCACGTCCGTCCCGAGGTTGGGGCCGTGGTTGATGCCGGAGAGCACCAGATCCGGCGGCTCCTCCAGCAGGCGAAACAGGGCCAGCTTGACGCAATCCGCCGGCGTGCCGCTGCAGGCCCAGGCCGTCACCCCCGCGGCGAAGAGTTCATCCGCCCGCTCCGCCCGGATGGGGGTCTGCAGGGTGAGGCCATGGCCCGTGGCCGAGCGTTCCTGGTCCGGGCAGACGACGGTGACCCGGTGTCCTCGGGAGCGGGCCTCCGCGGCCAGACACTGAATGCCATCCGCGAAGACGCCGTCATCGTTGCTGATGAGGATGCGCAGCGGGCGCGCGCTCGTGGCGCCGGATGACGGCGCTGTGGCCTTGGAAGGGGTGGTCATTGGGGGTGGGCAGGGGAAGGACGACCCCGAAGCTCAGATTAGTCAGCTCCCTACAGTCGCCCCAGCCATCAGCACGCCGTGAGCCGCGATCCCATCCCCTTGACCGGGCCTGAGCTACTGGGCAAGCTCGAGGAGCTGGGGGAGGCCAGCAAGGCGGAGCTGGTGGAGAGCTGCGGCTATAGCAGTGTCACGGCGGAGGGAGCGAGGCGCCTGAACTTCAGCGCCTTCCACGCCGCCCTGCTCGCCGCGCGGGGCGGCGACCCCGGGGATCTGACCCAGCAGCTGGAGCAGTTGGAATGGGAAGCGGAGGGCGCGATCCTCCAGGCCAGCAATCCCGCCGAACTGGAGGATTGGCGCGTCAAGCTGCTCGGCAAGAAAGGCCGGCTGTCGGCGGTGTTGGGCGCCATGGGCAAGCTCGCGGCCGACCAGCGGCCCCTGGTGGGTGAGCGGGCCAATCGGCTCAAGGAGCGGGTGCAGC
>CAYVWU010000378.1:0-2168 GCA_964455575.1 uncultured Cyanobium sp. | reverse complement strand
CCGGGCTGGCAGAAGCGACAGCCGCGGGTGCAGCCCCGCCGGATCTCCACGGTCAGCCGGTCGTGCACGGTCTCGATGTGGGGCACGAGGCCGGTGGCGTAGTGGGGCATCGGGGTGGCCGTGCGGCGCCGGATGCGGGGGGGCAGCCCGGGCTCCAGGGGCGCGATCGTCACGCCGTCCGCGCCGGGGCCATAGAGGCAGGGCACGTAGACCCCCGGCACCTGGGCCAAATCCCGCAGGAGCTGGCGGCGGCTGAGGCCGCTGGCGCGCCCTTCGGCCACCACCAGGCCGATCTCCGGCAGCAGCTCCTCCCCGTCACCGAGGGCGATGAAGTCAAAGAAGGCGGCAAAGGGCTCGGGGTTGCTGGTGGCGGTGGGTCCGCCGGCAAAGATCAGCGGAGGGGAGTCGGGATGGTCGAGGGGGCGGTCGCCGCGATCGGCCGCGCGCAGGGGCAGACCGGCCAGATCCAGCATCTCCAGGATGTTGCTGGCGGAGAGCTCGTAGCTGAGGCTGAAGCCGAGGAGATCGAAGGCGGCCAGGGGGCGGCGGCTTTCGACGCCGAACAGGGGCAGCCGCCACTGACGGAGGCGACGGGCCAGGTCGGCGGCGGGAAGGTAGGCCCGATCGCAGAGTTGGCCGGGAATCGTGTTGAGGATGGAATAGAGAAGGATGTGGCCGAGATTGCTGGCCCCCACCTCGTAGACCTCGGGGTAGGTGAGCGCCCAGCGCACGCCCGCCGCCGCCCACTCGCGATCCCACTCCCGCGGGCGCACCCCCAGCTCATTGCCGAGGTAGCGGGCGGGTTTGCTGATCTCCAGATCGATCAGGCGGGCCACATCCACCACGGCCGTGGCGAGGGGGGAGACGGACACGGCAGCCGTGGCGGCACAGGCTTGATCGTAGGCAGCTGGGCGCGGGGCGGGGCAAGCGCGAGCGGGGCGGGGCGGGGCGCCATAGGACAATCGCGGCCTGTTCTCCCGAGCCCGCAGCGGGCCGCGCGCGTGTCATGGTCCAGGTCAACGGCAACTATCTCAAACTCAAGGCCGGCTACCTGTTTCCGGAGATCGCGCGCCGGGTGAAGGCTTTCAGCGCGGCCCATCCCGACGCGGCGATCATCCGCCTGGGCATCGGCGATGTGACCGAACCGTTGCCCGAGGCCTGCCGCACGGCGATGAAGGCCGCGGTGGACGCGATGGGCACCCGGGAGGGCTTCCATGGCTACGGGCCGGAGCAGGGGTACCCCTGGCTGCGGGAGGCGATTGCCCGCCATGACTTCCAATCCCGCGGCTGCGCGGTGGACGCCGAGGAGATCTTCGTCTCCGATGGCTCGAAGTGCGACAGCGCCAACATCCTCGACATCCTCGGCACCGGCAACCGCATCGCCGTCACCGATCCGGTGTATCCGGTGTACGTGGACAGCAACGTGATGGCGGGCCGCACCGGAGAGGCCGACGGGGCGGGGCAGTACGGCGGGCTGACCTACCTGCCGATCAACGCGGAAAACGGCTTCACCGCCCGCATCCCCGAGGAGAAGGTGGACCTGATCTACCTCTGCTTCCCCAACAACCCCACCGGCGCCGTGGCCACCAGGGAGCAGCTGGCCGCGTGGGTGGCCTACGCCCGCGCCAACGACAGCCTGATTCTCTTTGACGCCGCCTATGAGGCCTTCATCCAGGATCCCTCCCTGCCCCACTCGATCTATGAGATCGAGGGCGCGCGGGACTGCGCGATCGAATTTCGCTCCTTCTCCAAGAATGCCGGCTTCACCGGCACCCGCTGCGCCTTCACCGTCGTGCCCCGCGGCCTGATGGGGACGAGCGAGAACGGGGAGGCGGTGGAGCTGTGGGGCCTGTGGAACCGGCGCCAGTGCACGAAATTCAACGGTGTGAGCTACATCGTGCAGCGCGGAGCCGAAGCCGTTTATTCCCCTGAGGGGCAGGAGCAGGTGCGGGGATTGATCCGCTTCTACATGGAGAACGCCGCCCTCATCCGCCGGGAGCTGGCGGCGGCGGGGCTGGAGGTGCATGGCGGGGAGCAGGCCCCCTACGTGTGGGCGAAAACCCCGGCGGGTCTTGATTCCTGGGGCTTTTTCGATCTGCTGCTGGCGCCGGCCCACGTGGTGGGAACCCCCGGCAGCGGCTTTGGCGCCGCGGGGGAGGGCTACTTCC
>CAYVWU010000377.1:0-2175 GCA_964455575.1 uncultured Cyanobium sp. | reverse complement strand
CGATCTCCCGCGCCGATTTCACCTCCACGCCGCGGCGGTTGCCGCCGATGCGCGGCCCGACGCGGCTGGGCTCCACCGCGGGCGTGGCCTCCCGGCCCCGGGAACCGCCGGTGGCGGCAAGCAGATCGGCAAACTTCATGGTGGGGAAGGAATGGGGGCGACGGTTGGGATGGCCGCGCTTCCCACGCTATCGGTGAAGGGCCGCCCACTGCCGTGGAGACCATGGCCGATGCCCCGTCCCCCAGCCGCGCGCCGTCGTTCCTGATGCGCGTTCGCCAGGCCCATGCCCTCCTGGCGCCCGTCGTTCTGGCCCCCCTCCTCCTCACGGCCTGCACGGGCATGGCCTATCGCCTCCTGAAGGACGGCTTCGGCTGGGAGCGGGATCGGGTGCACCCCCTGATGACCCTGCATGAGGGGGAATGGCTCAAGCCCCTCCTCGGCACCTACGGGGAAACCCTCTACGTGCTTCTCAACGGCCTCGGTCTCCTCTGGATGCTCGTCACCGGCTCCAGCCTCCTGTGGCAACGGCTGCGACGTGGCGTGGGGGGGCGAGGGTCCCGGGGTGAGGTGACAAGGTAAAGTCTTGGTTTGGCTCCATGATTTAGGACGCTGGAATGGCTGCGGAACCCCCCGAGAGCACCACACTGACGCCCACCGACGGGCTTCCTGAGGATGGGCCCCAAGCCGCCGACCAGGCGGAGACGACCGGCGCTGACGCCCCGGAAGCGTCACCCGTCGCCGACACGCAACCCTCCAAGCGCCAGGCGATCGTCGGCAAGCGCAGCGCCCGTGAGTTGATCGAAGCCTTCGAGGCCGAGCAGCTCAAGGACGACCTCCCCGAGATCTACGTCGGCGACACCGTGCGCGTGGGCGTGCGCATTCGCGAGGGCAACAAGGAGCGAATTCAGCCCTATGAGGGCGTCGTGATCGCCATGCGTCATGGTGGACTCAACGCCACCATCACCGTGCGTCGAATCTTCCAAGGCATCGGCGTGGAGCGGGTTTTCATGCTTCACAGCCCCCAGGTGGCTTCCGTGAAGGTCGAGCGTCGCGGTAAGGTGCGCAGAGCGAAGCTCTTCTATCTGCGCGACCGGGTGGGTAAAGCCACGCGCGTCAAGCAGCGCTTCGATCGTTGAGGGTTTTCCCTCACCTCAGGCTTGTCCCCTTTGGGTGACAAGCCGGGTGCATCGCCTTGCGCCGTTAGTTCAGTTGGTAGAACGCAGGTCTCCAAAACCTGATGTCGGGGGTTCAAGTCCTCCACGGCGCGTTCGATGCACCCACTCTTCGTTGTTTCCTTGTTCCGAGCATGGAGTTGGATCTTCAACCCGGTGATGTGGTCAAAGTACTGGAGTCCGCGGCTTTGGGCTGGGTTCGCGCCAGGGTGATCCGGGTCAAATCCGGTGGACGCGTTGTCGTCCAGAGCGATCAAGGTCGTGAGTTCACCGCTCGTGGCAATCAGGTCCGGCTGATTGAACCCGCGGGGTTTCGCCCCTGACACCCCTCGGGTCCAGCCACGGTGGTCGTGACGTCCTAGCAAGCCAGCGACCACGTCCTGTCATCAGCTCGCCTCCCTAAGGCAGCACATCTTTCGTCTCTCCAACGTGAACCTGGTCCACCCTCCACCAGGCATTTGACGGAAGGAACCGTGACAGGAGATACTAAGGAGGTTGGCGAAGGCGCCAGCGGTTCGGCCAAAGCTCATGCTTGCAGCCGTGCCACTTTTTGGGACTGTAGTTCAATCGGTTAGAGCACCGCCCTGTCACGGCGGAAGTTGCGGGTTCGAGCCCCGTCAGTCCCGTTGATTTCATTGCCGCGAGAGCAGACCGCTGATGGCTGAGGCGTCCTCCCCCGTTCGCGTTCGTCTTGCTCCCAGCCCCACCGGCACGCTCCACATCGGAACGGCCCGCACGGCTGTGTTCAATTGGCTCTTCGCCCGCCACCACGGCGGCAACTTTTTATTGCGGATCGAGGACACTGATCGGGAGCGTTCCAAACCCGAATACACGGCCAACATCCTGGACGGGTTGCGGTGGTTGGGCCTCGATTGGGACGGTGAACCGGTGATTCAGAGCGCCCGGATCGAGAGCCATCGCCAGGCCATCGCCCGCTTGCTGGCGGAGGGCAAGGCCTATCGCTGCTACACCAGCGAAGCGGAGCTCACGGCCTTGCGCGAGC
>CAYVWU010000376.1:0-2181 GCA_964455575.1 uncultured Cyanobium sp. | reverse complement strand
CTAGGGGCCAGCTCCTCCACGCTGGTCTGCCAAGGGGCGCAAAGCCCGGCAAGGATTTTTGCAAATGCGAATACATTATACCAATCCGAATGCCCCACAGACCAACTCGCTTATGCTATAAGCCTAATAGATGGCAGCGAGCCCTGGGGCTCAAACGCAAATTCATTAGACGGAAGCTTCAGCGGTTCCGCATTCAGCCTCGCGGGACCCGCTCTGTTCGCAACCAACCTTGCCAGCAATGCGTCCATCAGTTCGACGGCAACCTTCACCGGCTCCATTGCGGATTTAGGTCTCACTGGCTCCGGGCCCAGATTGCTCGCCAAGTATCAAATCGACGACACGCTTGACACCATCAGCGTCTTCGCCGACACCCCACTCCCTCCTACCCCCGCGGCTGTCCCTGCCCCTTTGCCGCTGTTCGGTACCGCGGCAGCCTTCGGCTGGTCGCGCCGCCTGCGCCGGCGCATCAGCCAGCAGCACCAGGCCTGAGCGGCGGCGGTATCGCTGCTTCTCGCCAACTGGATCCCAGGCCACCGCGCTGAAGGGCCCTGCGATTCCGTCTGTACCCCCTTTACTTCTCCGTCGCCCGCTTGCCTGATCTCCCCTCATCACCTGGCTGGTCGCCTGGCATCAAAGAGGCCCCCACTCAGGTCCTGCAGGCACGATGGTTGCCCTGGCGCCTCGGCTGGGCCGCTGTGGTGCTGTTTCTGCTGTTCGGCTGCTTCGTGCTGGCGGCCGCTCTGCCGATGAAGCTGCTGGACCCGCAGTGGCATCTCAGGATTCACGGCGCTGTGGTCAATGCGGCGGGCTTCCCGTTGCTGGGCCTGTGCCTGCTGCGGATCGCTGCCGTCCTGGATGGGGAGGAGAAACGGATCGCCCGCCGCAGCCGTCTCTGCGCGCGGCTGGCGGCACCGGTGGCCCTGGGTTTTCTGCTGCTGATTCCGCTGCAGTTCTGGCTGTTATGGCAGAGCTCCAGCACCGCTGCCCTGCGCGTGCGGGGACAGCTGGCCAGGGAGGAGCGCAACCTCGAGACGCTGCGACATGCCATCACCTCAGCCAGCAGCACCGCGGATCTGCAGCGCCGCCTCCAGGCAGGAGCCGTCCCCCAACTGGATGCCACACAGCTCGATCAGCCGCTGGAGCGGCTGCGGCCACAGCTGAATCAACTGATCCAGCAGGCAGAACAACAACGCACCAGGCGCAGCCAACGCGAAGGCAGGGTGCCGGCGCTTCAGATCGTCGGCACAGGTCTGCGCAACAGCCTTCCCTGCCTGGCTCTCGCCCTGGGTTTTGCCGCCCTGGCCCAACGCCGCCAAAGCCCCTACCCCCTGCTGATCGAGTGGCAACGACGGCTCTCGCTGCCTGGCCTGAGGGGGCAGGGGCCCCGAGGGCCCCTGCGATCCCATCCGACCAAGGCGATGGCCTCATACATCGATGAGATCCTCCGCCCCGAAGAGCGCGATCCATGAGTGCCCTGACACCAGCCTGAACGCTGAGACGTCTCACCCGAGCCGCTGCCTTGTGCGGCTCGGGCTCTCGCCGCACCAGCGGCGGTAGTCGGCGGAGGTGACACCGGAGGCGATCAGGCCCCCGCTTCCCTCTCGAGCGTTCCCCAGCCCTCCTCCAAGGCCTCTGCCAACGTCCACCCTTCCTCACTGCCGAAGCCCCGCCCAGCCGGACAACGGCGGCAGGCGCCAGAGCCCAGCCCTCAGGCCAAGCCCCGCAGCGCGGGGCAAAGGCCGCCAGCCCAACCACCCCAAGGGCCTCCATCTGCCTTCGCCCCCGCAGCATGGACGCCCTTGTCAGGTTCCTCAACCTGCCGCCCGAACCCCGACCAACGCCAGGGGGCGCCGCGGGGCTGACTCCGGGAGGCCGCTGCGCTCGCCCGCGAGCGCCCCGGCCGGACGGATCAGCCCCGCGGTGCCACTCCCGACAGCTTGTGTGACAACCGCCACCAGCACTGAGATCTTGCGGCGGGGATTTCTACACTCCGACCCAGACGCCTGATCCAGCCTGTGGCCTTCCCCTGGCTGAGCGCCTCGATCCTGTTTCCGATCGCGGCCTCCCTGCTGATTCCCTTCGTGCCAGACGCAGGCGATGGTCGCCGCGTGCGCTGGTACGCCCTGGGGGTGGCGCTGATCACCTTCCTGATGACGGTGGGGGGCTACCTCAACGGCTACG
>CAYVWU010000375.1:0-2186 GCA_964455575.1 uncultured Cyanobium sp. | reverse complement strand
TGCTCAGATCCATTGTGCCGCAGGCGGTCTAACCTTTTTCAGGAGGCCCGAATTATGAGAGGTTGAGTCAATCACACGACACGGGATTCTGTGGAAAAAATTCGGGCGCCTGCGGCGCTAACAGCCAAGGGAAGAAACAAAGCCAGGGCTAAGGGCCCAAGGGCTAAAGGGCGGAAGAAAAACGTCCTCGGGGCAGGCAACACACACGCAAGCCGATGACGTTGCTGGCATTGGCGGGGTGGGGGTAGCGGCAGGCCGAGCGGCAGTGCACCGGGATGTAGCCCCAGGAACCGCCACGCAGCACTCGATAAATATTAAAATTAGTTGATCCATCCAACCAGGCACGCCCGTCATCTGGCGATTCATTGTAGTAATCATGCCAAGGATCCAAGCACCACTCCCACACATTGCCGTGCATGTCTTGCAGGCCCCAGTCATTGGCAGGGAAGCTACCAACGTCTGTCGTCTGTTTACGATACACACTCTTGGGGCCTGATCCAAAGGTGTGAGTTCCATCATAATTCGCTACCTCTTGTGTCAGCGTGTCGCCAAACGCAAAAGGCGTGGTTGTTCCAGCGCGGCAGGCATACTCCCACTGCGCTTCACTGGGAAGGGTGTATTCCTTCCCGTTCTGCTTGCTCAGACGGCGGCAAAACTCTATCGCCTCGTTCCAACTCACATTCTCCACAGGTCGATTTGCTCCGTTGAACCATGATGGTGCAGGTTTGAGATCCACATCGACCTTTGCCCAGCCCGCCACCACCTTCCACTGGGCCTGCGTCACGGGGGTTTGCGCCAGGAAGAAGCTCGTCAGCTTCACCGGGTGTTGGGGTCCTTCCCTGTCCAACCGTCCGGGTTCCGTCTCTGGTGATCCCATCAAAAACTCCCCAGCGGGGATCTTGAGCATGGTGATCGCGACGCCCTTCGCCAGTTCCTCCTGATAGCCCTTCACGGTGATCGGCTCCTCCTGCTTCCGCCACTCCTTCCCCTCCCGCACCAGCCAGCCGCGGGTGGCGGGGATCTGGATCAGGGGAGGCTCCTTGGAGCTCGAAGCCTCAGGCTGCGACGGTGGCTGAGGCATTTTGAGACTGGCCTGCCGCTTTAATTCCTCCTTTTCCCTGGCCAGCCGCTCCATTTCCACCCGTGTGCGTTCTGCCTCATCTTTCGCTGCCTCCGCTTCAGCCTTCCACCGCTCCGCCTCGGCTCGGGCTTCGTTTTCCGCATTTGAACGCTCAGTCTGGGCAGCTTCTTCTGCCTGGCGCTTTGCCTCCTGCTCCACCAACACCTGCTCCTCCTCCTGCCGAAATGCCATCGCTTCGGCTTTCGCTGCTTCTTGCGCTGCCAGTCGTTCTTTACCGATCTGCTCAAACAATTCATGGATGCGATCGGTGATCCGCACCATTTCCCGATCTCTTTCCCCTTCGCCCATTTCCGACAGTGTTGGGTTAATGGAACCCACGGATTGATACTGCTCAATCTGGGGATAACGTTTCCAGGAGCACGGCCGAATCGGCAACCAGAGGATCTTTACACCATCTTTGTTTGCCGCCTCAAACAGTTTCGGCAATTCCTTTCGGCGGATGAAATCTGAAGCCAGGAAATAGGGACTGACAAGCAACAGGGCCACCTGGGCTCTCTCCAGTGCCTGTTCGATCTCCATCAGCCAGATGTCACCGGGCTGAATCCGTGAATCATCCCAGCGCCGCAAGCCGTAATCCTCTTCCAATGGGCTGAGGTGGATCCAGAACTGCTCCAAAAAATCACGATCCTTTTGGCTGTAGCTGATGAAAAGCTCCTGCCGCTCCCGCCCGCCATCATTCGCTCGTGGATTGCCTCCGCTCCCGCTCACAAGCACCGAATACGCCGCTACCCAGAAGATAGGGCAGCCGGCAAGCTCATGTCATTAGAACCCAGCCCAATAAGAAGGGCGCCCCGTCCGGAGCGCCCTTGAGCCTGTTGCAGGGCTTTTGGCTTGCACCGGCCCTGGTCTTGGCCTCTGATCAATAGTTAGATCTTCCAGACGCCCCCGTCAGTACGGCAAACCCCCAGGTGCTTCCACCCACCAGTGCCGAGACCTCAGGCCGCCAACTTCAACCACCACCCCGACCCCACACCCTCCACCATCCACCGCCGGCCCCAGTTCCGCTCGGAGTAGCGCTGCCCCTTGCCGCTGCCGATGGCGGTGG
>CAYVWU010000374.1:0-2191 GCA_964455575.1 uncultured Cyanobium sp. | reverse complement strand
CCGGTTCATTCAGCTTTGCTGCTTTTTCCCAGGGGCTCGCTTTTTCAGGAAGCCCGACGTGGACGTTCAGCACGGGCCAGATCCGCAATTCTGCGGCTCCTTCAGCGCCCGGCTGATTTTTTTTCAGCAGCCTTCTAATGACTCTTGAGCAACAACGAACTCCCCATCAGCAGCGCCAGCCCCGCAAACGCTCGTTTCACCGCCTGGCTGCCCCGCGCGATCACCAGGTGGGCGCCGAGATGGCCGCCCGCGATCAAGCCCGTCAGCAGCATCGACAGCCAACGCCAGGCCATCAGCCCTTGACTCCCCAGGTTGAGGGCACCCGCCCCATGCCCAACCAACCCACCGACACCAGCGCAGAAGCGACGGCGCGGCCATCGTTCAGCAATCTCCCTACAAACCGCTCGCTCTCCCATGCGTCTCGCTTTCATCGGCATCGGTCAGGTTGGCGCCCCCCTGGCCGACCATCTGCAGAGGCTTGGCCACATCTGCAGCGACTTGGCCTCGACGTGGTGGTGGTGGCCGGGGCGGAGGTGGCGATGGAGCTGGAGGGGCAAGATGCTGGTAGACTGCACCAATCCAGTGGGCCCCGATCTGAGCCATGGCCTGGCGAGCGCTCGTTCTGGTTCGGCGGTGATTCAGGCGCAGGTGCCAGGCTGCCGTGTCGTGAAGGCCTTCACGATTTATGGCTTTGAAAACTTCGAGGATATCCCCTATCCCGCCTACAACGTCATACCGGTCATGCTCGATTGCGGCCATGACGGCGACGCCACGGCTGCCGTTGCGCCGCTGATCCGCGCCCTGGGCTGGAACCCCTGGATGTGGGCGGGCTGGAGCAGGCGCTCCACCTGGAGCACATGACCCTGCTCTGGGTTCGGCTGGTGCGGGTCAATGGCCACTCCCCTGCCGCTCCGCCATGGTTGACGAACGCGTCTGAATCGGGCCATGACCATTGCTCAAGCGCCGACCTCCACCACCCAACCTGTCCCGCCCTGGCGGCGCTGGACCGCCCCGGGCCGCCTGTTGACGCTCAGCGCCGCGGTGATGACACTCAGCGCCCTCACCCCTCTGAGCCCGCTGCCGGCGGCGGCCCAGAACACGCCTGCCAGCCCCGCCCCCCCGGGGCGCTTCGCGGGCTCCTCCAAGTTCTGGCGGCCCGACTACGTCGGCACCCTGCGCCTGCGGTCCTCGGGCAGCACCACGTTCACCGCCATTGCGGAGGTGGAGCTGCAACGCCAACCCGAGACCTTCCCCGGCGCTGGCGTGCTGGATTTTGAAATGCGCGGCCTGATCACCCTCACCTCCCCACTGGAGACCAATCGCAACGGCCTGCGCACCCTCTGCCAGATCCAGAAACCCATCGTGCCGGTGCGGATCGAACACAGCGGTCTGCGGCTCTACCGCGGGGATGAAGAGAGGCCCAAAAACTCCTATGAACTGCGCGTCTTTCAAGAGGTGCCTCTCGGCGACTGCGTCAGCAGCGATGGCCGCCGCTTCCAGCGGGCGCACAACGTGATGGAGGTGAACGTTGACTCCTCGCTCATGGCCATCCAGGGCCGCCCGCAAGAGGCCCTGCCCGAAGCGCCCCAACCCCTCACGCCTGAGGAGGAGCTGGTGGCTCAGGAAAGAACGCGCGCCGCGGAGGCGCTCGTGAACGATCCCGCCAGCCAGCGGGAGCTTGAGGAGCTGGTCGCGCGGGCCCAACGCGAAGGGCGGGACATCACCACAGCCGAGGCTGTCGCCTGGGCGGAGCGCCTGCGTCGCCGCGGGCTGATGCCCCAGACGATCCCCTCCTTCACCCCGCGGCGTGAGGCCGAACTGCGTCGCTTGGGGGCCCATCGTCCGATCGACACCTCCCATCTGCGCCGCGCCATCACGCTCGACCATCTGGAAGGGGAGGTCACCCTTCAGGACGCCCATGGCACCAGCGTCTTCAGCTGGTCGCTGCGGCGCCCGCCCGGAGCGCCCCCCCTCAGAGGCTTTTGAGCAACAACGAACTGCCCATCAGCAGCGCCAGCCCCTCAAAGGCCCGCTTCACCACCTGGCTGCCCCGCGCGATCGCCAGGTGGGCGCCGAGATAGCCGCCCGCGATCGAGCCCGCCAGCAGCATCGGCAGCCAGCCCCAGGCGATCTGCCCTTCACGGCCGAGGGTGAAAGCTCCCGCCCCATTCCAGAACAACCCCACCAACAC
>CAYVWU010000373.1:0-2204 GCA_964455575.1 uncultured Cyanobium sp. | reverse complement strand
TTTCCTGTGTTTCCATACATTTTATCTAATTCTAATTGTATTCTCTGCAAAATTACTTCGGGATTCTGAGTATTCATAGGGTTGGCAAAAGCTGCTTTCGCATATTCTCCTATTACATTCCCGATTATCTTTAGCTGCTCAAGCCTTTCCTTTCCTTCCTGAGCCTGCTGATTACTCATCATCTGACGCTCCGTATTGGCTTGGTCTGCCATCTGTTGCGCCTGAGCTTTCTTAATGTCGTTACGCTTCTGCTGTACGGACAAGTAGCCCCACGCCTGCTTCATATTGTCTATGATTTTCAGGTAGGCGTATTGGTCCATTGTGAGGCTTCCGGCAGCCAGAGCCTGCTGTGCTTTCGCAAACAAGTCCTGCCAGTCCATGTCTGTAGGCAATGGCTCTACAACAAGGTTCGGGATGCGCTCGTCAGGATTGCCTGCCGGGATGTTGAAGGCCCTGTTGTTGGCAACACCCGTTTCTCCCGATTGCATGATGTCATACATCAGGTTCTCCCATAGGGATGTGTATAGCCCTATCTTAGCAGCCATAAGGCCGGAGAGAACATTCTCACTACCCTGAAGAAGCATTTGGCTTACGGCCTTCCCTTGCTCAGGATTAACGCCGCCTCCTGTATCTATCTTAGGAACACCCACAACATCATGCAGGAGATTAATCTGCTGAAGCAGCAAGCTCCACAACACCTGAAGGTTTCCTCCTCCGTCATTTGAGATGATGGTGAGGGCATCCTTTACGGAAGCGTTATGAAATCCTTTATATGCAGAAGAAGACACAACACCTATTCCTCTTTCAAGGAGCGTTGTCATCAAGTCCTCTGCTGTGACATCATCCCCTTCCTTCATGGCAAGGTCAGCCAGAGCATCCTGGTCCACCCTAATCATCCAAGGGAGAAACTCCTTAACGTATGTCTTGAACTTCTTGAACGTGATTTCGATGGAATCAATGTGTGGCTTGGCTCTGTCAATAATTGAAATTGACTCCCCTCTTATCAAAGAGGAATGATGCCACACAAAGTTCCCATACACCTTAGAGGCATTTACCTTAAAGGCATCTTCGTTCCGGGTTACGATAGGCTGACGTATCCCTTGTTTAACACCGTAGTCATACAGATAGCCGGAGCCGCAAATGTACTTACCACCGAAAAGGTTCTGCACCTTTGCTGTGTAAACATCGCCATCCTTTCCGGGAGTCTTTTTGGAATATCCATTATATGCCCTCCCGTTCTTGACATTTGTATAGAGAACGTCAGTGGAGACGAACTCAAAGTCCATGACGAGTACATAGTCCGTATATGTGTTTGTAAATGTTGTAAGATAGTTCTGCTGATTGGAAGCATTCCACCAGAACAGCCAGTTATAGAGCAGGCTAAATTGTCCTCCTCTCAGGTTTTTGAGTTGTTCGTCCGTGAGGTCCTCCTGCGCTTCAATGCGAACTTGCTCCACAGGGATAGGACGAATTCTGTAGCTCCAAACAATGTCACGCCCATCAGGATAAAAGGACATACTATGGCCGCTATTAAGCGGGTCCAACCATTCGATTTGCCGTTTGCCATTGACACGATTGATATAGTGACCCCTTACGGCAGTGATGGCATCATCATAGTCAGCCATCCTCGCAAGGGTGTCAAGTGAATTTTCGTTTCCTATCTTGTTAAGAGCAAGCTCAAGGTTCATTTCCTCCACAAACTGCGGCATACAATCAAGCATGATTTGCAGTTCTGTGGTGTCCATTGGAATCTCATCTGGAGTGAGGCCAAGCTGCTGCGTGATTTGCTCCATCTGCATCCCCTGTTGCTTGAGGTACATGGCAAGCTCCATCTTGGCCTTCATGTCAATGCGGTCGTTCATGGCGAGGGCATCAATCATGGAGATGGTAGGACGGAAGCGTTGCTTGTTGAGCTTTCCTACAATGCTTTCCAGAATTGTAGAAGTGAGCTTCATGTTGCGAAGGTCAGCACCGGGGAGGGTTTGACTATCCGTTCCTACAAGGTTGTCTATTGGCTGCGTGGTACGCAAATAGGTTTGGTTGCCTAATGCGTATTGATAGTTTTCGGCCCACCTCCTTTTGGGAAAGTTAGGGCTTTCTATCTGCATCAAGTGCCAAGACTCCAAGCCCGTAGCAAAGTCCTTCCCGAACTCCTTGGACTTCTTCTTTTCAAACGGAACGGATAAGTCTGGTGCGAACATTTA
>CAYVWU010000372.1:0-2213 GCA_964455575.1 uncultured Cyanobium sp. | reverse complement strand
GGTTGTTCGCTCTCACCCTCAGCCTGCCCTGGCAAAGCCTCTGGCCCGGCGCCACAGCCGCCGGCCTGCCCCTGGCCCTGCTGTTCGCGGCGCGGTTGATCGACGGGGTGAGCGGCGGCACCGCCGCCACGGCGGGGGCCGTGCTGGCGGACATCACTCCTTCAGAGCAGAGGGCCAAGGCCTTCGGGCTGATCGGCGTGGCCTTCGGCCTGAGCTTCATCCTGGGTCCGGCCCTGGGCGGCGTGCTCTCCGGCGTGTCCGTGCGTTTGCCCCTGGCTCTGGGGGTGGCGTTTGCGGTGTTCAACCTGCTGATGGTGGTGGGTCTGCTGCCGGAAACACACCCCCCCGAGGCGCGCAAGCCGATGCCAGCGGCCAGGGAGCTGCAGCCCTGGCACCAGCTGATGCGGGTGTTGCGCCATCCCCAGGTGGGCCGCCTGTGCCTGGCGTTTTTTCTCTTCTTCTTCGCCTTCAGCGGCTTCACCGGCATCCTGGTGCTCTATTTCAAGCAGGCCTTCGCCTGGGGGCCACGCCTGGCCTCCACCGCCTTCCTGGTGGTCGGCGTGGTGGCCATGGTGGTGCAGGGCGGGCTGATCGGGCCGCTGGTGAAGCGCTTCGGGGAATGGCGCCTCTCCATGGCCGGCCTTGGTTTCGCCGCCACGGGCTGTCTTCTTCTGCCGCTCACCGTGCGGGTCACGGCTGTTCCCCTGGCGTTTGTGGCCGTGGCCTCCCTGGCCCTGGGCACCGGGCTGATCACCCCCTGCCTGCGGGCGATGGTGTCCCGGCGCCTTGGGGAGGAGGGGCAGGGCGCCGCCCTGGGCAGCCTGCAGGGGTTGCAGAGCCTGGGGGGCTTTCTGGGTCCGCCCCTGGCCGGCCTGGCCTACGAAACGATGGGGCGCCAGAGCCCCTTCTGGCTGGGGATCAGCGTGTTGCTGGCGGTGGGTGTGCTGGTGGCGGGAGGCCCCAGGCGCACATCAGCCGCGTAAGGAACAACACCCGAGGACCAACGCGGGCATTGCTACTTTGAACAATGGCCCGCGGCAAGCCGCGGACTTTGTCCGTCCGCGACTTGAGAGATTCCATGGACCAGTCAATCCCGGCGGCGACCGTGCCACAGGAGCTCTACATCAACCGGGAACTGAGCTGGATCGCCTTCAATCAACGCGTGCTGGCCCAGGCATTGGATCCGCGGGTGCCACTGCTGGAGCAGGCAAAATTCAGTGCGATTTTCAGCAATAATCTCGACGAATTTTTTATGGTGCGCGTGGCCTCGCTGAAGTCCCAGCAGGAGGCCGGGGTCAGCATTCGCAGCGATGATGGCCTCACCCCATTGGAGCAGCTGGAGGCGATCCAGAAGGAGCTGCGCCCCCTGCTGGAATTGCAACAGCAACACTACCGCCAGTCCCTCAAACGCGAGCTGGCGGATCACGGCATTTACCTGCTGGATTATGTGAAGCTGAATAAACGACAAAAGGAATGGTTGAGCGTCTATTTCCGCTCTGAGATCTTCCCCGTGCTCACCCCCTTGGCGGTGGATCCAGCCCATCCTTTTCCGTTCATGAGCAACCTCAGCCTGAACGTGGCTGCGCTGATTCGCGATCCCGAATCCGGGCAGCGACAATTCGCTCGGGTGAAGGTGCCCCAGAAAATCCTGCCCCGTTTTGTGCCCCTCCCCAACAACCTCTGCGACCGCCATCCCACTCCGGTCTTCACGGCTGTGCCCCTGGAGCAGGTGGTGGCCTTCAACCTGCAGATGCTGTTTCCAGGCATGACGATCGAGGGACATTATTTCTTCCGCATCACGCGCGATGCCGATCTGGAGTTGCGCGACCTGGAGGCCGATGATCTGATGGAAGCCCTTCAGGAAGGACTGCGCAAGCGGCGTTTGGGTGGAGAGGTGGTGCGGCTGGAGGTGGCCAATGAGATGCCTGAGGAGATGGTGCGCCTGCTGATGGAGGGCACCGATGTGGAGCCGGAAGACCTTTATCGGATCAATGGCCCCCTGGGCCTGGATGACCTGATGCATCTTCTCAGCATCCCCATGCCCGAGCTCAAGGACGCCCCCTACAAAGGCCGCACCTCCCCCCCGCTGATGCGCGCCCAGACGACCCTGCTGGAGGATGGCTCGATCAAGGCGGAGGAATTTCAAAGCATCTTCTCGGTGATTCGACGGGGGGATGTGCTGCTGCATCACCCCTACGACCTGTTCGCCACAT
>CAYVWU010000371.1:0-2219 GCA_964455575.1 uncultured Cyanobium sp. | reverse complement strand
TCTTGGAGTAGAGCAGGATGGTTTGCTGGCGGTGCAGCTCGCTGATCACAAGCAGCTTGCGCCACCAATGGGTCTTTAGGCTGGAAAGCCCTGCACCAGAGGCGATCAAGGCATCAATGGCTTCAAGGTTCCTCTGCAGATAGTCGAGCTGGCGACGTATTGCAGCTTTAATCTTGCGGAGGCGTGGTTTCTTCTGTTTGGCGACATTGAGGAAAACAGCGCGTGCCCTACCTCGATCATAGCGGGGCTTGTGCTTGCGAAAGTCTAAGTGCTGGTCACATAGATCATCGATGATTCGCTCGGTCGACTGCCTCGCCTCATTCAGCAGCTTCAAATCAGTCGGATAGGTGATGTCGGCTGGCGTGCAGGAGGCATCGATAGTGAGGGTTCCCCAGGGCTTGCCTTCTGGCCAATCGGCGGGCTTCACGAGGTTGTCGAGCGATAGCTGGTTGCCTGCATCGTCATCTGGATCGTCAGGGTCGTCGTCGTCTGGGAGTCTCGCGATGGCCTCGATCACCATGGCTTTACCGCGTTCAGCGATGAGTTCGTTGACCCGACGGAGCTCTTCTTCTGAGAATCGCTTTCGGAAATGAACCATCATCGATGGGTCAAATGGTGCTTTGCTGGAATAGCCGGCAAAGCCAAGGAAAAACTGCATGTAAGCATTCTCTCTGATCTGCTCCACGGTCTCTTCATCGGTCAAGCCAAGCCGCTGCTTGATGAACAGCGCGCCAAACGCCAGCCTGACAGGCTTCGCAGGGGCGCCCGTTGTGGGACTGAACTGAGGCGCATAGGTTGCTTCCAACTCTTCCCATGGCATCAGAGCGGAGAAGAGCACCCATCGGTTCTCCGGATCCAATGTACCGCCGAAAGGCACATGAAACTCCTCGATTGAGAGCTGCCCATTATGGTGCTTCCGGTACATCTGCGGTTTTCAGCAGTTGTAGCAATCGTGGATTGCCCTGGTCGAAGCCAGTTTATCGGCTCTCCATCGCTGAAACAAGCTGCGCTGCAGTCGATCTGGCTTTTTCAGGAGTCCCCATGTAGAAGGTGGCGATCGGATGGGGCGTCAGCAGGGCGTTGAGATCGAGCTCTCGGCCGTCGGGACCGCGGAAGGGGACGGGGAGATCGAGGGGGAGGTCGTCGAGCACCGAAGCCGAGCAGGTAGAACAGGTGTTCTAGTTGTCGTTGGGGCTGGCGTCAGGGGCTGGAGGGCCTGCGGCAGGGCCTGAAGGATCAGAGCCACCAGAGCGATTCGGCCCCGTAGGCGGCCTGCAACTGCCGGGCGCGACCGGCGGCCATCGCCCGGGCCACCAGGCGGCAAGGAACCAGCGGCCGGGCGGCGGCATCGAGCACCCAGATCCGCACCCAGCGCTGATCGACCCCAGGCGGCTGGAGCTCAATGCCAACGGAGAGAGGGGAGGCCATAGGGAAACCGGGAAGGGCAGAGCCCCAACGCCCCCACCGGGGGCAACCACAGCTCAACCCGATCCGGTTCCATGGCCTCTCCTCTGGCTGCTCCTGAGCCCCCTGTTCCTGCAGCGGCCGCTCGATGGCCGCGTCACCCAAGCGAACGTCCACGGAAAACGGGGCCCCGCAGGGCCCCGCCACGAGGCGGCCCCTGGCCGCCTCAGAGCACCGAAACGGTGCCCACCTGCGCCGCCTGCAGCTTGCGGGCCACCGAGAGGGCGGTGAGCAGGGGCATGAGCCGGGGCTTGGATACCGGCCGACCCCGGCGGCCGATGTGAACCGTGACGCGGGGCTCAGACCAGGCTTTGCTGCTGCCGGGATAGACGTGCACGAGCACCTGACGGACCGGGCAGCAGAGGGCGGAGGAGGCCATGGGTGGATGGCGAGGAACACCGACCCCGCGCCCCGCCGCCGTGGCCGCGCCAGGGCCAGCCCCCTAGGGATGGCTTGCGTCAGCCCTGGCGCGGCCGTGGTGGTGAGGGCATGGCTGGGTGAGGGGTGCTCGCCAGACCCGTGGCTGGATCCGGGGACTGCTGGGTCTCCTGGGGGTGCTGGGTTCCTGGGGAGTTGCGGCCTGAGCCCCGCGATTCACGGTTTCGGCCGGCCCGGGGGTTTGCCGGCTGGTGCCGACGGCTCATGCCTCCTGATCAGCCGTGTCGCCCGGAGCGGTTGCGGTGCAGGGGCCACTGGGGCGCTGAGCGGCCTTGGGGACGAGTGCGAGCGGATCTCAGTCGGCCTGGTTGGCCTCC
>CAYVWU010000370.1:0-2224 GCA_964455575.1 uncultured Cyanobium sp. | reverse complement strand
GCGGCGGCACTGGCGCGGGCCGGGCCTGCCGCTGCTGCTGATTCCGATCGCCAGCGGCCCCTTCGCGCGGGATCCCGAGGCCTTCCTGGAGCTGGGGCGGCGGCTGCTGGCCGGCGAGGTGGAGGGGGTGCCGGTGCGGCTGGGGCCGTTGGCGGAGCTGGCCGCCGAGGCCAGTTGGGTGGAGTTGCCCGACCAGGCGGTGGCCGCCTGTCGGCTCGATCCGCCCCGCCAGACCCTTTTGCCGCAAGGCTTGGGCCACCAGCCCCTGACGGCGCGGGAGGAGCAGGAGCTGGAGGACACCTCCGTGGCGGAGTTGATCGAGCGGCTCTGGCGGAGCACGTCGCTGCAGGAGCAGGCGGAGGTGCTGGAGCTGCTGGGCCGCCGCCTGGGGCCGGGCGCCCAGTTGCGGGGGCCGAGCGAGGGCGCCTCGCCGCGGCTGATGACGCTGCTGGAGGAGGTCTATCGGCGCGGGTTGCGAGAGGGGGATTGGAGCGTGGTGCGCCGCACGGCCGGCGTGATGGGCCTCGTGCACCCGCAGCTGGAGGATGCCCTGACGGATCTGCTGGTGCGTCAGAAGCAGGTGGTGGTCGGTCGCAACTACACCGGCCAATCCCTGATCAGCCAGCCCCAGGGCAGCAAGATGATCGCCTCGATGATTCGACGCTTCAGCGGCGAGGACGCGCGGGAGTGGATGGTGCAGCAGGAGTTGCTGCTGGCGATCGACAGCCTGGCGCGCTTGGAGCCGAGCCTGCTCAGCGGCAGCCTCACCGTGCAGTTGGGGCAGCTGTTGCTGCTGCTCACCAGCGAGCTGGCGGCGGAGGCCAATCTGAGCCCGAGCGAGGCCTTCGAGGAGCTGTGCGGGCTGCCGCCCCATGCGTTGCGGCGCCGTCTGCGGGTGGTGCTGGCGGATGTGGAGCATGCGCAGACGGCGTTGCGGCGGAAGGAGCAGCTGCATCTGCGGGGCGCCCGGGTGCGCTGGGAGGTGCCGGATCCGTTGGAGGAGTTGCCCCGCGGGGGCTGCTGGCTGCAGCACCGGTTGCGGCTGGGGGCTCTGCAGCGGGTGCCGCGGGATTTTTATCCGGGCATCTGGGATCTGCTGCACCATTGCCGCGGCATCGTGATCGGCGACAAGTTGGAGCGCCGCAACCGGCTGGAAAGCGCGCCGTTGCTGAACCGGCTTGAGAGTGCGCCGCTCTTGAATGACCTCACCCCGGGTGAGCGCAATTTCGCCACCTTGGTGGAGCAATTGCTGGGCAAGATCGAGGCGCCGGAATATCGGCAGCTCTGCACCGAGGCCCTGCTGACGTTGATCGCCTTTGTCGCCGCCAATCCCCTGGTGCGCTTTGAGGATGATCTGGCGTTGGATGTGGTGATCGGCCACGCCGTGCGCGTGGGCTGGCAGCTGCGCCATCCGCAGGTGAGCGAGGCGGAGTATGGGCGGCACAAGTCCGAGGCCTGGGAGGCGTTCTACCGGTCCTCGCCGGCCCAGTGCCGCCGCTGGCAGCTGCAGGCGCTGCAGCAGCTCAGCCGCGCTGAGCAACCCCCGATCGCCCCGGCCCCCGCGCCCGCCCCGACGGTGGAGGCGGCTTGAGGGTGGAGGGGGTTTGAGGCGGGGGGGCGAAGGCGGGCGAGCCGAGCCGGCCTGAAGGGGGCGGGGCAGGTGTTGCGCGGGGGTGTCGGTGGATTGGCTTGCGAAGACACCACCTGTGGTGTGTGGTTGCCGGGGGCTTGTTGCGATGGTCAAAATCGGCGGGACATGCCCTGTTCACGTGCGTGGCTTCAGGCCGGAGAACAGGCGGCGGGCCCTGCGGGGCAGCCACGGGGCGACACGCAGGGCGTCTCGGCGGATGTCTCGGCGGGCGATCAGGAGAACGGGCGGCTTTGGCGTGCTGGTCGGCCTGCTCCTGAGCGTGGGGGCGTGCTGCTGGCCCTGGTGATCGCCGATCAGCTGGTGCCGCGGCTGCGGCCGCGCTGGCTGCTGCGCCTTCCCGATCAGGGCCTCCCGGTCCCCGTGGGCTGGGACTTCGATCCCCAGAGCCCGAAAGTGCTGCCCCTGGGCGGCTGGCTCTTCGGCCCGATCAAGCACCGCGATCGGGTGCTCGACGCCTGGGTGGCCGACCACCTGCCCACCGTCAGGCGCCGTTTCCTGGAGGAGCGCGCCACGGTGAAGCAGCGGCGCCACCACCTGGACACCCTGCCGGTGAAGGTGAACGAGACCCTGGAG
>CAYVWU010000369.1:0-2233 GCA_964455575.1 uncultured Cyanobium sp. | reverse complement strand
CGAAGGGGATCAGGGAGGCGTGGGTCTGCTCCAGGTCCCAGGGGCAGCCCCGCTCGGGATCGCGCAGGGTGGCGACGGTGGCGAGCAGCTCCTCCAGGGCCGCCAGGGCGGGATCGGAAGCGGGTGAGGGTGACGCCGGCGAGGGGGACATGGCGACCGGAAGGGGTGGCGCCATCCTCACCGCCGACGTCGGCCCGGGAGGCGCGGCCAGTGCGGCAAGGGGTCGCCATCCTGCAGCAGATGCAGCCAGCTGCTCGCCTCCACCCCCACCAGCGCACAGAGCACCAGCAAGCGGTGGCTCCCCCAGAGGGCTGAAGCCAAGGCCGGCCAGGCCGCGGGCGCGGGGATCGGCAGCGGCGCCAGGGGCGTGAGGTCGAGGAGGGCGCGCAGAAGGGCGAGGGCCGCGAGCAGGTAGGCCAGCCGGCCGGCGCTGCCCAGCAGAGGACTGTGGGAGAGCAGGGAGCGGTGGCGCAGAAGGCGCCGGTAGGGCCACCAGAGGAGACGGAGCGGCCCCCAGCGAGCGGTGGCGCGGGACAGCGTGTCGAGGTCGGGGGACAGCCAGAGGCCGCCAAACACAAACGCCAGACCGGCGATCAGGATGCCCGCCGCGCCCAGCGCCGGTCCCCAGAGCAGGCCAAATGGCAGGGCCAGCAGAAGGGTGGCGCGGTCGTGGGCGCGGCCGGAGGCCATGGCCTGTGGCGTTCGGTCGCCCGGTAACGGGGGGAGCGGCCGCACTGACGATAGGGGCGGCGCGCGGGTGGGGCGGGGCCAGAGCGCGAGGGGGGTTGGAGAGCGAGGGGGTTGGCGGGGCCGTCCGGGCGCCAAGGCAGAATGGGGAGACGCGCGATTAGCTCAGCGGTAGAGCGCCTGCCTTACAAGCAGGATGTCGCTGGTTCGAAACCGGCATCGCGCATTGGCCACCGGTGAACAAGCGTTTCCCAGGGGATGGCTGACTCTGCTGGTGGTGCGCACTGCGTCATGGGAACGCCTGAAAGAGGGATTCCCCAGCCTGCGCTTGGCGCTTTTGGCCGCACCACTTGGCCGGCATGGAACGCTCGACACGTTTATTCCCTGCCAAGATCAACCTATTCCCTGCCAAGATCAACCGAGCGGGACAGAGCGTGCGACCCAGCTGTGGAAGGGCCTGCTCCAAAGCTGCCGGGGGATGGTGAACAGGAGTGAGCGAGGTCAAGCGGCGGAACCCTGCGCGAGCTTGGGGGGCTGGGACCTCGATGGTCAATGGCTTGCCCCATGGCACTGACATGGCCGAATCGATCGACCAGAGCAGCATTGGAGCGGGCCTCGGCGATCATGGTTTGCGGTAACCACGACTTGTCGAACAGACCCCTCGCGAGATTGACGCGTTGGCCCCAACCTCTCCAGCATGCAGCCTTTCGCTGGAGAGGTTTTTTCGGCGGTCTTTAGCCAGTCGGCATGGTCTTGTGCCAGGCCGTGAAAATCTCATCATCTTCAAACAACTCCTGGGGATCGATCGTACAATCGCTGTAAGCAAGCACCCCGCGATCGTGATATTCCGGCTGAGAATCCAGACAATGAGCCACGAGTTCGCTACAGATCATGCGATCAGGATGATTTTTGAGTTGACACACTTTTTCCTCAAAGGATCTGCCGAATAGCCGACGGAGAAGGCGCCCGGTCAGACTGTTGGCCTCCAGCTGAGCAGCGATCAGATCAAAGTCATAGCCGCAGCCAAGATGCTCCTCGGCCCTAGAGACCAAGCGTGCCGCGATCTCCGGGGTGAGATTTTGGGGCTTGCGGAAAAAGATCTGGCAATGCTCGTCGTCAAAATACGTCTCCAGATTCGTGCGCTTGACTCCCCCTTGCGCGTGGGCCTCAATGCATTGGTTCTCACCCGTAACCAGAAGGGCATGAGAAACGCTGATGTCATGCATTCGCGTCCATCGCGTGAAGTAGGCGATCCCACGGGAGATCAGATTGGACTTGGTATAAGTAAAGCCGACGTAACCAGCTCCATAGTTCACGCCATACCGTGGAGGGCAAGACAGCATGCCGAGACCCTTGGTGGAGGGGCTTTGCTGGGACAAGGTGGCCGTCATGACAGTCGCTCCGAAGGGGGATTTGGACAAACTCATGATGGACCAGAAACAACAGCAGAAACAGCGAATTTACAACAATAAATAGGGCTTGCTGAGAAACCCAAATCCACTGCAACGCAGTTGATTCTAGTTGCGGTCTTGGGTTAAGATGGGCT
>CAYVWU010000368.1:0-2245 GCA_964455575.1 uncultured Cyanobium sp. | reverse complement strand
GTGGACGGCTCCGTGCACGTGATGGGCGTGATGGTGGAGAGCCATCTCGTGGCGGGCAACCAGAAGCTGCCCAGCGACCTCTCCCAGTTGACCTACGGGCAGAGCGTCACGGATGCCTGCATTGATCTGGCCACCACTCTGGAGCTCCTCCACGAGCTGGCCGCCGCCGTGGGCCAAGCCCGGGAGCGGCAGCTGGCGGCCGTCTGAGGGCCAAGGGGACGGGGGATTTGTATGAAGTTGGCACTCCCCTTTTGCGAGTGCCAGATTGTTTCTATCCCATCAAATTGTTTGCGCTGAACTGCAGGCAGGCATGGACTTCGTAGGTTCTGCATCAGTCCACGGCGAGTCCGATGACCTATCTGCTGCAGTTCTGTGGGGTGATTGATCCCTTGCAACTCTTCTATTTGGAGCAGCGCAACCTTGAGCCCCCGGCTTCCACCGGGGCGGATTCCCCGCCCATGGGACCGGCGTTTGGAGGCTTCCGACCGTTTCAGCTCGATGAGGTGTTGGCCTGGGCCCAGGACATCGCCCGCGGACGCCGCTGGGATGGCGAAGCCATCCAGCGCACGGTGATGGACGTGTGGATGGAGCGGGCCGAGGTGATTCGCCAGTGGCAGGTGCGCCTGCGGGAGGAACCCGCCGATCGGCTCCTGGTGGCGGCGATCGGCACGCCACTGGATTGGTCGGCCCGCTGTGAGCGCCTGATGCGCGGCTAGGCAGGATGGGCGGTCAGGCCGCGATGGCCGGGGAGAGCCACAGCCACAGCCCCGCCACGGCCAGGGGAACCGTGAGGTTGTCGACCCCGGCGGTGGCCCATTGCTCCAGGGTGGTGGCTATGGCCGCGATGGCCAGAAGCGCCGGAACGGGAGGGGCGGTCGCGGGGGCGAGGGCCGCCACCGCGAGAAGGACCGCCGCCGTGCCGACGCCCATGGTGGCGGTGCCCGCCAGGGAGCGGGTCTGGCCGAAGACCTGCCAGCGCGGTGAGTTCACCACCGGACCCACCAGGCCGGCCAGGCCATCACCAAAGGCCATCACCAGCACGGCCGCTGTCATGGCCTGGGCGCGCGCGGGCCAGAGGAGCGCAAAGAGCAGGGTGATGGAGGCCCCGTAAGCGATGGTGCCGTAGCTGTGGCGATCGATGTCCTCGATGCCGGGCAGCAGGCGCAGGCGGTGGTTGAGGGCGGCGACCAGGGTCACCACCGCGGCCACCGGCAGGGCAATCAGCCGGTCGATGCCGCACCACCAGGCAATCAACACCACCGGACCGCTGCCGATATGAACGAGCTTGCGGCTCCATTCGGGCTGATCAGGCCAACGGCTCTGAACGATCCTGGCCAACACGGCCAGGAGGCTGAGCCAGCCGGCCACCAGAACGGGACCGAGCCAGGGGGCGCTCACGCCGCCTGCTGCATGTGGCTCATCACCCGCAATTTCATGATCGCCTTGGCTTCCAGCTGCCGCACCCGCTCTCGCGACACATTGATCTGACGGCCGATCTCCGCCAGGGTGAGAGGCTCCTGCCCTTCCAGGCCGAACCGCAGACGCAGGATCTTCTGCTCCCGCTCGTTCAGCTGGGCCAGCCAGGTGACGAGGTGCTCCTTCTGCAGGTGGCTGTCCATCGAGTCGAGATGGCTGTTGCTTGCCGGATCAGCGATCAGTTCCCCCAGGGTGCTCCGATCCTCCTCGCCCCGGGCATGGGCATCCAGGGAGGCGCAGGGGGCGGTCTGGGCCATCAGCTCCTCCAGCTCCTCCGGCTCCATGCCCATGCCGTGGGCGAGCTCCAGCCGGTTGGGCTGGCGCCCGAGGCGATGGGAGAGCTCCCGGGTGATGCGGCGCATCTTGGAGAGCTTCTCGCTGATGTGGATCGGCAGGCGGATGGTGCGGGCGCTGTTGTCGATGGCCCGGGTCATGCCCTGGCGAATCCACCAATAGGCATAGGTGGAAAACTTGTAACCCATGCCGGGATCGAATTTGTCGACCGCGCGCTCCAAACCGATGGCACCTTCTTGAACGAGATCAAGGAGTTCCAATCCTTGATTCTGATATTTCTTCGCCACGCTCACCACCAGGCGCAGGTTGGCGGCCATCATCCGATCGCGGGCTCGGCAGCCCATGCGGATCAGGTGCTTCTGACGCGGCGTGAGTTGATCGCTGGGCAGCTCCTGGAGCTGCTTCATCGCTTGCACGTGGTGGGCCAGTTCGATCTCTTCAGCGGCGGTGAGCAGCGGCACGCGGCCGATGTTGC
>CAYVWU010000367.1:0-2263 GCA_964455575.1 uncultured Cyanobium sp. | reverse complement strand
GCGTCGTAGAGGGGGGTGTGGAGCGCGGGCACGTAGACGCCCTCCACCCGCGCCAGCCGCCGCAGCCGCTCGGTCCGGGGCGCGTCGCGGCAGGCCCGCAGGGCCTCGATGAAGGCGGGCAGCAGCAGCTCCCCATCGCCGAGCAGCACCACATCGAAGAACGGCGCCAGGGGTTCGGGGTTGGCCGTGAGCACGGGGCCGCCGCCGAAGACCAGCGGATCGTCCTCCCCCCGCTGGCAGGCCCAGAGGGGGATGCGCCGCCGCTCCAGCAGGTCGAGCAGCACGGGGCCATCGAGCTCCCAGCTGAGGGAGAGCCCGAAGAGATCGAGGGCCGGCCCGCCGCGGCCCTGGCCGCCGCCGTGGGGGGGATCCCCCTGGTCGGTGAACTGGCGCCGCACGTCCACATCCGACCGCCGCGCCAGGGTGGCCCACACCACCTGGAAGCCCAGGCTGGTGATGCCCACCGAATAGGTGCTCGGGAAGGCCAGCACCGCCCGCAGGGCGCCCTCCTCCGGCGTGGCGGGCTCGAACAGCAGGGTTTCCTGGTTCAGGGACGGGCGGGGGCGGGCGCCTTCATCTTGCTGGTTCGGTGGCGCGTGGTGGGCCGGGCGGCCCAGACGCCAAAGGGTGCGAGGCCTGAGCTGTCCGCTCACAGATGTCTCCCCGCGATGGCGACAGATCCGAGACGTCCGGCGTTTCCCGCCGGCTGCTCCCTGGGTCGGTCATCCGCGCTCCGGGGGCATGAAGGCCTGAGAATGGGTGATCTACGGCTTTTCCGCGGTAATGAACCCGGACCGCTCATTCAAGGTGCATGAGTTTCTCCAGTCTGCGGATGGTGAGCCCATTCGCTCCGTCATCACCGAATCCGCTGATGCGGTGGTCGTCGCCTGGCACGTCAAGCCCGGCCAGAGGATCCAGGCCCATGTGCATCGCGGATGGGGCCTCGATCGCCATCGCTGAGGGTGATGTGCTGGTGGCCCGTCGCCGAGATGTTCACGGTGTGCGCAACACCGGACAGGAGCCACTTGTCTTTGTCTCCGTCGTCTCTCCGGCAGCGGCGGGCTTTGAACGGGTGTAATTCACCGGACAGACATGCCTTGTGATGAGGTGTGGCCCCTGCTCGGGCTGCCACAATGCCTGACACGAGAACCCCAGCGCGGAGCGTGCCACAACCTGCCCCGGATCGCCGGCATGTGTTCGTCAGTTACAGCCAGGCCGACCGGGCCTGGGTGGAGCGCTTGAAGCGGATGATGGCGCCCTTGTTGCGTGGCGGCGGCCAGGAGCTGCGGCTGTGGGACGACAGCCGCATCGAGGCGGGAATGAAGTGGCGGGAGGAGATTGAAACGGCGCTGGCGGCGGCGAAGGTGGCGTTGCTGCTGGTGAGCGACGACTTCCTGGCGTCGGAGTTCGTGATGGGGGAGGAGGTGCCTGTGCTGTTGGCGGCGGCGGAGGCGGAGGGGGTGACGGTGCTGTGGGTGAGCCTGAGCCCGAGCTTCGTGGAGGAAACCGAGATCCATCGCTACCAGGCGGTGCTGCCGCCCCATCGCCACCTGGCGTCGATGTCGGAGGTGGAGGTGAAGGAGGCGCTCAAGGCGATCGGCCTTGCGATTCGCAAGGCGCTGCGGGAGCCACCGGCTGCCGTTTCGCCCGGGCCCACGGAGACCAAGGCGCTGCCTCGCCCCGATAGGCCCTTCGCCCTCTCGACTCGGCCCCCAGGCCTCCCGCCTCCGCCCCGCCCCTTGGATTCTCCCCGGGGGGCGGCGCCCGCGCTGCCGGATCAAGCCTTTCCCACCGAACCCCACGACCTGGAGACCGCCCGGCTGCGGCGCCAGGGCGAGGGCTGGCGGGTGGAGCGGCAGCCGCTGCGGGTGCAGCGCGCGCTCCTGCCGCTGGACGAGAAGATCAGCCTGCCGCTGGTGTGGATCCCGGCGGGCGAGTTCGTGATGGGCTCACCGCTGGAGGAAGCGGGGCGGCGCGACAGCGAAGGGCCCCAGCACCGGGTGCGGCTGGCGGGGTTCTGGATGGGCCAGACGCCGGTGACCCAGGCGCAATGGCGGGCGGTGGCGCGGCTGGTGCCGCCCTTGGGCCGGCGTTGGGAACGGCCGCTGCCCGCCCATCCCTCCCGCTTCCGACCGGAGGCGGAGGATGTGTCCTACGGCCAGTTCTCCCTGCTGCCGGGGGAGCGCGACACCGACGAGCGGCCGGTGGAGCGGGTGAGCTGGCACGACGCCATGGAATTCTGCCGTCGGGTTGAGACGTTGCT
>CAYVWU010000366.1:0-2272 GCA_964455575.1 uncultured Cyanobium sp. | reverse complement strand
GGCCGCCACTGGAATGGCCGCCGCCGGAATGGCTCCCCCGGGAATGGCCGCCCCAGCGGCGGCCGCCCCAGCGGCGGCCGCCCCTGAGGCCACGGGCGCCCCCGCCGCGAACGCGGTGATCTTTCCCCGCGAGGACCCGGACTTCAGCAACGACCCTTCCCCTCCCGAGGATCTGGTGGTGCTGGCGAAGAAAACCACCCTGAAGGGGCGCTGGCGGCTCGGGGTGTTCGGCCGCGAGCCGGATCCCGTCCAACCGCGGGTGTGGCGACTGAAGCTCTGGGAACAGATGGAAGATCGGGTGTTCGTCTCCACCGATGTGCTCAACTGCGGCACGACGCAGCCGATGCGAATCACGGGAGGCAGCGGCGGCGTGCGTGGCGTGCTGATCCTGCGGGAGCTCAATCCCGGCGGGCCGATCACCCCCGCCAACCGCCTCGATCACCAGATCTGGTGGGCCGCCTGTTTCCCGGAGCACACCGGCCGGGATCCCGCCAGCCTCGGATCGGAAGCCCGGCGCCTGGGCTTCAGCGGGGCTCTGGTGGAGCGGGAGCAGGTGGTGCCCGGCACCCGCCGTCCGTAGGCTGAGGGGGTCGCCTTCTCCCATGGCTCCCTCCTCCCCCGCTGACGCCACCGGCCCCGTTCCCGATGGAGAGTCCGCGCCCGAAACGGCGAGCACCGAAGCGGAACGCCCGCCGGTGCGGGTGTTGCTGGTGGATGACGAACCCGGTCTGCGCACCGCCGTGAAAGCCTTCCTGGAGGACGAGGGCTTCCAGGTGAGCACGGCCAATGACGGCGAGGAGGGCTGGACTCAGGCCCAGCAGCTCGTCCCGGATGTGGTGATCACCGACGTGATGATGCCCCGCTGCGATGGCTACGGGCTGCTGAAGCGCCTGCGGGCGGATGAGCGGCTGGGTGGCACGCCCGTGATCTTCCTCACCGCCAAAGGCATGACGGCGGATCGCATCGCTGGCTTCACCGCGGGCGCCGACGACTACATCCCCAAACCCTTCGATCCGGAGGAGCTGGTGGCGCGGCTGCGCAATGTGGTGCGTCGCCAGGAGCGTCTGCTGGCCGAGGCCGCCCGCTTCGCCGATGCCGACATCGGCCAGATGGCGAAGCAGATCACGGAGATCCGCTCCATGCTCGGCACCGGAGGGGTGAAGAAGCCGGCGCCGGCCCTGGCCTTTGATTTCACCCCCCGCGAGGCGAGCGTGCTGCAGCTGGTGGCGGAGGGGCTGATGAACAAGGAAATCGCCCGCCAGCTCGACACGTCCATTCGCAACGTGGAGAAATACGTCAGCAGGCTGTTCATCAAGACGGGCACCTCCAGTCGCACCGAATTGGTGCGCCACGCCCTGGAGCATGGCCTGGTCGACTGATCCCGGAGCGGAGGGCGCCCCGGGGCCCGGCAACGCTCCCGCCGACTGGCTCCCCGCGGCACGCAACGCTGGCTTTCCCTACCGCGATCGGGTGGAGGCCCCGGCGGAGAGCGTGGCGGCCTTCTACGCCGCCCGCCATTCCCACAGCTCTCTTGCGGTGTGGCGCGCCCGCCTGGCCGCCGGGGAGATCTGGCGCAATGGCGAGCGGCTGCACAGCGACGGCCCCCTGCGGGCCGGGGATCGCCTCTGCTGGCAGCGGCCCCCCTGGCGGGAGGAGGCCGTGCCCGGCCGCTGGCGGGTCGTCCATGACGACGGCGATCTCCATGTGATCGACAAGCCCTCGGGGCTGCCGGTCCTTCCCGCCGGAGGCTGGCTGGACCACACCGTCCTGCGTCTGCTGGAGCGGCGCCATCGCCAGGACCCCCGCGGCGTGCCCCGTCCGGTGCATCGCCTGGGCCGCCACACCAGCGGCCTGCTGGTCTGTGCGCGGCAAGCCTCCAGCCGCCGCTGGCTGAGCGCCCGGCTGCGGGAGAGCACGGCAGCCCTCGCCGGCCCTGAAGGGTCGGCGGATTGGGCGCCGGAACACGGCCAACCCCAGTGCCGAAAGGTCTACGAGGCCCTCCTCGCGCCCGGCGGCTTGCCCGCCACCCTGCTGCCGGGAGAGGCGTTGACGCTGACGACCGCGATCGGACGCCGGCCCCATCCGCGCCTGGGCTGGATCTGGTGCGCGGCGCTGGCGGCGCGGCCCGGGGATCTGGCGGCCCGCAGCCGCCTCACCCTGCTGGAGCGAAGCGGCGCTAGCGACCGGGTGGAGGTGGCCATCGCCACCGGCCGGCCACACCAGATCCGCATCCACTGCGCCGCCCTGGGCGCCCCGCTCCTGGGGGATCCCC
>CAYVWU010000365.1:0-2277 GCA_964455575.1 uncultured Cyanobium sp. | reverse complement strand
ACCAAACTCTCCCCCCACTCCCCGTAACGCTCCAGCTCCTCTGCCGCAGAGGCGGCGAGGACTGGAAAGCCAGTGGCGCCCAGGTCTGTGCCCGGGAGGATCTGTGCGGGATCCCTGACAAGCCAGCGCAGCGGACAGGACAGTTCCCGCAAAACAAGCCAAGCAGCCGCCAAGTCCCAGATTTTCGGGGTCGCCTCCAAGGCCGCCACGGTTTGCCCCATGGCCACGCTCACCAGATTGAGACTGGCCACACCAAACATCCGGACCTTTCCAGGGAAGGGATGACCGGGCCGTTTCTGAAGCACGCGGATGGAACGACTGCACAGGGAGACGCAACCGCCGGGATGGAGCTTGGCGGCGGGCGGCTCCAGGCGATTGCCGTTGCTCCAAACACCCTGCCCCGCTTTGGCGACGATCCTCAGCCCCAGTGGCGGCACGTCGAGGATGCCGAGAACAGGCACCCCACCTTCAAACCGGGCCATGGAGATGGACCAGCAGGGGATGCCCGCGGCGAAGTTGGTGGTGCCATCCAGAGGATCCACGACCCAGAAGGCCACGGAAGCGGGCAGACGGCAATCGCCCTCCTCGCTCAGGACGCCCTCTCCGGGGTAGAGCGTTTGCAAGCCCCGCACAATGGTCTGGTCACTCCAGAGATCGCAGGCCGTGACAAGGGTGCCGTCCGGTTTGATATCCGCGGCAGCCCGGCCAAAATCCAGACGCTGTCGCGTCGCGACCTCATCGATCAGGCGGGACAGGGCATCATCCAGAACGGGGGGGGCGGGGAGGGAAGCGGCGCTCATCCGAGCTCCAGAGCAAGCACCCGATGGAGGCTACGTCCCGCATCTTCTCGGAACTGCCGCGGATTGAGACGGGAGAGCAGAACCAGGGCCGTCAGAGCCACAAGGGTTTCGACGCTGAGAACCAGGGCGAAGGCGGGAAGGGCGGAGGGGACCTGGGGCAGCCAGCGCTCTTGAAGCAGACGGCCCACATCCAGAAGTCCGCCTCCCAACACCTTTCCGATGGCCCGGGAGAGGGCCTGTCCCAATCCCCAGAGGCCAACAAAAGTGCCGGCGGCCTGGGGAAGGGTGAGATCCAGCATCAACACCAGGGCACTGTTGGTGCCGATACCAGCCGCCAGTCCAAACAGGAACAGAACACCTTGGAGCGCGGGCACCTTTCCGATGAAGCCGGCGACCACCAGCAGGGCCAGGCTGGCGGCGATCAACCGGCAACCGAGTCGGGCCGCGTTGAGCTTGCCGAGCCTCGGCACGATCCACAGCCCGGCCAGCAGAAGTCCAACAAGGGTTCCGATCCCCCAGACGGCGTTCAACGAGGCGGTGGCGGCGATGGGCATGCCGAACACTTCCGCCCCGTAGCTCTCGAGGATCGGGTCCTGGAGAAACAGGCCCAAGGTGAACAGGACAAGAAAGGTGAAGAACACCAGCACCTGACGACTGGAGGTGATGAGCGCCCAGGCCTGACGCAGGGTGGGGCCATCATCCCGATCACTGGACGCCTTGGCCTCGGACGGCGCGGTGGTGCGATCCCCATGGCGAACGCGGGGATCCATTCCCAGGGTGGCGACGACGGTGAGGACGAGAACCACCAGCACCACTCGTCCCATGAACCCCAGCAACACCTGTCGCAGCACCGCGGGATCGGTGACCCCATCCAGACCCTTCAAGCTGAGGCCAATGGAAATAGCTCCCACCACGATGCCAACCGTGAGCAGACACCAGATCAATCCGACGGCGCGCGGGCGCTCCTTCTCCGTGGTGCGATCGATGACGAGAGCCAGATACGGCGTGGTGGCCAGCGACACAGCCAGGCCGTAGGCGGCGAACAGGCCGCAGAGGGCGGCGATGGCTAGCGGCGCGCTCCCGGAACCCTCGCGCAGCAGGCTCGCCACGTGGAAGATCAACGGCACCGAGAGAACGGCCAGCCCACAAAACAGGGCGGTTCCCAACCAGATGTAGGGAAGGCGGTGGCGGCCGGCGATGGGATGGGCATCGGAGATCTGGCCAAACCACACCCGAGAGGGAGCCACGATCTGCTCAAACGCCAGAGCACCGCCAACGAGAAATCCAGGCAATCCCAGCTCGCTGATCATCACGCGGTTGAGCAGGCCGGCGAAGATCACAGCCAGGCAGCCCAGGCAACCCTGAAAAAGACCCAGCCGGAGGGTGGACGGCAAGGAGAGGCCAGGCGAGCTGGCCTCGGAATTGTGGGCACCCACCACGGTTCAGCGGCCCCGATTGGAAAACAGGCCTCCAGCCT
>CAYVWU010000364.1:0-2286 GCA_964455575.1 uncultured Cyanobium sp. | reverse complement strand
TTGTCCATCTTGTCGCTGACGACGGTGCCGACCCTTTCCTTGAGTGCCATGGGGAATCAGGGGGATCAGGAGGCGGTGGAGCGCTGACGCTCCTGCCGCACGGTGAGCAGATGGGCCAGCTTGATGCGGGCCTGCTTGAACCGGTGCGGGTTCTCCAGCCGACGGGTGGCCTGCTGGAAGCGGAGATCGAAGAGTTCGCGCCGGGTGGCGCTGATCTGATCGTTGAGGTCGGATTCGCTCAACGCGCGAACCTCGGCGATGTCAGGGCGGGCCATGGTCAGGACTCGGCGGATGCGGGAACAGGAGCGTCTTCTTGGGAGGAAGCCTCCTGGTCGGCCAGGGAGATGAACTTGGTCTTCACCGGCAACTTGTACTGGGCGAGACGCATGGCCTCACGGGCGATGGTCTCGGTGATCTCAGGACCGCCCATCTCAAAGAGAATGCGTCCCGGCTTGATGACGGCCACCCAGAATTCCGGGTTGCCCTTACCGGAGCCCATGCGGGTTTCCGCCGGCCGCATGGTGACGGGCTTGTCGGGGAAGATGCGGATCCAGATCTTGCCGCCCCGCTTGACGTAGCGGGTCATGGCGCGACGGGAGGCCTCAATCTGGCGGGAGGTGATCCAGCCACATTCCTGGGCCTGAAGGGCAAACTGGCCGAAGGCGATGCTGGTGCCGCGGGGGGCGACCCCACTCATCCGGCCTCGCTGCTGCTTGCGGAATTTGACGCGTCGTGGACTGAGCATGGTTTAAGCCTCCCTCACTCCTCGTTGGAGCGATCTTCGAACTGTTGAGGACGCCGACTGGGTCGGCGCTTGGGCGCAGCCCCCACGGGGATCTGCTCCTGTTGACCGGGGAGCACCTCTCCCTTGAACACCCAGACCTTGATACCGAGCACCCCGTAGGTGGTGCTGGCCACCTTGGTGGCGTAGTCAATGTCGGCCCGGAGGGTGTGAAGGGGCACGCGCCCTTCGCGGGTCCACTCCGTGCGCGCGATCTCCGCGCCATTGAGACGACCCGCCACCTGGATCTTGAGACCGAGCACCCCGGCCCGCTGGGCGCGCTGCACGGCCATGCGCATCACGCGACGGAAGGCGACACGCTTTTCCAGCTGCTGAGCGATGTACTCAGCGAGCAGGTAGGCGTCGGCGTCGACGCGCTCGACCTCCACCACGTTGATGCGCACCTGGCGATTGGCATCGCCGAGCGTTTTCTGAATGCCGCTGCGCAGCTCCTCAATCCCGCTGCCCTGACGACCGACCAGGACGCCGGGACGGGCGGTTTTGAGCTCCACCTCCAGTTGATCGGCCTTGCGGGCGATGCGCACATCGCTGATGCCAGCGGCGGCGTACTTCTTGTGGATGAACTTGCGGATGCTGTCGTCTTCACGCAGCAGGGTGGGATAGGTGCGGCTGGGGGCGTACCAGCGGGAGCGGTGTTCCTGGGTGATCCCCAGGCGCAGGCCGGTTGGATGGATCTTGTGTCCCATCGGTCGGTGTCCTCGGGGGTCAGGTGGTGGGAGCGGCCACACCAATGCTGATGTGACAGGTCTGTTTCTTGATCGCGTAGGCGCGACCCTGGGCGCGGGGGCGGAACCGCTTCATCGACGGGCCCATGTCGGCGCTGGCGGCGCTGATCACGAGGGTCGAGGGGTCGAGGCCGAGGTTGTGCTCGGCATTGGCCACCGCGGAGCGCAGCACCTTGGTGATGGGCCCGGTGGAGCGATAGGGCATGAACTCCAGCAGGATCAGCGCCTCGCGGTAGGTGCGACCCCGGATCTGATCAAGAACCCGCCGCACCTTGGAGGCGGAGCCGCGGATGTAACGGCCATGGGCCAGTGCCTGGTTGGCGTTGGTGGTGGTTGATGCCATGGTGTCAGCGGCCTCCCTTCTTGTCTTTGGTGTGGCCCCGGTAGGTGCGGGTGGGAGCGAACTCCCCGAGTTTGTGTCCCACCATCTGTTCGGTCACATAGACCGGAACATGGCTTTTGCCGTTGTGGACAGCGATCGTATGGCCGATCATCAGCGGCAGGATGGTGGAAGCCCGGGACCAGGTTTTGATCACGGACTTGTCTTCAGTGGCGTTTTGCTTTTCAACCTTGCGCAGCAGGCTGTCGGCAACGAATGGTCCTTTTTTGAGTGAACGTCCCATGGCGGATCAGGCAGAAAGCAGAGCGGTGTGAAGCATCAGGAGTCGCGGCCGCCACGGCTCCGCTTGGAGGTGCGACGACGTTTGCGGAGCACGAATCTGTTGCTGGGCTTGTTCCGCTTGCGGGTCTTCAGGCCCA
>CAYVWU010000363.1:0-2307 GCA_964455575.1 uncultured Cyanobium sp. | reverse complement strand
GGCAAGGCCTATCGCTGCTACACCAGCGAAGCGGAGCTCACGGCCTTGCGCGAGCAGCAGCAGGCGCAGAAGCAGGCTCCCCGCTACGACAATCGTCATCGCGATCTCACCCCTGCGCAGGAGCAGGCCTTCATCGCCGAAGGGCGAGAGGCGGTGGTGCGCTTCCGCATCGACGACGACCGCATCATCGACTGGCATGACCTGGTGCGAGGCGCCATGCGCTGGTCGGGGGCGGATCTCGGCGGCGACATGGTGATCGCCCGCCGCGCCCCAGCGGATGCCATCGGCGATCCCCTCTACAACCTGGTGGTGGTGGTGGATGACGCCGCCATGGCGATCAGCCATGTGATCCGCGGCGAAGACCACATCGCCAACACGGCCAAACAAATTTTGCTCTACGAGGCCCTCGGACTCCCCCTGCCGATCTTTGCCCACACCCCCTTGATCCTCAACCAGGAGGGTCGCAAGCTTTCCAAGCGCGATGGCGTCACCTCCATCAGCGACTTTCGGGACCTGGGCTACACGCCAGAGGCCCTCACCAACTACATGACCCTGCTGGGCTGGTCGCCGCCGGAGGGCATGGGGGAACGGTTCACCCTGGCCGAGGCGGCGGCGGTGTTCGGCTTCGAACGGGTCAACCGGGCCGGCGCCCGCTTCGATTGGGAAAAGCTCAACTGGCTCAATGGTCAGGTGCTCCATGCCCTGCCCCCCGGGGAGCTGCTTCAGCAGTTGCAGCCCCTCTGGGCCGCCAAGGGCTGGCCGACTCCTGAAGGCGCTGCCGCCTTGCCGGCGGGCTGGCTGGAGGAGCTCTGTGCCCTCCTGAGCTCGTCGCTCACTTTGCTGGCGGATGGGGTGGAGCAGGCGACGCCGTTCTTCACCGCGCCGCTCCCGGATGAGCAGGCCCGTGCCGTCCTGGCGCAACCCGAGGCCCAGGCTTGTCTGGCCGCCCTCCAGACTCAGCTGCCCAGTGGCCCAACCCTGCCAACGCCGGAGGCCCAAGAGCTGTTGGCGGCGGCAGCCACCCGCGCGGGTGTGAAGAAAGGGGTTGTGATGAAAAGTCTGCGGGCGGCGTTGCTGGGGTCCCTCCAGGGGCCTGATCTCCTGGCCTCCTGGCAACTCCTTCACCAGATTGGCGAGGATCGCCCGCGGCTGGAGCGCGTGGTGGCGACCCCCTGAGGCGTCTGCCACGACACGTTCGGGTTCGCCCTCCTCAATCCTCCAAGGTGCCAAAGAGCGGCTCGACCCGCAGGCCGATCACGCTGCCGGCCCGCACCAGCAGATACTCCCCTTCCAGATCACCGATCGGCACGTTCACAAAGGCGTCCGGCGCGGCGCCACTGTGGAGCGCGCTCGTGTACCACTGCTGGAAGGCCTCCAAGGTGGCGAAGTGGACCACTTCCTCCTTGCCGCTGCTGAGGAGCAGGTGGATGGAATAGCGGCGCGGAATCCGGGTCATGGGGAGGGGCACTCCGTGAACGGCAAGGGCGCTTGATCGGCCCGGGTGTAAAGCGGGTGGCGCGGATGGCCGTCGCGGGTTTTGCCCGCGCAGACCACATCTCCGGCCCAGCATCGCAGCAGTTCCAGCAGGCGTCGATCCCGGCCGTGCCGTCCGCCGCGCTGACCCCAGCCGAGCCACACCCTGGGGGGCGGGCCCCCGCGCGGCGACGGCTCGGTGCTCAGCCAGGCCAGCCCCCGCAGCCGCCGCAACGTCGCGTCCTCCCGCGCTCCATCGGCCGTGGAGGGATTCAGCCCCACAAACACCACCGGGGCGCGGTCCGGTCGCCAGCGGCGCAGCAGCCACCAGCGGTAGCGACCGCAGGGGCTGAACAGGGCCGCCCCCGCCACCGGCCCGGCGCGGCTGCTCCAGACGGCGGGCGGCGGGAAGGGATCTGGCAGGCTGAGGCGATTCGGGCGGGCAGTGTCGATTGGGCATGGCGGAATCCAGACCTCTTCTACTGCTGGTGGATGGGCATTCCTTGGCCTTTCGCAGTTTCTATGCCTTCGCCAAGGGGGGCGACGGTGGCCTGGCCACCAAGGACGGCGTGCCGACCAGCGTCACTTACGGCTTTCTGAAGAGCCTCCTCGACACCTGCACGGAGTGGAAACCCGACGGGGTGGCGATCGCCTTTGACACCGACACGCCCACCTTCCGCCACGAGGCGGACGAGACGTACAAGGCGAATCGGGATGTGGCGCCCGAGCAGTTCTTCGCCGATCTCGACAACCTGCGGGAGATTCTCGGCGACCACCTTGATCTGCCCCTGGTGATGGCGCCGGGCTATGAGGCGGATGATGTGTTGGGCACCC
>CAYVWU010000362.1:0-2313 GCA_964455575.1 uncultured Cyanobium sp. | reverse complement strand
TGGATCTGGAGGGCACCGAACTGGTGACGCTTTCGGCATGCGAAACCGGCCTGGGCGGCCTGCAAAGCGGCGAAGGGGTGTACGGGCTGCAGCGCTCCCTGGCGGTGGCCGGTTCCCGCGCCACCCTGCTCAGCCTCTGGAAGGTGGACGACAGCCTGACGGTGACCTTCATGGAGCGCTTCTACAAGCGTCTGAAAGCTGGCGAAGGCCGGGCCGATGCCCTGCGCAACACCCAGAAAGACTTTCGCGAGGACGATGACTCGACTTACCACGACATCCGGGTGTGGGGTGCGTTCCAGCTGAGCGGCGACTGGCGCGCCTTGCCCGGGTGGTGATCCGCCCCAAGGCCCGCAGACCGGACCGCTTTCGCAGCCGAGACTGGCGGCGTTCTGTCCTGCCCGCCATGGCCGGCCCGTCCTTCCGATTCCGCCCTGCCGCGCTGCCCTTGCTTGGGGCGTTGCTGGGCCTGCTGCTGGCGCCGGCCAGTGGCGCCGCCCCTGCCTCCGCTGTCGATCTGAGCGCAGCTGTCACCGCCGCCACCGCCGAGCTGCGCCAGGGCTGGTCTGCGGACCCCACCACCGCCGCCCTGCCCTTCCCCAGCGTGCGCCTGCTGCCACGCGACGCTTCCGTGCAGGGCACCTGCAACCCCAAGGGACCGGCCCGTGTCCCCGCGCCCACGGCCGCCTATTGCGCCAGCAGCGGTGAGGTGCTGCTGGATCGCGATCTGCTCGCTGACGCCTACGGCCAAGCCAAGCCGCCCCAGGGGCGCGCCTTGGTCACCTACTGGATCGCCACCGCGCTGGCGGAGCGGCTGCTGCCCGCCGCACCGGAAGGCACTGGAGCAGAACCGCTGCGAATCCTGCAGGCCACCTGTCGGGGGGGGGTGCTGCTGGGTGCCAGCCCTGCCCGCAAGTCCTTCCCGGATGCGACCCCCCTGCTGATTGCAGCCCGTTCGGCCTACGGCGACCGCTACGCGGCGGCGGTGGGTTCGGCCAGCCATCGCGGCTATGCCCTGCTCACCGGGCTGGGAGCCACGGCCACATCCTCCTGCGGTGCCGCCGAGATGGCCGCCCTGGTGAAGGGAGCGGTGCCGGATCGAGCCCTGCTGGCCACGATTGAGCAGCTGCCGCCGCCGGATCGGGCCTACGGCAGCCTGCTAGGCGCGATCAACAGTCAGTGCAAGCCCCTGCTGCCCACGCGCCCCTGCCCCCGCAAGCAGTAGCAGATCGATGCCGGGAGATCGGGAACCCAACGCAGAAGCGGACGACAGCGAGCGCAAGCAGGGGATGCCAGGCAGCGGCTCCGATCGGGCCTGGTGGCGCCCACCCTCCTGGAGCCGCTCCCCGCTGCTGCATGAATGGATCCGCTCCGGCGCCGTTCTGATTGCCGCGGTCTGGGGTGTGTATACCTTCATCTACAAAGATATCTATGTGCCTTCCCAGCAGCCGGCCCATCTCACACTAGAAGCCAACCTCAGTCCAGTGCCGGATCGTCCCTCGAAGGCGGCTGGCCTGGAGATGATGTTGCAGGTCAAGGTCACCAATACCAGCAGTCGCCGCGTGTATCTGCTGGCGAACATCTGGACCTTGAGAGGGGTTAACACAGCCCCACGAACGGGTCAAAAAGTAGAAAGCGAATTCCTGCAAGAGTCGATTCAGTTGCTGCGGGATGGGTCATTGCTGCCTACAGAGCGCGGAGTCAGGCGCACCGAAGGGAAGATGATCGCAGTCGGGCGTCTGTTGGGTGATGATTTCATCGACCCAGGCAACGCGGTAAATCGCTCGATCCTAGTGCACATTCCTAAGGAATACGATGCGGTTGAACTCAGCCTAACAACGGCTCTCCTATCGCGGCGACAGGACAGATTTCCAGGTCAGCGCTTGGTCTTGGAGGTGAATGCTGATGGCGATCTCAAGCCTCTTCTTTGTTCAACAAACAGGAATTCAAACACTTCGGGGCCTGATTGCCGTCAATACAACGATAAGGATGATAGCGACCTGCAGCGATATGATCCATATAAAGCCACCGTAACACTCACCCAGCAGATCGGCTTGCCGATGGGTGCGGGCAATTGAAGTGGGCCTTCCGTCAAAGCACAGAATCCTTACGATCGGCATGGTGGATTGCCATGGGCTGCAATAGCTGGGGACCGGCGGGTATAGGCACAACTTGGCCTTCGAACAAGCCCTTCGAGTGGACAGGCCACCTTCAGCTCTCAGCTACGCCACCCCAGGGTCCTTGCCTGCCACTCAAGGGCAGCGTTCGAAGGATCGGGTAGAGCGAACACAAATTGTCTGCTGAATGCCCCATTTC
>CAYVWU010000361.1:0-2319 GCA_964455575.1 uncultured Cyanobium sp. | reverse complement strand
CGCCCTTTATCGCCAACAGGAGGCAAGCTGATGATGTCCCCCTCCGACTGGCGTCCGCCAGAAGATCCCCGCTCCCCCCAGGAGCGCGACCGCGAGCGGTTGTTCTCCATCGGCGACAGCGAGGAGGTGGCGCTGCAACAGTCGCGCTTCTGGGCCCGCAGCATCACCTGGACCCTGATGGGCGTGACGGCGTTTGCGCTGGGCTGGCTGGCGTTGGCCAAAACGGAGGAGATCGTCACGGCGCCCGGCAAGCTGGAGCCCCTGGGGGTGGTGAAGGAGATCCGGCTGCCGGTGGGCGGGGTGGTGGATGAGCTGCTGGTGAAGGAGGGGCAGCCGGTGAAGAAGGGGCAGGTGCTGCTGCGACTGGATACGGAAGCCACGAAAGATCGCCAGCAGAGTTTGCTGAACAGCATCGCCTTCAAGCAACAGCAAGCCCTGTTGAAGGTGGAGGAGTTGAAGCGCTATCTGGATGTGAACGACACCGAGCAGCGCATGTTGATGCGCAGCCTGGGGTTGGAGAAGGAGGTGCTCGATCGTTTGGAGGTGTTGAACCGGGAGGGCGCCACCGCGGAGCTGCAGTTCCTGACGCAACGGAACAAGGTGCAGGAGGTGGCCAGCAAGCTGGAGGAGTCGAAGGTGGACCGGCTGCGGCAGCTGGCGATCCTGGGCCAGGGCATCCGCCAGTTGCAGACGGAGCTGGCGGATTTGCGCAGCAGGTTGATCGAAAACAATGTCAATCTGCGCTACCAGGCGCTGACCTCCCCCGTGGATGGCGTGGCGTTTGACCTGAAGCCCAAGGCGAAGGGTTTTGTGGCCCAGACCAGCGAGCCGGTGCTGAAGGTGGTGCCGCGCGACAGGCTGGAGGCGCGGGTGGAGGTGCCGAGCAAGGACATCGGCTTCGTGAGCGTCAACAAGCCAGCGGACATCAGCGTCGATTCGTTCCCCTCCTCGGATTTCGGCGTGATCAAGGGCCGGGTGCGCCGGATCGGCTCCGACTCCCTGCCCCCGGATCAACTGAAGAACTTCTACCGCGTGCCAGTGGACATCGCCCTGGATTCGCAATATTTACGCCTCAAAGATGGCACCAAGCTGCCCTTGCAGGTCGGCATGTCAATCACGGCCAACGTGAAATTGCGCAAGGTGACCTATCTGCAATTGCTCCTGAGCGACTTCAAGAACAAAGCCGACGCCCTCCGCCGAATCTGAGGCCCCGCTGGAACAACCGAGGCTGCCGCTGGATCAGCCGAGGCCGCCGCTCCCGCTCCCAGCTCCGCTGCCGCCCCCAGTTCCGCTCCTCCCCCCCCGACGAAAGGCGCCACGATGGGGACACTCTCCCTTGCAGACCCGATGACCGCCGTGCCCGAAGCGATTGCCCGTTGGGTGAAAACCCCGTGCGGTCGCTCCAAGTATCTGGAGCTGGCCCAGAGACGGGGCCCACTGGCGCGCCTGCGGCGCTGGTGGTTTGTGGGCGTTGCCGCGCTGCGGGATTGGCGCTTGCCGGCGCCGCCGCCGGTGACCTGAAGGGGCAGGGTGCAGCGGGGCGCCTGCCAGGGGGCTGACCGTCACTGATCACTGGGCGCCTGCAAGGCCTGCCGCGCCACGCGATTGACCACGCCCACCACCGCGAGGGTGGCGACCAGCCCCAGAACGCGCACAGCCCAGGTGAAAACATCCGCCTCGCCGCTGAGCACCGTGGAGAAGCGGGCCACATCCCCCGCCAAGGCGCCGAGGCCACAAAAAAGAATCGTGCCGGGGATGATACCGAGCAGGCCAAGGGTGTAATCCCGCCAGGTCACGTCGCTGAGGCCATAGGCCAGGTTGAGCAGGCTGAAGGGGAAGGCGGGCGAAAGGCGCGTCAGCAACACCAGCCGCAGCCCCTCCCGACTCACCGCCTCCTCCACCGCCCGCAGCCGCGGGGCCCCCTCCAGACGACGGCGGGCCCAGCCCCGCAACCAGGTGCGCCCCAGCAGAAACACCAGCAGAGCCCCGAAGGAGGCGCCGACAAACACCACCGCGCTGCCCCACCAGGTTCCATACAACGCCCCGGCCAGCATCGACGCCCACACGCCCGGCAACAACAGGGTCACCCAGAGGGCATAGAGCGGGATGAAGAGCAGAGCGCCGAGGGGACCGCGCAACAGCGGCAGGGCCGCCTCCAGCCAGGCGTGGGGATCCAACTGGAGCAGGGCGGAGGGGTTGGCAACTTAGCCCCGGGGGGTGGGGTTGGGGGGCGTTGGGTGGCTGGCGGACAGCCCTGGAGGCGGCTTGATACCGGGTCTGCATAAAAACCCAACCAAGCCACCGTCCAATCCCTCAGAC
>CAYVWU010000360.1:0-2323 GCA_964455575.1 uncultured Cyanobium sp. | reverse complement strand
GTGACGGTGGGGGCGCCGACGGGAGAGCAGGTGGCGGCGCGCTGATCGCGCAGGGCGCTGACGGAGAGGGCCTCAGCGAGGCCGGCGGTGACGGAGGGTGGGGTGGCGGTCATGGGAAATCAACTCCATTCAAGGGCGCCCTTGCGCCAGGCATAGGCCAGCGCCACCACCAGGATGGCGATGAACACCAGGGCTTCGATGAAGGCCAGCAGCCCCAGGCGATGGAAGGCCACGGCCCAGGGGTAGAGGAAGACGGTCTCGACGTCGAAGACGACGAAGACGAGAGCGAACATGTAATAACGAATGTTGAACTGGATCCAGGCTCCCCCGATCGGTTCCATTCCCGATTCATAGGTGAGCTCCCTCTCCCCCCGCTGGCTCTTCGGCGCCAGCAGCTTGTTGGCCACCAACGCCAGCACCGGAACCGCCGCCGCGATCAGCAGAAAGCCCAGGAAGGCGTCATAGCCGGAGAGCACGAACATCGTTCAGCCCCAAGGTGGGGCGCAGTCTGGCACCTGCTTCCCGCCCTTGGGGCTGCTTACAGTCCACGCAGTCCAACGGCCCCGCCATGAGCAGCCCATCCAGCGCCGAGGGCCCCGCACCGGTGCCTGACGTCGCGCCCGAGTCCGGGGACGGCACGCCACCCCTTGAGGCCTCCGCCGAAACCGCGCCAGGGATCGCCGCGGAGGTCGCTCCTGACGACGCCCTTGCGGCGTCCCCGGAGGACAGCTCTAAGGCGCCCCCTGAGGCCGAAGAGGAGGAAGACACCTCCAATCACCGCTTCGAATGCCGCAGCTGCGGCTTCGTCTATGACCCGGGGGAGGGCGTGCGCAAGCTGGGCATCGAGGTGGGCACCCCCTTTGAGGCTCTCAATCCCCTCACCTTCCGCTGCCCGGTGTGCCGCAGCCGGGTGGGCGCCTTCCGCGACATCGGCCCCCGCGAGAAGCCCAGCGGCTTCGAGGAGAATCTCAACTTCGGGCTGGGCGTCAACCGTCTGACGCCAGGTCAGAAAAACGTGCTGATCTTCGGAGGCTTCGCCCTGGCGATCGCCTTCTTCCTTTCCCTTTATTCCCTGCGCTGATGGATCGCTCCCGCCCCCCCGTTGCCGCCTGGCCGCCGCTGGCCTCCCTGAGCCGCGGGCTGCTCACGCTGCTGCTGGCCCTGGTGGTGGCCGTCGGACTGCCGGGCTGCGTCACCACCGGCCTGCCCATCGCCGCCGCCAGCCCCTGGCAGGCCGTTCCCCTGGACACCAAGTCCAATCCCCTTGATGTGGCCTTCACCGATCGCCAGCACGGCTTTCTGGTGGGCAGCAACCGCTTGATCATGGAAACCAATGACGGTGGCGCCACCTGGGAGGAACGCAGCCTCGCCCTGCCGGAGGAGGACAACTTCCGCCTGATCAGCCTTGATTTCAACGGCAAGGAGGGCTGGATCGTCGGCCAGCCTGGCCTGCTGCTCCACAGCACCGATGGCGGCGCCAACTGGAATCGCCTCTTCCTCGACACCAAGCTCCCCGGCGAGCCCTACCTGATCACGGCCCTGGGCGGCGACACGGCGGAGCTGGCGACCAACGTGGGGGCCATCTACCAGACCAAGGACGGGGGCAAGAGCTGGCAGGCCCTGGTGGGCGACGCCGCTGGCGCCGTGCGCGACCTGCGCCGCGGGCCCGATGGCCGCTACGTGAGCGTGAGCAGCCTGGGGAACTTCTTCGCCACCTGGGAGCCCGGCCAGGCCGACTGGAAGGTGCACCAGCGGGTGAGCAGCCAGCGGCTCCAGGCGATGGGCTTCCAGCCCGATGGCAACCTCTGGCTCGTGGCCCGGGGCGCCCAGCTGCGCTTCAACGCCGATCCCGCCAACGTCGAGGCCTGGGGTCCGGCGATCATCCCGATCACCAACGGCTACGGCTACCTCGACCTGGCCTGGGATCCGAAGGGCAACCTCTGGACCGGCGGCGGCAGCGGCACCCTGCTCACCAGCCAGGACGGCGGCGCCACCTGGAGCAAGGATCCCGTCGGCTCCCAGCAACCCACCAACTTCACCCGCCTGGCCATGCTTCCCGATGGCAAGGCCTTCGTGCTCGGCGAGCGGGGCAGCCTGCTGCGCTGGGTTGGCTGAGGACTGGGGGCCGCCCTCTCGGGCCGGCCTGTCCCCCTCGCGGCGCCCCAACTGCGTCCCTCTGTAACCAACTCCCCCCGGAGCGCTCGGGAGCCGACGGCCGCCCCCTAGGATCAGCCCGCTGAATGCTTGTTGCCATGGCTGCCGGCTCTACGGGTGAACGCCCGTTCTTCGAGATCATCACGAGCATCCGCTACTGGGTGATCCA
>CAYVWU010000359.1:0-2340 GCA_964455575.1 uncultured Cyanobium sp. | reverse complement strand
TCGAGGGTGGCCAGATCAGAGCTGTCGAGCGCGCGACCGAACACGGTGAAGCCACCGTTCTGGGGATTGAGGATGGCGCTGTTGTCCGCCAGGCTCCAGAACCATTGACTGGTGGCGCTGTTCGGATCGGATCCGAGCTTCGCCATGGCGATGGTGCCGCGCAGATTGGAGCGGGCGGCGCTGTATTCGTTCCGCACGGCCGGGAAGGCGGGCACCCCGTTGATCTGCCCTCCGGTAGGGGTTTGGACCAGGTTGAAGCCCCCGCCCTGGAGCACAAAACCCGGCACGGAACGGTGCAGGAAGGTGGTGTTGTAGCTGTTGGCGTTGACGTAGGACTGCAGGTTGCTGGTGGTGAGAGGCGCGCCAAGGCCCGGCTGGTCATAGAGCAGCACGCGCACCCGTCCCGTGCCCAGGGTGCCAAGGGCGTTGGTCGCCAGCTGCACCGGGGCCAGCTGAAAGGTGGCCACCAGACCCGTGGTGAACGGGTCGTCGAAGACGGTGTTCAGATTGAGCTCCGCGCCAGGCTCGCCCCAGATCAGAGCGGGGTTGGGCAGAACGGTGACAACGGGATTGGGCAGATCGTTCACATCGATCGTGAACGCTTTCTCCAGCGCGCGCGACGCGGCATCGGTGACGCGGATGCGCACCTTGAGCTGGGCGCGACTCTCCCGGTCCAACACCTCCGCGGCCTGAAGCTGGCCATTCACGAGGCGAAAGCGGCTGTTGTCGTCCGCGCCCTCCCCGGCCACCAGGGAGTAGGTGAGACCCGTCAGGGGGAGGAAGGTGCCATCCGTCCCGAGCGTGGCCAGGGTGCCGATCGGCACACCGATCACATCGCTTTCGTTGACGGTGAGACTGGACAGCCGCAGATCGGCGGGTGCTGGGGTGGACAAGGAGGCGGGGGGTGCTGAGGCCTGCCGCGAAGCCGGTGGGTCAGTTTATCGGCCTGGAATCAATTCCTTCGTGGCGCGGGCTGTGGAACAGCCTCTTCGGCTGGGAAGCGGGTCTCGATCGCGGCCACCAGACCGGCGAGCAGATGCTCCAGCCGGCTGAAGCGCTGGTCCACCAGCCCGCCGAGGCGTTGCTCCAGGGCCGTCAGGCGAGCGTCCAACTCCCGGGAGGAGAGCGTATCGGGAGCGGCGGCGCGGCGACGGGTGCTCACGGGCCAAGCCCCGGTTCGGCAGGTCTGCGCAATCACGGCCCAGGTTGGCGTCTTGGGCGCGGGGCCGATCTGCTCCTCCAGCCAGGCTCGGGCCTCCGCAACTTTGTGAAAGCGCGCCTTGAGGGCCGGGATCTCGCAGGCTTCGGGGGAGAGGAGTCCGGCGTTCGCCGGGCTGGCTGGCGCAAGAGGGGGAGGCGTCAGCAGGTCGGACTCGGGCGCCCCGTCGACGCCAGGGGCGAGATCATCGACCAGCCGGCGCACGATGGCGTTCTGATCACCAATGGCGCGGAAGATCTCGGCATCGCTCTTGGCGAGACGGGCCATCAGCGCGGCAAAACGCTCACTGAGCTCACCCATCGCCGCGCAGGCCTCCCCGCAGCAGGGCGCGCATGCGCTCGATCAAGCGCGTGATGTGGTGGATCGACCAGAAACCGGCCTCCTCCTTGGCCTCGTCGAGGTCATCCAGCAAGCGATCCAGGGCTTGCTGCCTCGACTCGAAGGCCTCCAGCTCCTGGTGCATGTCCTGGGCCAGCCGCAGCGCCTCCGCCTTCTCCTGGCCGATCGCCTGCAGCCGTTCCTCATAGCGGCGCAAGGTGGACAGAAACTGCTCCCGCGCCGCGCTCAATTCCCGGGATCGCCGCTGCAACTGTCCCCGGGAGCGACTGAGGGCGGCATGGCTGTTGCGCATCGCCTGGTAGTGGTGGGCGATCTGCTCGGCACTGAGGCCGGTGAGGTCCCGGGGAAAATCTGTGGTGGAGCGGATGCCTTTGCATTCGGACCCCGCAACAGCCAGAAGGGTCGCTGAGGAGTCCCGCGGCGAGGCGGCGGCATGGGCCTCGTCGGTGGCGGACATGGCGGGTCGAGGGGGCGGGCGCCCTTCCAGTGTGATCGATGGAGGGCGTGCCCGGGAGCGGGGCGAGGAGCGAGAGAGGCGGACCGCCGAGCATGGATAGGTTGGAGGCAAACGACCTTCCCCATGGCAACGTGTCTGGTCACCGGCAGCAACCGCGGCATCGGCCTGGAATACTGCCGCCAGTTGAAGGAGCGCGGCGAGCGGGTGATCGCCGCCTGCCGCACGAGCTCTCCAGAGTTGGAGGCCCTCGACGTGCGAGTGGAAACCGGGGTGGAGATGACGAGCGAGGCGGCGGTGGCGGAGCTGGTGTCCCGGCTGGGAGGGA
>CAYVWU010000358.1:0-2341 GCA_964455575.1 uncultured Cyanobium sp. | reverse complement strand
CCAGGCCCTCTACACCTGCTCCGGTGCCGACAGCATCGGACTGGCCATGCCCGGCCTGGCGCTCCTTGGACCGGGCTCGCCGGTGTTCGTGGCCGGGGCCGTGGGCTGGGTGGTGGGTCCCGGAGGGGGACATCAACCCCAGCCGCGGCGTCTGCCCCACGGCCATGCCCGCACCCCCGGCGCGGTGGCGGCGGTCGGCGTTGACCTGCACGGCCTGCAGGGGCGCTGGTTGCGGGCGGGCTGGCTGGAGGGCCAGGGGGATGTGCTGCTGGTGGCGATCGCCGCCCCGGTGCCCTTGATCGATGGCGCCACCGCCGCGGGGGCCGCCACCAGCAATCGCGCCCTGGAAGCGCCGGTTCTCGATGTGGCGGTCCCGCGACGGCTCAAGCCGTCCTTCGGCGGGGTGAGCTACAGCGCCCTTCGGGCCGGCTGGATCGAGGTGGAGGGGCACCGGCTGCGGGCCCTGCCGGCCCACAGTTCGCGACTGGCGATGGAGATCGGCGCCGCGTTGGCCCTCCAGCTGCGGGAGGGCCGTTTCCCGTTGCGCTTGCCCCTGGCGCCCTTGGGGTCCCGCTCGGGGCTGCGGCCCCTGGATCCCTGAGCGGCGCATCCGGCTGTTCCCGAAGGCTTTCCGCGCCGCCGCGGGCCGCGCGATCCTCCGGGAGATGGCCCTTAAGCTCGAGGCCACCAGACATGCCGCGCGATGGCCGAAACCCCCTCCTCCCCCACCCCCGCGCCCTCCTCGGGGGAGCCCGCCACCACGCCCGCCTCGCCTGAGCCCCCCACCCTCGCGGCCACCCCCGCGGCACCGCAAGCCCCTCCCGCCCCGGAGGCCGAGCCAGCCCCCGACCCCGCGCCCGCCAGCACGCCGGCCGCCCTGGAGACCACCCCCGCGACCCCGGCCCTGGAGGCCCTGGACGCCGTGGAGCTCGGCGAACCCCGCGTGGCCACCACCCTGGAGGTCCCCCCCCTTCCCGCCGGCTCCGGCGCCTCCCTCGCCAAGCCTGTCGGCACCCCGGCCGCTGACGGAGGCGAGTGGGATCTGCTTGTGGGGAAGGTGAAGGCCTGGCTGGAAGACAACGATCTGCCGGGCCAGTGGGAGCGGCTGGGCGGTCCCCTGCGCGGGTTGGGCGTGCTCCTGGGGTTGCTGCTCGTGCTCAAGCTCTATGTGGCCCTGCTCGACACCCTCGATGACCTGCCCCTGCTGCCCCGCCTCCTGCAGCTGGTGGGCCTGATCGCCGTGCTTCGGTTCAGCGTGCTGCGCCTCACCCGCAGCAGCGACCGCCGGGCGGTGCTGGACGACTGGAAGCGCCGCTGGGACGCCTTCCGCGGCGCCTGAACCGCGCTATTTCCAAGGGGTTGGCCGGCCGCTTGATAGCTTGTCGCCAATCCCCATGGTTCCCTTGACCCTCTCGCTCGGCCGCTTCCGCACCGTCCGTCGCGCGTACGGCATTGATGAAATCGCTCTGGTGCCCGGCGGCCGCACGGTGGATCCGGAGGTCACGGACAGCCGCTGGACGCTTGCTGGCATCGAACGGGAGATTCCGATCATCGCCAGCGCCATGGACGGTGTCGTGGATGTGGGCATGGCGGTGGAGCTCTCCCGCCTCGGCGCCCTGGGGGTGCTCAATCTGGAAGGCGTGCAGTGCCGCTACGAGGATCCGGATCCGGTGCTCGATCGGATCGCGGCGGTGGGCAAGGACGGCTTTGTCACCCTGATGCAGGAGCTGTACAGCCAGCCCGTGCAGGAGACCCTGGTGCGCCGCCGCATCGCTGAGATCCGGGAGCGGGGCGGCATCGCCGCGGTGAGCGCCACGCCGGCGGCCGCGCTCCGGTTCGGGACCGCGGTGGCGGAGGCCGGGGCGGATCTGCTGTTTGTCCAGGCCACGGTGGTCTCCACCGAGCACATCGGCCCGGTGGGCCGCGAGAGCTTGAATCTGGAGGCCCTCTGCCGGGATCTGGGGGTGCCGGTCGTGATCGGCAACTGCGTCACCTATGAGGTGGCCCTCCAATTGATGCGCGCTGGCGCCGCTGGCGTGATGGTGGGCATCGGACCGGGGGCGGCCTGCACCTCCCGGGGGGTGCTGGGCATCGGCATTCCACAGGCCACCGCCGTGGCGGACTGCGCCGCCGCGCGGGAGCACCACCTGCAGGAGAGTGGCCGCGCCGTGCCCGTGATCGCCGATGGCGGCATCGTCACCGGCGGCGACATCTGCAAATGCCTGGCCTGCGGGGCGGATGCCGTGATGATCGGCTCGCCCATCGCCCGGGCCGCGGAAGCGCCGGGTCGGGGCTTCCATTGGGGGATGGCCACCCCCAGCCCGGTGCTGCCGCGCGGCAC
>CAYVWU010000357.1:0-2349 GCA_964455575.1 uncultured Cyanobium sp. | reverse complement strand
AGCCCGAAGAAGGGCCGCCAGGGGGTCCAAATCCGACGAATTGCTCACACTTCTGCTCACACCTGGCCGATTTTGACCAGAAAAGCCCAGTCACAGCAAAGGTTTTCAAGCCAACGACCGCAAGTCTTCCAAGCAGCCGGTCGCTGGTTCGAATCCAGCAGGGGGCGTGGAAGCGGCAGGAGTTGGCCCCGCCCATGCCGCCGCGGCAAGGCGCTCCGGAGCCGATGACGGGGCTGGTGCTGAGAGATAAGGTCTGATGACCCCTGTTCCGAAGCTGCAGGCCCACCCCGATGTCAAGCCCGCCCAACGGAACCCGGCTCCTGGATCCCCATCTGCAGAACTTTGCGCGGGTGTGTGGCAGGACCCTGCTGGCGATCTTCGTGGTGAGTGTGGTGGGGGCTGCGCTGCCGCTGAATCTCAGCTCGCCCGAATGGGGCAGCCAGCTCTCCAACCGCATCATCGACAACGGTCCCCTGGCCCTGATCGGGGTGGGGCTGCTGCGGGCGGCCGGCTTCCTGCTGCCCGATCCCGAGCCCGATCCCGATCTGGAGCCGGCAAAGGCCGAGCAGCTGGCCCGCAGCCGCAACAAAGCGGTGCTGCTGAGCGAAGCCGGCGTGATCAGCCTGGCGCTTCTGGCCCTCTGGCATCTGCCCCTGTTCCTCGGCAGCCTGAGCCTGGTGGAGCAGCAGAACAGTGCTCAGGTCAGCCAGATCGAGCAGCGCTACCAACAGACGGAGGAGGCCGTGCGCAGCGCCACGCCCGCCCAGCTCAATCAGGAATGGCAGAAGCTTCGCAGCGCCGGGGTCCCGAACCTGGCTGAAAACGCCACCACGGAACAGCAGCGCAAGGGTCTGCTCAAGCGCCTCAAGAGCCAGCGGCAGGAGGCCAACCGCACAGTGAACGACGGCAAGAACCTCTCCACCTTCACACTGCTGCGCAATGCCCTGCGCAGCCTGGTGATCTGCATCCTCTACATCAGCGCCTTCTACGCGCTCGGGCGCAGACTCGCGTGAGGCCCGAGCCCTGAGGCCCTGCTGCAAGGGTGGCGAGGCAGGGCTGCAGACGGCACAGTGGCGGGCAGATCCGCACCCTTGATGACAGCCGCCGGCGACGCGAACCTCTGGAGCATGCGGCTGCTGTCGCCGCGTACGCGCAGGCCCCGCTGGCTGGGAGAGGACGGCCGCCTCACATCGGATCCGCAACGGGCGCTGCGGTTGCGGAACCCCGAGCTGGCCGCCCAGAGGGCCCAGCAGTTCCTGCGGCTCCATGGCGGAGATCCAGCGCTGCTGGAGCGCTTTGCTCTGGTGCCGGCCCCGCAGGCTCCGCGCTGCCTTGGGCTGGAGCAACCACCGCTGGCGGCCTGAACGGGCGGGCGGCCGCCACGACCGTCAGAAGCTGCAGCGAGAGCAGGGCGCTGAAGAAACACCACACCGAGGTGTAGGCGTGCTGCCACCACAGCTGGGCCAGGAGGGCTGCCAGGGTGAGGCTCAGGGCGAACAGGCGGACCGATCCGCGTGGCACCAGCACCAGCGGCAAGGCGATGAACACCAGATAGATCGCCGGGCCTGTGTGGGCCAGAGGTGTGCCCTGGAGAACATCCACAACGCCGTAGTGCAGCGAGCCGGCCAGGGGGACGGGCCCGGCACGGCCCGGGGCCGCCAGCAAGGGCAGCCAGAGAATCAGACCGAGGAGGCCTCCGGCGGCGAGCAACAACCGCAGGATCATGGTCCGCGCCGGGGCCAGCGGCGACCCGGCAGCGGCCAGGGCGCTCCAGGGGATCCAGGCCGGCCAGAGGGCATAGGCGAAGAACAGATAGGCCAGGCTCAGCGGTGTGCGCCAGGGGCTGGTCGAGCCACGGCCGAGATCGAGCCAGATCAGGCCTTCGAGAGCCTGCTGGATGGCGAACAGGAGGGGAATGGCGGCAAGGGGCCGCAGCGATGGATCGCCGCCGCGCTGGCAGCCCTTCAGGCTGGCCACACCGAAGGGGATCAGAAGCCCGGCGGCGGAGAAACTGGCGGCGGCGGAGAAACACATGGCCGCACTGCCGCAAGAGGTTCAGCCTAGGTGCGCCAGAGGCCGCCTAAGGACGAGGCTCCAGGACAAAGCCGGGTGAGACCAGCGCACGAAGGGGCCAGACGCCTGTTGGAGCTGCGGACCCGGAAGTAACCCCAGAGCGCCGACCCAAGAATTGAATGCAAACATCCGCGCTGGCAAAATACAAGAAGACTGGCAGGAAGTTCGCAACATGTATCGATGGACGCAACAAAATGGGCCATTTGCCAGCTGGCAGGTAGCAACAAAAAACCCCCTCCGAGGAGGGGGCGTTTCCGGCCGGAGCCGGGTGGGGGA
>CAYVWU010000356.1:0-2352 GCA_964455575.1 uncultured Cyanobium sp. | reverse complement strand
CCCAGAAAGCGAATGGTGGGACCCGCCATGGCTTCCAGGCGGCTCCGCTCCGGTCCATCGCCGATGACCACCAGGGGGAGTCCCGTGGCATTGCAGGCCCGCACCACCAGATCCACCCGTTTGTTGGGCACCAGGCGGCAAACGCTGAGAAAGAAATCCTCCCGCGGTCGCTGCCAGCGGAAGCGCTCCACGTTCACCGGTGGATGCACGACCCGGGCGCGCCGGCCCCAGTAGCGCTGGATGCGGCTGGCGGTGAAGCGGGAATTGGCCAACAGGGCCGTCGGACGATGGGCACTGAGGACATCCCACTGGCGCAGGGCGTGCAGCTGCAGCCACACCAACGGTGCCAGGGGACCCCGGGCCAGATGGGAGCTGGCGAGATAGGGATGCAGCTGGTCCCAGGCGTAGCGCACGGGGGTGTGGACATAGCTCACATGCAGTTGATCCGGACTGGTGAGCACCCCTTTGGCCACCAGATGGCTGCTGCTCACGACCAGCGGATAGGGGCTCAGATCGAGCTGTTCGATCGCCAGGGGCAGCAAGGGCAGATATTGCTGCACATGGCTGACCCCCCAGGGCAGGTGTTGGATGAAGGAGGTGTGCACGCGGCGGCCGGCCAGCCAGCTCTGGGGCCTGCCGCTTTCCCCGTCCACCAGGGCGAAGAGCTCGGGACGGGCCCCCGCCGCCGTGAGCAGGCCATCGAGCTCCCGGGCCACCTGTTCCGCCCCGCCAACGGAACGCGGCGTGTACCACTCATGCACCAGGGCGATGGAGGAGGGCAACCCGGAGGAGACAGTGCCGAGGGACCGTGTCACGAAAACTCTCAGGCAATTGCCCTGGGGGAAGGAGATGCCGAAGCTAGTGCGAGTGGCGGCTGGAACCAAAACACAGGATGGCGATCCGCGAGCTCTTGGAAGATGCCCTCAAGGAACCCTCGATCGGGTCCACCGCCTGTTTTCGTTGGCACGCCACACCGGTGGGCATCGCCGCGCTTTGGTCCGAGGGGAAGCCACCCTCCTCTCCCCCCTTTGATGTGGCGCTGAAAGAAGGATTGCAGGTAGGCCTGGATCTGAGTCGGGAAGAGCGGGAGTTTCATCAGGTGAAGTCCGGCTTGGTGTTGTTGTTTCATTCCTGAGGGCGCCGTCATGGGCGCGCCCGGCTGAGCGAGGCGCACCGTCACCCGCGGCACCCTCTAGGGTGCGCGGCCATGGAGGCCGTGCAGGTTGTTCTGTTCAAACGGGATCTGCGGGTGCACGACCACGGGCCCCTGCGGCAGGCCGCTCGGCGCGGTCCCGTGCTGCCCCTGGTGGTGGTGGAGCCCGAGCTTTGGGCCCAGCCGGATGTCTCCGCCCGCCAGTGGGCGTTCTACGCGGAATCCCTGCGGGAACTCCAGGAGGCGCTGAATCGGCTGGGCTCCCCGCTGCTGCTGCGGGTCGGTGAGCTGGTGGCGGTGCTGGCGGAGCTGGAGGAGCAGCTGCCCCTCGCGGCCCTCTGGAGCCATGAGGAAACGGGAAACATCTGGACCTACGCCCGTGATCGCGCCCTGGCGGCCTGGTGCCGCGATCGGGGGATCCCCTGGCACGAGCTTCCCCAGAACGGTGTGGTGCGGCGTCTGAAGAGCCGTGACGGCTGGTCGCGGCGCTGGGAGGAACGGCTCGGGCGGAAGCCTCTCGCCGCCCCCGAGCGGCTGGAACCGCCGCGCGACCTGCCCGTGGCGCTCCTGCCCCCGGGGGGCTGGCCCACGGCCACGGATCTGGCCCTGGCGCCGGATCCCTGCCCCGGACGGCAGGCAGGGGGGCGCCAGGCCGGCCTTGATCTGCTGGACAGCTTTCTGACGCAGCGGTGTCGGGGCTATGTCAAGGGCTTGTCAAGTCCGCTCACGGCGCCGACCAGCTGCTCTCGGCTGTCGCCCCATCTCGCCTTCGGCACCCTCTCCTTGCGGGAGGTGGTCTGGGCCTCACGGCGTCGGGGAGGGGCGACAGCCTTTGAGGAACGGCTGCACTGGCATTGCCACTTCATCCAGAAGCTGGAGAGCGAGCCGGAGCTGGAGTTTCGCGACGCCCACCCCGCCTACGCCGGCTTGCGCCAGACGGATCCCCAACGGCTGGCGGCATGGGAGGAGGGCCGCACGGGCCTGCCCTTCGTGGATGCCTGCATGCGGGCGCTGCGGGCGGAGGGCTGGATCAATTTCCGCATGCGGGCCATGTTGATGGCCGTGGCCAGCCACCACCTCTGGATCCATTGGCGCGACAGTGGCCTGGTGCTGGCCCGGCTGTTCGTCGATTACGAGCCTGGCATCCACTGGAACCAGTGCCAGATGCAGGCCGGCACGACGGGGATCAACATCGTGCG
>CAYVWU010000355.1:0-2356 GCA_964455575.1 uncultured Cyanobium sp. | reverse complement strand
GCATCCTCGGCTTCCAGGGCGGCACCCTGGTGCTCGATCTCATCCACTGCAGCGTGCTCTCCTGGCTCTACGTGCGCCGCTATGGGCTGGAGCAGGTGGTGCCGGCGGAGAGCATCGAACAACGGCCGCCGCAGGGGCTGGGGAAGCTGGAGGGGATCAGGGCTGAGCCCGCCCAGACTCCCTCCCCCTCCGCCGCAGAGCGCCAGCACACCCCCGAGCAACCCGCTCCTATCGCGGCCTCCTCAACCAGCCCGGCGGCACCCTCGCAACCGAGCCCTCGGGCGGTGCCCATGGACCCCACGGAGGTCTTCTGCAATCGCCCCCGCCACAGGGTGGATGAGGCTGTTGGCCAGGGGCTGAGCATCCTCGCTGGCTTGGCTCTGGGGGGCTCGGTGGGGGGTGGGAAAACCGAGCTTTAGACCCCTCAGCGAAGATGGTCAAGGCGATCTGGGTAGCCTATTGCACCTGTAGATCTCACGTGGCGAACGGCAACCCCAACCCTTGGCTGGACACCAATGCCATGGGCAGCCATCTTTGCGTCAGCCGGCAAACGCTTTGGAGGCTTCGCCGTCTGCGCATCCTGCGCGAGGGGCATCACTGGACCCGGAAGACCCCTGGATGTCCCCGTTCCGATCTGCTCTGGCACCGCAGTCGCTGTGAGCTTGCCCTGCGGCGGCTGCCCCCCTAACCCAGACCCGCGACACGCAATTTGCGCGCCAGTTCAATCAGTTCCGGCGTTACACCCTCTGGCAGCCGTGCCACTTCCCGGATCACGAGCTTCTGGCTCGCATCCACTGGTGGCCGGCCCTCATCAAGGGCGCGGCGCTGGAGCAGGTGGGCCAGCTTGTGCTCCGCTTGCTCCTCTGCCAGGTAGCGGCTGGCGTGCACAGCCTCACTGTGGCCCATGGAGGCCGCCTTCACCGCTGTGGACCAGGTGGTAGTGGCTTTGGCCCGCAGCGCCCAGGCATGGCGCAGGTCATAGAGCTTGCAGCGGTCGCGATTGGCCTTCGGCTTGGGCTTCCCAGGAAGTGGGCGCGGCTGGTGGTACCCAAAGAGCTTCACGGGGATTTCACGATCTTCCCGCCCCTTGTTCCGCAACCAGTGGGCAAGCACGATCGATAAGGCGCCGTTGTTGAAAAATTGAACGGTGCCATCCGACCTTTCTGCTGTCTTGATTGGATGGCGTCTCCGTAACTCCTCGCGCATGGCGCGGGCGTGCGACAGATCATCCAGGCTGTATCGACTCAGCCATTCAGCCGGAAGGGGCAAGGCAAAGCGATGTCCCGTTTTGGTTTCGCTGCCATCGCCCTGGCTCTGAAAGCTGCCCACCTCGATCACGCCACCGTCAGCTGCCACCTCCCCCGGCAGTCGATCAATGTGCCACACCTCATGGCCACGCAGGCCATAGGTGGCGATCATCGCCATCACCCACCCCCGTAGGGGATCCACTTCCACCAACCGATCCAGCCAGTCCTGTAGATCGTCGGTGCGGGGGATGTGACGTGGTGCGGGTGCTCGCAACTTGCCGGCGCCCTTTTTGAGCCGCTCCAGTTTCTGCTGCAGCTCTGGAGTCGCGATGGACATGCCCTGTTGGGCGAGGTAGTTCACCATCTGCACCACCCCGTAGAACCCCCGGCTGTTGTACTCCCTGCGGATCAGTTGCTGCCTTGGGTTCTCCCTGTGCGCCAGCAGAGACTCCGGGGTGTAAAGGCAGAACTGCTCCAAGTGGCGCGAGCTGGCCAGTTCATCATTGGCAAAAGCCTTGCCGAAATAGCCGCCATCGCGGAAGCAAAGGAAGGGATTGCGGTCACGAGCCTTGGGACCTCCTGGCGCGATCCATGCACACACCTGCGCCCGCAGCTCACCCCAAGGCAGCGCAACCGGCGCCGCAAGATCCAGGGGATCACCGCTGGCGAGTTCTTCCCAATCAAGCCCCTCCCGGCCGCGACGGGCCCGCTCATCGGCCGTGAGGAGCACCTCCACCAGGCTCCAGCAGGCCCCCTCATCCGCTGCCCGGTACCCACGGGCCGATTGCTGGCGCCTGGGCGGGTGGACCTCGTACACCTGCACGTAGGGGCTACGCGGTGCCCTCTTGATGCGATAGCGGCAGCCAGCGGCCTGAAGTCTCAACTGCGCCTGGCAGAAGAAGTCCTTGGCGTGCATGGAGGTCGGACGGTCTCTTGCCCATAGTCTCGCCAGGGGCTTGAGGAACTTGAGGAACAAAGTTCCTCAAAACCGTTACGACCCGCTGCAAATGGGTACGCCGTGATACACAAAGCCGAATGGGACGCAAAGCTGAAACCCACTGGCATGCAAGGGATTTGGCTTGACTTGCCAGAGTTTTCGGGAATGGGTC
>CAYVWU010000354.1:0-2399 GCA_964455575.1 uncultured Cyanobium sp. | reverse complement strand
GCCCACCTGGGTCAGCAGCTGCAGCAGGCCGGTCTGGCGGAGATAGCAGCTTTTGCCGCTGGCGTTGGGACCGGTGAGCACCAGCAGGTCGGGGGCTTGGTCGTCGCCTCCCCCCAGGGCGATGGGATTGGGCGTGAAGGGCGTGTCCACCAGGAGCTGCTCCACCACGGGATGGCGCCCGTCCTCGATGGTCAGTTCCCGACCGTCCACAAGCTCGGGGCGGCACCACCGCTCCGTGGCGGCCACCTCGGCGAGGGAGGCCAGGGCATCGAGCTCGGCCACCTGACGGGCGGCGGCGCGAATCGGCTCGGACTGGAGCCCCGTAGTCTGGCGCAGGGCTGTGAAGAGCTCCAGCTCCCGCTGGGCGGCACGGGTGCGCAGGCGAAGGATGCGTCCCTCCCGCTCCTTGAGGGCCGGGGTGACGAAGCGCTCCTCGCTGGCGAGGGTTTGGCGGCGGATCCAGTGGTCGGGCACAGCCGCCGCTTTGGCGCGACTCACCGCCAGGAAATAGCCGAAGGTGCGGTGATATTGGAGACGAACGTTGGCATGGCCGCTGCGTTGGCGCTCCTCGCGTTCCTGGTCGGCCAGCCAGCGATCCTGATCATCCAGCTGGTTGCGAAGGCCATCGAGCTCGGCATCCACCCCGTCATGGATCAGGCCACCGTCGCTGAGGCTCAGGGGTGGACTCTCCACCAGGGTGTGGCGCAGGGTGGCGGCCAGGGCGGCGAGATCGGGCTGCGGGGCGCTCAGGGCTCGCAGTGGCGCACTGCGAGCGTTCCGGAGCAGCTCCGCCAGGCGGGGCAGTCGCTCCAGCCCGTCGGCCAGGGCCACAAGGTCGCGGGCGGAGGCGGTGCCGGCGCCCGCGCGCCCCGCCAGACGCTCCAGATCGGCCATCGGCCGCAGCAGGCGACGCACCGCCTGGCGCAGGGCTCGCTCGTCCACCAGCTCGCTCACCCCCTCCTGCCGTTCGAGGATCGGGGCAGCCGCCACCAGGGGAGCCTCCACCCAGCGCCGCAGGTGGCGGGCCCCCATGGCGGTGACGGTGCGGTCCAGGGCCCAGAGCAGGGATCCCTCGAAGCGTCCGCCCATCTGAGTGCGGGTCAACTCCAGGTTGCGGCGGGTCTGGGCGTCGAGCACCAGGGTGTCTCCCGCGTGCCAGAGCCGGGGCCGATCGAGGGGGATCGCGGCCCGAGCCGCCTCCTCGCCGCCCGGGTCGGGCTGGGTGCTGTCCAGATAGGCCAGCAGCCCTCCGGCCGCCCGCAGGGCCAGGGGGGTCTCCGACAAGCCCAGCCCTTCCAGCCGCGCCAGCCCGTAGCGCTCCCGCAGGCGGTGTTGGGCCTGGGGGGCTTCAAAGGGCGCGCGGGGCTGGGGGGTGTGCCGCACACCGGTCGGACACCAGGACGGGGAGGCCTCCCCGGGCGCCTCGCCGCCGGGCGGCTGGGTCCAGACCACCTCCGCGGCCTCCTGGCGCAGCAGCTCCTGATGGAGAGCGGCGAGGCCCTCCTGCTCGCTGACGCGGAAGTCTCCGGTGCTCACGTCGGCCACCGCCAGGCCCCAGCGGGCCCCCTCCAGAACCACGGCGCAGAGCCAGTTGTTGCGCCGCGCCGCCAGCATCCCCTCCTCCAGGACCGTGCCGGGGGTGAGGACGCGGGTGATGTCGCGCCGGAGCAGCTGACCGTTGGAGGGGGTGGTTTCCAGCTGGTCGCAGAGGGCGACGCTGAGACCCCGCCGCACCAGCTCGCCGCAGTAGCGCTCCACCGCGTGATGCGGGAGGCCCGCCATCGGCACCCGGCCGATCGCCTTTCCCGCCTCCTTGCCGGTGAGGGCCAGCTCCAGCAGACGGGAGACGGTGATGGCGTCCTCGAAGAAACACTCGAAAAAATCCCCCAAGCGGTAGAGCAGCACCCGGTCCGGGTGGGCTGCCTTGAGGCTGACGTAGTGGCGCAGCATCGGGGTCAACGCTTCCGGCGTCACCAGGCTGTGGTGATGCCAGCGCGGCTGATCCTCCTGCGCCGGAGGGGGCGGGTCGGCGGAGGACGCGGGTGGCGTTCCATCGGCGGCGGGTGGGGGCGCGGAGGTGGACCGCCGTTGGCGGGGGCGGGCGGCGGCGGCGGCCAGGGGGTCCTCGTCGGCCGGTTCCTCGCCGCCCGGGTCCGCGCTGGCCGGGCCGGAGGTCCCGGGAGGGGGGAGGTCGGCGGCCGTGGCATCGGCCGGGGGGGCAAAGAGCTCGCCCTGCAGTTCAGCGGTGGCCATCAGGAGGAGTTGCTGGCTGCTCGCTCCGCCCATGACGCAGAGGGTAGTGAGGTCCAATGCTAAGGGCTCCTCACGATGGGGGCTGTCGCGGCGGGGGGGGGGGGGGCAGCCGCCGGCTTCGACAACATGTGAAGGAAGCGGGGTGT
>CAYVWU010000353.1:0-2409 GCA_964455575.1 uncultured Cyanobium sp. | reverse complement strand
CCGATCACCAGCGCCGAGCGCCGGGGTGCCAAACCCTGCCCTTGGGCCAGCCATGGGGCCTTCCCCCGGGGCACCCGGGGATGGGGCCTGCGCTCTACCGCCCGGGCCTCAGGAACGGTGGCGGATGACGTGGACGTCAGCGCCAGAAGAGGACGTCCCTCAGGAACGGCGATCCCGACGGCGGCGAGAGCGGCGGCAACCCTCCACCCGCCCATCACTCCACCCCGTAGGAGCGCGCCCGCAGAAGCAGATGGTCGTCCGCGGTCAGCTCGATTTGTTTGAACACAAACACCACGTTTGGATTGCGGGTCAGCTTGGCGAACTGTTCCTCACTGAGCACCGTCGTGAGGTCAACGATGGCGGTGTCCGTCGCCCCGTTCACCTTCACGGCGGAACGGGGCACGCCCGGGATCGGCAGGCTCAACCCCCGGATCGGCCGCACCTGCTGTCGGCCTCCATTGGGCAGGGTGACCCAGAGATCCTGAGGTTGGGCGAACTCGACCCTGCTCACTTGGGCCAGGGGCACCGCTTGGCTCTGGCTGGCCGCCGACAAGATGAGCGTGGAGGCACTGAAACCCACCAGCCGTCCACTGAGCGATCCCCCCTGTTTCAACCGCACGGTGGCGGTGGGTGGCAGGGCCACCGGCCAGGCGGAGCGGCGGATGGCGGGCCCTCGCTGAAGCTGGGCGATGGCCGCGGGCGGCTGGATCAGCGGCCCGAGCGCCGGGGCAAGCCCCCCCAACAGCAAGAACGGATTCAGCGGCGGCAAGTAGCTATTGCCGGGAAGAGTAGCGACGGTTAAGGCCGCTGAGCGGGGCTGAGGAGGATCAGCCGATCTCCTTTGCCACCCTCCGGAAAAAGCAACACCGGTGGGGCCTTGCCGCCGGCTTCCGCCGCCGGCAGGCTGGGGATGACCAACAGTTGGCCGCCGGCATCACTGAGCAACCGCCACGTCGCGCGACCCTCTTGACCATGGAGCTCGCTCCCCAGCAGCGCCTCATACCGTTCCCGACTGCCCAGCAGCCGCACGCCCTGTGGATTGGCCAGCAACTGATCCAGATCCCGCCCAATCACCGCCTCCCTGCCATTCATCGCCATGGTGATCACAGGCAGCGTGGAGGTTTCATTCACCGCGTCACGGCGGGCGTCAGACAGCCCCTGCATCCCAGCCAACCCCTGAAGGAGGAGCAGCAGCCAGAGCACGATCACGAGTTCGTCCAGCAGCGAAGCCAGGCCGAGCAACTGCTTCTGTTGATGTGCGCTCAACCCCAAGGTGCCTGGTAACCACCACAACCTTGGAAGCAGCCGCCTCCGACAGGTTCGGATGGCTCGGAAGGACAGGGCGATGCCCATCCCAATCAGCACCAGACCGACAAGCAGACGCACGATCGCCCATGGACTGCCCAGGAGCACCGCATAAGCAGCGATGATGGTGGATTCCACCGACAATCCCAGGCTTGTCGGTTCAACCTGGAAAAACGTGTAGTAATGCCAGCGATACATCCAGCCCGTAAAGAATAAGGCAACCGCCAATAAACCCACACTGCCGGCCAGCATGACCAGAGGACTGGTAGAGTCTTCAAAAGGGTTAGCCATATCCAAGCCGTCGTGGCATCGGCTCAGCCTTGATACAAATCATCGTCAATCTACTTGGAACCTGAGCCTTGGCCTTGGTCAAGATCAACACACCCCATCACCGCAGTGGCCCGGCCGCCAGCAGAAGAGTTCGTCCTTCAATAGCCTGCCAGTCCAAGCCGCTCGCCTGGGCACCGCTGAGAAGAGCACTCACGTTCCGTTGCCTCCCTGAACCAGCTGGTGTTGCACCAGAAACGCCTCAATCCAGACACGGTGGCAGCGTTGGCTGATCCGATCGGCGATGGTTGGCGCGGCCTCCGGCACCGGGAAGCGCTTGCGGAACGCTCGCGTGAGGCTCTCCAGGAGGGGGCGGGGGCCACAGGCCCGGAATCGGCAAGACCACTCTGGTGCAGGCGGTGAAGGCCGACGCGCGAGAGGCGGGGTACTGGACCTCCTGCGAGATCATGTCCTTGGGCAGGGAAGGCAGCTCAGACGACCTGCTGGGGCGGTTGCTCCATGGCGCCTACGACGCCGTGTTGGCCAATTTTCCCGCCGCTTCCGGGCCAGCGGTGGAAGCCGCGCAGCGGCTGGTGCGCGGCTTTCGCCTGCGAGGCGGCGGCTTTTCGGCATCAGCGTTTGGCTTTGGGGCTGGCGGCACCCAGACCGAAGGCGTATCGACACCACCGAGTGCGCTGGTCCTTGATGGCCCACGGGTGCTGCGGGACCCGCAGGTGCTCCAGCCTCTGGCGCTGGAAGAGGTGCAGCTGCTGCTGGCCAACCGGCAGCGCAACCAGCAGGAGCTGAAGGACCAGCTGGGGCCGACGGTCTGGGAGC
>CAYVWU010000352.1:0-2413 GCA_964455575.1 uncultured Cyanobium sp. | reverse complement strand
CCGCGCCTGCCCCTACTGCGACATCGACTTCGATCGCAGCGTGCGCCCCCTCGACCCCACCGAACCGGAGCGCCTGGCCGAGGCGGTGGAGCGCCTCCGTCTCTCCCACGTGGTGATCACCTCCGTGAACCGCGACGATCTGGACGATGGCGGCGCCCGTCAATTTGTGGAGTGCATCACGCGGGTGCGCCAGCGGTCGCCGCTCACCACGATCGAGCTGCTGATTCCCGATTTCTGCGGCGACGCCGACGCCCTGGCTCGGGTGCTGGCCGCCGCGCCGGAGGTGCTCAATCACAACATCGAAACCGTTCCTCGCCTCTACCGCCAGGTGCGTCCCCAGGGGGACTACCAGCGCTCCTTGACCCTGCTGCGGCAGGTGCGGGAGGGCTGGCCCAGGGCGTATGTGAAATCCGGCTTGATGGTGGGCCTGGGGGAGCGGGATGAGGAGGTGCTCGCCGTGATGGACGACCTGCGGCGCCACGGGGTGGACATCGTCACCATTGGCCAATACCTCTCCCCCGGCCCTCGCCATTTGCCCGTGGCCCGCTTCGTCACTCCCGAGCAGTTCGCCGCCTATCAGCGCCATGGAGAGGAGACTCTGGGATTTCTGCAGGTCGTGAGCACGCCTCTCACCCGCAGCAGCTACCACGCCGGCGAGGTGCATCGCCTGATGCGCGACCATCCCCGCTGAGGCCCCCGTGCAACAGCCGGGCGGATGCGCCAGGCTGTCGGGGCGACGGTGGCCCTCAGGCCACCAGCTGCTCCCGCCGCGCCAGGCCAACCGTTGCCAGCTCACTGGCGGGCACCACAACCTTGAAGCGCCCCTTCCAGGTGGCCCAGTCGTCCAGGATGGCCGCTGCCCGCGGACTGTCCGTGCGGCGACGATGCTCCTCCAGGAGCGGGCGCAGCAGCCCTTCCTGTTCCGGCGTGGTGAGGGGATGGAGGGTCACGGTGTCGGGATTGAGGAGCGCTCCCAGCCGATCCTCCCCATCCAGCAGGAAGGCCACGCCGCCCGTCATGCCAGCGGCCACGTTGCGGCCCGTGCCACCCAGCACCACCACCACCCCGCCGGTCATGTACTCGCAGCAGTGGTCGCCGGCCCCTTCCACCACGGTGCGGGCACCGCTGTTGCGCACCGCGAAGCGCTCACCGGCCCGACCATGGGCGTAAAGCTCGCCGCCGGTGGCGCCATAGAGGCAGGTGTTGCCCAGGATCACCTGATCCCCCGGATCGGTGCAGCCGGCGGGCGGCACCAGGGTGATGGTGCCGCCGTTCATGCCCTTGCCGACGTAGTCGTTGGCCTCGCCAACCAGCCGCAGGTGCATGCCCTGAAGCAGGAAGGCGCCGAAGCTCTGGCCGGCGGCGCCGTTCAGGGTGAGGTGGAGCTGGCCGGCGAAGCCTCGGTCGCCGTGGCGACCGGCGATCTCGCCCGCAAGCCGAGCGCCGACGCTGCGGTCGGTGTTGACGATCGCCAGGCTCCGCTCCACCTGCCCATGGGACTGGATCGCCTCCAGCACGGCGGGGTCGGCCAGGAGTTGGTCCTCGAGGATCGGACCGTTGCCATGGGCCAGGGCGTCATGCCGCAGCCAGGAGCGATCCGTGGGCTCGGGCATGGGCCCCAGCAGGGAGGAGAGATCCAGGGAGGAGGTCTTGGTGAGGGAGACCTGGCGCTGGCGCAGCAGGTCATTGCGGCCGATCAGCGCATCCAGGTTCGGCACGCCGAGCACGCTCAGCAGTTGGCGCACCTCCTCGGCGACGAACAGGAAGAAGTTCACCACATGCTCCGGCAGGCCGGTGAAGCGCTTGCGCAGGGCTTCCTTCTGGGTGGCCACACCCACCGGGCAATTGTTGGTGTGACACACCCGGGCCATGATGCAGCCCTCGGCGATCATCGCCACGGAGCCGAAGCCGAATTCCTCGGCCCCAAGCAACGCCGCCACCACCACATCCCAGCCGGTCTTCAGACCGCCGTCCACCCGCAGCAGCACACGGTCGCGCAGCCCGTTCTCCAGCAGCGCCCGATGCACCTCCGTCAGGCCCAGCTCCCAGGGGCTGCCGGCGTGCTTGATCGAACTCAACGGAGAGGCGCCCGTGCCACCGTCGTGGCCGGAGATCTGAATCACATCAGCATTCGCCTTGGCCACGCCGGCGGCGATGGTGCCGATTCCGATCTCCGCCACCAGCTTCACCGACACCTTGGCGGCCGGATGCACCTGGTGCAGATCAAAGATCAACTGGGCGAGATCCTCAATCGAATAAATATCGTGGTGCGGCGGCGGTGAGATCAGCGCCACCCCCGGCTTGCTGTGCCGCAGGCCGGCGATGTAATCATCCACCTTGGGACCCGGCAGCTGGCCCCCTTCCCCCGGCTTGGCGCCCTGGGCCACCTTGATCTCCAGCTGCCGGCCGCTGC
>CAYVWU010000351.1:0-2426 GCA_964455575.1 uncultured Cyanobium sp. | reverse complement strand
AGCCCGGCGATCAGGGGGATCAGGAGCGCGGGCAGCTTGGGAGACGACGCGGCGGAACGCAGACGCCGGGGAAGTGGGGCCATCGGGAGGGGTGGCGGAGGGTGGGGGGGAAGAAGTGAAGGCGGGACGCCGGAGGGGACTGGCGCGGGAGGGAGTGCGGACGGTGGGCCCTGGCGCGCTGCCGCTGGCGAGCGCCTTCGGCTGGCCAGCGGCAGACGAGCGTCAACCGGCCAACGGAGATTTGGCCTCCCATTTGTGGCCCCAAACCTGCAACGCGTTGATCGCCACCAGGCTGATCAGGGAGAAACCCAGCATCACCATGCCGATCACGGTGGCGGAGGCGAAGTCGTATTCCTCCAACTTCTGAATGATCAAGGTGGGCGTGATCAGATCCTTGAACGGCACGTTGGAGGAGATCATCACCACCGAGCCGTATTCGCCCACCGCGCGGCTGTAGCCCTGGGCCACGCCGGAAAGGATGGCGGGCATCAGCTGGGGCAGCACCACCCTCTGCAGGGTCTGGCGGGGCGACGCCCCCAGGCAGCGCGCCGCTTCCTCCTGATCGCGGTCCAGGGCGCGCAGCACCGGTTCGACGCTGCGCACCACGAAGGGCAGGGAGATGAACACCATGGCGATGGCGACGCCCAACCAGGTGAACGACACCTTCAGGCCGAACCACTGGTTCAGGGGAGCGCCGAGCCAGCCGTTGTCGCTGTAGAGCCCCGCCAGGGCCAGGCCCGCCACCGCCGTGGGCAGGGCGAATGGCAGGTCGATCAAGGAATCCATCAGCCGCTTGCCGGGAAAGCTGCAGCGCACGAGCGCCCAGGCGATCACCACGCCGAAGACGCCATTGAGCAGCGCGGCCACCAGCGACAACCCGAACGTGACGCGGTAGGTGGCCAACGCCTCCGGCTGCGTGGCCAGGGTCCAGAACTCCGCCGGCCCCACGGCCAGGGCCTTGAGGGTCATCGCCCCCAAGGGCAGGAACAGCACCAGGATCAGGTAGAGCCAGGTGATGCGCCACGACCAGCTGAGCCGCAACCAACGGGGCCAGGCTCGGCGAACGGAAGGGCTGGAAACGGCCATGGGGGATTCAAGACACGGCCTCGGCACGGCCGGAGACAGGGCGTGAGAAGCGGCGTCAGGAGGACGCCGGCAGCGAGAGCGGATGGACCATCACACCCAGCGAGGGCGCGAAGGACCGAACCGTCGTGGACAACCTGCCGCTGGTGTCGGCCAGGTTGGTGCTGACGCCAGGCTGGCACAGGACGAGAAAGAGATCCTGGCGATCGAGCGGCGCCAGCTCGCCGGTGCTCGTCCACTCCAGGCTCCAGGGGGCGGGGGGACGGGTCATGACAGGGAGGGGATCAACAGGTCGTCGTCGCCGATCAACTGCAGCTGACCGTCCGCCCGGAAGCGGCTGAGGATCTTGGTCACCGTCACACGGGTGAGGCCGCAGAGATCCCCCAGGCCCCGGTGGGTGAGGTTGAGCTCGTTCAACGACAGGCGGCAGCCATGGCTGTTGACCTGCCCGAACGAGCCACCGATCCAGAGAAGCAGCTTCATCAGCCGCGCGTCCGCGGAGCGGATGCGTTGGATCACAGCCAATTCGGCGAGCATCTGGCGCTCGCGCTTCAAATGTTGTTCGCGCTCGGTCAAAGAGAGATCGATGTGATCCACCACGACGGTGGTCAGGCAGTGCAGCTCCAGGGGGGCCAGGGGGGGGTCTTCGCTGCTGATCACATCGCCCGGACCCCAGAGGCCCATGGTGATGGAGTCACCCTCCAGATCCCAGGTGAGGGAGCGCACATACCCTTCCACAACGCGCCAGCTCATGGCCTCAGGCAGGACGTCGTTGGGGTGGAGAGTGAGGCGCAGGGGTCGTTTGTGAACGCTGGCGGTCATGGGTGGAATGTCGAGAGGAAGGGGGGAGGCAGAGGGGTGTGGGCGGACAGGGGGGACATTCGGCGACAACAGGGCAGGAGGTGGGCAGTCATGGGAGAAAAGGGAGGGGGGTCGAGGAGCGGGTGTGAGATGAACGCATTATGCCTTATTCCCGATGGGTGAATCGGTATTCAAGGAAACCAACAGATTCCGGGCCCTCTCCGAGGGGCGCTCCAGGCCTTCGAAGGGACTTCGCCGGGACTTCGCCGGGGCTTCCGCGGAGCGTGGCTCCCCGGAGGAGCCTCGGCCGGGGCGATTCCCGATGCCGATCGCGGGGTTTCAAATCTCCCGCGGGGGTCAGATGAAGAACATCGGCTGCGACTGGCGCAGGCCGTCTCGCTCGCGCAGCAGGTCGCGCAGCGTCAGACGCGCCAGCACTTCCGCCATGGCGGCGTCGCCGCGCCGCTCCAGCGCGGCCACGGCCTGGAATTCCGGCGTGTCCCGCTCCCGCCCCGGCTCCGGGCGTCGGTCGCCCTCCAGGC
>CAYVWU010000350.1:0-2444 GCA_964455575.1 uncultured Cyanobium sp. | reverse complement strand
CGCTCCACTTCCAGGAGCTGGCCGGGGGTGAGCTCGGGGTTGAAGGTGGTGATCAGCTCCAGGCTCTTGATGAACATCTCCACGGCGCCATCGCGCACCTGGAGTTCCTCGGGTTCGAGGTTGTCCCAGTCGAGTTCGGGATAGAAGCGCCGACGGTTGGCGAGGATCTGCTCCTCCGGCAGCTGGCCGGGTTCGCGCAACCAGCGGTCGGTGTTGGCGTCAAAGCGGCGCCAGTAGAGGAAGGGGTTGAGGTAGACGGTCTTCCCCTGGAACTGGATCGTGTCGCGCTGGAGGCGACGCTGGAGCTGGTCGGAGTCCTGTGCGCCTGCAACAAGGGGGGTCACGGTGCTGCGGGCCTGATCGAGGTGCCCGATGGTATCGAGGCCAAGGGGGGCTGGCCAGCCCCGCCGCGCTCCTCACTCCCACTCAATCGTGCCCGGGGGCTTGCTGGTGATGTCCAGCACCACGCGGTTCACCCCCTTCACCTCGTTGACGATCCGGTTGGACATCCGCTCCAGCAGGTCGTAGGGGAGGCGCGACCAGTCCGCGGTCATGCCATCTTCCGAGGAGACGAAGCGCAGCACCACGGGGAAGGCATAGGTGCGTTTGTCGCCCATCACGCCGACGCTGCGCACGGGCAGGAGGACGGCAAAGGCCTGCCAGATGGCGTCATAGAGGCCGGCATCGCGCACCTCCTCGCGCACGATCAGATCGGCATCCCGGAGGATGTTCAGCTTGTCCGCCGTCACCTCCCCGAGGATGCGGATGGCCAGGCCCGGGCCCGGGAAGGGATGTCGGCCGACAATCTCCCGGGGCAGTCCCAGGCTGCGACCGACTTTTCTCACCTCGTCTTTGAAGAGGCGCCGCAGGGGCTCCACCAGCTTGAACTGCAGGTCCTTGGGCAAGCCGCCCACGTTGTGGTGGCTCTTGATCTTCACCGCCACCCGCTCCCCGGTCTTGGGATCGATGTTGGTGCCGGCGGACTCGATCACATCGGGATAGAGGGTGCCCTGGGCCAGGTAGTCAAAGGGTCCCAACCGCTTGCTTTCCTCTTCGAAAACGCGGATGAATTCCGCGCCGATGATCTTGCGCTTCTCCTCCGGATCCGTCACGCCAGCCAGACGGGAAATGAAGCGCTCGCGGGCATTGATGTATTCCACCTGGATATGAAAACGACGATCAAAGAAATCCACCAGAAACTCCGGCTCACCTTTGCGCATGAAGCCCTGGTCGATGAACATGCAGGTGAGTTGATCACCGATCGCCCGGTGGAGCAGAAAGGCCAAAGTGGAAGAATCCACGCCTCCGGAGAGGGCCAGCAGCACACGCTTCTCTCCCACCTGAGCACGCACGTCCGCGATGGCCTCATCGATGAAGGCATCGGTGGTCCAATCCGGGGCGCAACCGCAGATGTGATAAACGAAGTTGCGGATCAAGGCCATGCCATCGGTGGAGTGCACCACCTCCGGATGGAATTGCACGCCATAGAGCCGGCGGCCGTGATGGGCCACCGCGGCGTCGGGCGTGTTTTCCGTGTGGCCCAGTCGCACGAAGCCCTCGGGGAGGCGCTCCACCGAATCGCCATGGCTCATCCACATCGTTGAGCCGCTCTCCACGTTGGTGAGCAGATCGGTGGGATCGTCCACATGGAAGGGCGCCTTGCCGTATTCCGCCCGGCCGGCGGCCACCACCCGGCCGCCCAGTTGCTGCACCATCAGCTGCATGCCGTAGCAGACACCCAACACGGGCACGCCCAGATCCCAGAGGGCGGGATCGCAGCCGGGCGCTCCCTCCTCATAGACCGAGCTGGGACCGCCGCCGAGGATCACGCCACGGGGACCGAGCCGTCGCAGCTCCTCCGCGGTGGTGGTGCAGGGGAGCACGAGGGAATACACCTCGGTCTCGCGCACGCGCCGCGCGATCAGCTCCGAATACTGGGAGCCGAAATCCAGGATCACGATGCCGGGCTTGCGACTGCCGCTGAGGGCCTCCGCCAGAGGGCCCGCGGGCTCAGCCTCCCGGGCCGGGCTCGGGGAGACGGTGGCAGGGGATGGAAAAGAACACATGGAAGGAGATGCGCACCAGGCCAGGCTCCTGGGCCTGAACGGGCCACCACTCCAACCCTAGGCGTCCCCCCGCGGCACGCCACGGAAGGCCCGCAGCAGCTCCTCCCCCAGGGGACCCGCCGCGCAGAGGCGCCGACCGCGATCAAAGAGGGCCGCCCCCACCCGGGGACCACTGGCGGCGTGGCGCTCCAGATAGCTCGCCGTCCGGCGCTCGATGGTGGCGGCCAGGCGCTGACGCAGGCGGACGGCGAGGGGGGGATCCAGAGCCTGGAGGTCCGTGAGGGCCGCCTCCACGGTGGGGGCGTCATGGAGGGCCTGGAGAGCGTCGCCGTGGAGGCCCTCCAGGGCCGCCAGGGCCGTGAGCACCTCGGCGCGGCC
>CAYVWU010000349.1:0-2445 GCA_964455575.1 uncultured Cyanobium sp. | reverse complement strand
GCATGTGCGAGCTCCTGGCCCTCAGCGCCAACACCCCCACCGATCTCTGCTTCTCCTTCCACGGCCTGCGTCGCCGCGGTGGCGCCACGGCCGACCATGCGGACGGCTGGGGGCTGGCCAGCTTTGATGTGGCGGGCCAGGGTGTGCACCTCTATCGCGAGGACACCGCGGCCGCCTTCTCCCCCACCGCCGCCCGGGTGGCCACCCTGCCCCTGAAGGCCCACTGCTCCATCGCCCACATCCGCAAGGCCACCCGCGGCACGGTGGCCCTGCGCAACTGCCATCCCTTCCACCGCCTATGGCACGGGGAGGACTGGGTTTTTGCCCACAACGGCGACCTGGCGGGGGAGTGGTCGTTGGAGGGCCCCCACCAGCCGCTGGGGGACACCGACAGCGAGACCGCCTTCTGCTGGATGCTTCAGGAGCTGGATCGAGCGGGGGTGAAACCCGCCGACGAGGAACGCTTGCAACACGAGCTCGTGCGGCTGTCGGCCAGCCTCGCCACCCGCGGCACCTTCAATGGCCTGTTGAGCAACGGGCGCTGGCTGTTCGCCACCGCCAGCACCCGCCTCCATGTGCTCACCCGCCGGGCCCCCTTCCGGCAGGCGCGCCTGGCCGATGACGACCTCAGCGTGGATTTTTCAGAATTGGCCGGACCCAACGACGTGGTCACGATCGTCAGCACCGAGCCGCTGACCACCAATGAGGCCTGGCAGCCGTTGCAGCCGGGCCAGGCGCTCTGGATCGTCGCCGGGGAGGTGCTCCACCTCGGAGCGCCGACTCCTTCAGGTGGCCCGCCAACGGCGGGCGCAGCGGCGGAGGGCGTCGCCGCAGTCGCTCTCCATCAGAAGGCCACTGCCGCCCCAGAGGAGGCGGGGGGCCCAGTCGAGGGGAGCTGAACCGAGCTCCCGGAGGGGCGTGAAGCCCAGGCCACGGAAGTAGCGCACCAGGCGGCGGTGCTGGCGATCGTCATCGTGGATCGCCAGGAACCGGGCCTGGCGACAGGTCGTCTGCTCCAGCGCCCAGGCGCAGGCGGAGGCCAGCAGCAGCGGGGCCGCCCCGGCGCTTCCCTGGCCTTGCACCCGGAGCGTGTCCAGCCGCAGCACGGTCGAGCGGGGGAAGGACCAGGCCTTGAGCTCGCCCAGCAGCTCCGCGCGCCCGGGAGCCAGCGGCCGCGCCACCACGGCCCGCAAGCTCCAGAGACCCGCACGCCGCGGGGCGGCGAGCCGCAGCTTCCAGCCCCGCTCCGCCGCCTCCGCCTCCAGGACCGCCAGATCGGGCAATGCCTCGGGAGCGTGGGGCGTCATGGCATCGGCGCCTCCCAGGGGAGGGCGAGACCGACGGCGTCGAGGGGCAGGGGCCCGTAGATGTGGGGAAAACGCTCGCCGCTGCCGGGGGCCGGTTCCTCAAGAACGGGGATCCCGGCCGCCCGCAGACGCTCCGGATCGATGATCAGCAGGCGCAGAGGTGGGTCATCGCTGTAGAAGCGCCGCCAGGTGGGCACCAGCTGCTGGCGCCAACTGGCGTGGATGAAGCCCTCGTCCTCCAGGCTCCGGCCGCGGGTGGAGCGGGTGTAGGCGCCCTGCCGGCGAGCGGCCTGCCAGTCCTCCTCCATCGCCAGGTGATAAAGCCAGCGCGGGGAGCGCCAGGGTTGGCGAAAGGCCCAGGGGGGAGCCATCACCTGCGCGAAGGCAGCGCCAGTCTCGAAGGCCGCCAGGCGGCTTTGCAACGCCACCAGCCCGGGTTCGCGGTCAAACCCCTCCGGGTCGATCAGGCGAAACTGGCGCACAAAGGGCAACACCGCCCAGTCGAGGGGCTCCAGCCAGCCGGGTCCTGGTCCGGGTCCTGGTCCGGTCCAGGGCGCTGGCCCGGTCCCTTGCGCTGGCGCTGGCGCGGACGCCGACCCTGAGATCCATGAGTCCAGCTGGCGGTTCCAGCGGCGGAGGATCGCCAGCGCCGCCTCCCGGGATGCCGCCTCCCGGGATGCCAGCTCTCGCGATGCCTGCTCCCGCGCCTCAGCGTCCTGCCTCTCGGCCCCCCGCGACTCAGCGCCCCCCGACGGTGCCGCGCCGTCAGTGGAAGCGGAACCTCGAGGCTCTCCGCTGCGCGCGGCCTGAGAAGCGCCGTAGCGAACGGCATCGAGATGGCGCTTGAAGGGACCGTCGCAATCCGCCAGCAGCGCCGCGGCCTCCCCCTCCCGCAAGGCGTCCACCAGCCTTCCGCCGCCGGAACGCTGGCCGACGGCCCACAGCAAGATGTCCAGGCTTTCCGTCAGGGGCTCACCCGTCGGCCGCACCAGCACCGGAACGGTTCCTTGAGCCGACGCCTCCCACAACTCCGGTGGCTTGGCCTTCAGGGCCACCTCCCGCACCTCCACGGCGATCCCCGCCGCCGCCAGGGCCAGGCGCGCGCGGATCGCATAGGGGCAACGGCGGAAGCTGTAGA
>CAYVWU010000348.1:0-2447 GCA_964455575.1 uncultured Cyanobium sp. | reverse complement strand
GGCGCCAGTGCCGCGACCAGCTGCTGGCCGCCTACCCCGTGAGCAAGCGCTCCCGACGCGAGCGTTTCGCGGAGGTGATGGCCGGCCAGCGGGAGTTCACGGCGGGGGAACTGGCGGCGGAGCTGCCGGACCTGCGGCGCACCCTGGCGCAGCTCGGGGTGGCCGGGGAGGAGGAGCTCGGTCCGGAACGCTTTCTCGACCTGCTGCGCCTGAAGGCCAGGAGCCTGGCCGCCCCCCCCCGGCCCGTGGCAGCGACCGGCGTCAGCGATCTGGCCTCGGCCATCCGCCGGGAGCTGGCGGGCTGAGCTCCCTCTCCAGGCACGATGGACCCATCGCCGCGCGGGCTGTCCATGGCTGTCTCCCCTCCCCCGGCGCGTCAGGCCGCCGACACGGTGGCCGCCGCCCTGGAGGCCATCCAACCGCTGGCCCGCCACCACACCGCCGGGGTGCGTCCGCGGCTGGAGCGGGTGCTCGACGCCTTTGCCGCCGAGCGGGTGAGCACCCAGCATTTCGCGTCCGTCAGCGGCTACGGCCACGGCGACCTCGGCCGCGACACCCTGGACCGGGTTTTCGCGCGGGTGATGGGCGCCGAGGCCGCCGCCGTGCGCCTGCAGTTCGTGAGCGGCACCCATGCCATCGCCGCGGCCCTCTTCGGGGTGCTGCGGCCGGGGGATCGCCTGCTCATCCTCACCGGGCCGCCCTACGACACCTTGGAGGAGGTGATCGGCCTGCGGGGTTCCGGGATGGGATCGCTGCGGGAGTTCGGCATCCACGCTGACGTGCTGCCCCTCGCGGCCGACGGCACGGTGGACGAGGACGCCCTGGCGGAGGCCCTCGCCCCCGCCACGCGGATGGTGCACATCCAGCGCAGCTGCGGCTACAGCTGGCGGCCGTCCCTCTCCGTGGCCACCATCGGGCGGCTCTGCGAGCGGGTGAAGGCCCTCCAGCCGGACTGCGTCTGCTTCATCGACAACTGCTACGGAGAATTCGTGCAGGGGGAGGAGCCGCCCGCGGTGGGGGCCGACCTGGTGGCCGGCTCCCTGATCAAGAATCCCGGCGGCACGATCGCCCCCACCGGCGGCTATCTGGCGGGGCGGCGGGAGCTGGTGGAGATGGCCTGCTGCCGCCTCACGGCGCCGGGCATCGGCAGCGAGGGAGGAACGGGCTTTGACCTCCATCGCCTGCTCTTCCAAGGCCTGTTCCTCGCGCCCCAGATGGTGGCGGAGGCGCTGATCAGCGCCGAGCTGGTGGCGGAGACGTTCCACCGCCTGGGCCATCCCGTGCAACCCCTCCCCGGGGCGGAGCGCAGCGACCTGATCCAGGCCGTGCGGCTGGGGGAGGCGGCGGCCCTGCGCGCGGTCTGCCGGGCCTTTCAGGCGGCCTCGCCGGTGGACAGCCATCTGCTGCCCATCCCCGCCCCCATGCCCGGCTACGCCTCCGAGCTGGTGATGGCCGGGGGCACGTTCATCGATGGCAGCACGAGCGAGTTCTCCGCGGATGCCCCCCTGCGGGAGCCCTACGTGCTCTACGTGCAGGGAGGCACGCACCACGCCCACGGGGCCATCGCTTTGGAACGGGCCCTGGAGGCCCTGCTTGCCTCCTCCCCCTGACAGACTGGGAATCGCTTCAGCCTCTTTTCCATGGCGCTCAGCTTTCCCGACGACTGCCGCTACTCCGACAGCCACGAATACGCCCGGGGTGAGGGGGATCTGGCCCGGCTGGGAATCAGCGCCTTTGCCGTGGACCAGTTGGGGGACATCGTGTTTGTGGATCTGCCGGAGGTGGGGGCGACCCTGACCAAGGGCCAAACCTTTGGCAGCGTGGAATCGGTGAAGGCCGTGGAAGACCTGATCTCCCCCATCAGCGGAGTGGTGGAGTCCCGCAATGAGGGTCTGCTGGACAACCCGGAGGTGCTGCAGAACGATCCCTACGGAGACGGCTATCTGTTGGTGGTGCGCCCCGGTGCGCCCGCCGAGCTGGAGGCGTTGATGGACGCGGAGACCTATCGCCGCAAAGTGGAGGGCGCCTGAGGCTCCGGCATCCCCTCGAGGCGGGGCCGCCTGGAAGTCTTTAGAGTCGCGCCACTTTTTGTGAAGCGCTCGTGGTGGCCCCTTTTCTGCGCAGGCATGTCGGTCCGGGCGCTGACGACCAGGAGCGGATGCTGGCGGAGTTGGGCCTGTCCTCCCTGGACGACCTCGCCCGCGACATCGTGCCCCCGGGCATCCTGCTGACCCCCGAGGCGGCGGTTGAAGGGCTGCCGGAAGCGGTGAGCGAGGCGGAGGCTCTGGCGGAGCTGGCCGAGATCGCGGCACGCAACAGCACCCATCGCAGCCTGATCGGCCTCGGTTACCACGGCACGGCCACCCCGGCCCTGATTCAGCGCCACGTGCTGGAAAACCCCTGCTGGTACACCGCCTACACCCCGTATCAAGCGGAGATCGCCCAGG
>CAYVWU010000347.1:0-2459 GCA_964455575.1 uncultured Cyanobium sp. | reverse complement strand
TGCTGCTGGAGGCCGAGGCCCAGGCGCAACAGCAGCGGCTGCTGGCGAAGGCGCGGGCGGAGGCGGCCGTCGAGCTGGCGGCCGTGATCGAAGCCCACCCGGCGGCCGCCGAAGGCCTGCGACTGCTCCTGGCCCGCGACTGGATGACCATGGGCCAGGAGATGGCCAGCGCCAAGGGCGGCAGCGTGCTGATGGTGGATCCCCAGAGCCCGGCCAGCCTGCTGGCGGCGCTGAAGGACTTCCAGGAGAAGGGCTGATGACCGCTGCCGCCGTGCCCTACCAGCCGCCGACGCACCTGCTGGAAGTTTTGCAGAAGCTCGATTATGAGGAAGCCCTCGAGGATGGGGATCCGCGTTATGTGGATTCGCGAGCCGCCCGGGGGAGCGAACGCACCTTCATCCGCCTGGCGCGCAAGTTTGGCTGGGATCCGCTGAGCAACGCCTTCTTCTCTCCCAGCGACAAGCACATCCTGTTCTTCGGCCACATCGGCAGCGGCAAGACAACCGAATTGCGGCGCTATGCCGGGGAGCTGAATGCATCCAGGCATTTCTATGTGGTGGAGGTGGATGTGCTCGCCAAGTTGGACCGCAACAACTTGCAGTACACCGAAGTGCTGATGGCCATGGCGGAAACCCTGCTGGAGCGTCTTCATGGCGATGGGTACGCCCTCGGAGAGGAGGCCCTGGGCCCTTTGCGTCACTGGTTCGGCAGCGTGGTGCAAACCCGCACCAGCAACCAGGAGCTCAACGCCGAGCTCAAAACCGTGGCCGCGGGCGGCGGCGGACTCCCCGGCTTGATCAAGCTGTTGGCCCACTTCACAGCCGCCTTCAAGATCGGGGCGAGCCAGAAGACGGAATGGCGGCGGGAGATTCGCAACGACTTCACCACGCTGGCCGCGGCCTTCAACGGGCTGCTTCGTCAGGTGGAGGCTTCGCTGCGCCAGAATCGTCGCGCTGATCGCCTGCTGTTTCTGATCGATGGCACGGACAAGATGCGCGGCGAGGACACGCACAAGTTCTTTGTTCAAGACGCGGAGCAGCTGCTGGCGATTCAGGCGCTGGTGATTTACACCGCACCGCTGGATTTGAAATATGACGGTCGTCTCGACGGCAAGCTCGACGCCGATATTGTGTTGCCGATGATCAAGTTGGACGAGCGGGATGGACGCCCGTTTGTCGTGGGTCTGGACACGATGCGCGCTGTGCTGTTGCGGCGCGCCGACCGTGGCTTGTTCGCGAGTGCGGCGGAGGTGGATCGCCTGGTGGCGTTCAGTGGCGGCCATCCGCGCGAGTTGCTGCGGCTGCTGAAACTCTGTTGCGAGGTGGCGGATGCGTCCATCGACGCGGCCGTGGTGGAGACCGCGATCCAGAAATTGGCTTCCGAATACCGCTATTTTCTCCGGCCCGACGACTACACCCTGCTCAAGGCCATCGACAGCAACCCCGCCCATGGCGGCAATGACCAGCGGGCCCAGGAGCTGCTGCACCGTCTGGCCCTGCTGCAATACAACGACGGCACCTGGCGCCGCAGCCATCCGGTCGTGCGCACGCTGGAGGGGTATGCCCTGGCCCCCTCCGCTCCGAGCTGAGGTGGACCGCGCTCCTGCCCCCCCTGAGGACCCCTTTGCCAGCGAACAAACGCGGCTGGCGGAGGCGCGTCGCCTGCCAGGAACTTGCCACGATGAGTTTCTGCGCCTGACACGCACCCTGCTGCACGGCCCGGCCTTCCAGTGGTTGTTGATCGACGCGCCCCATGAGGGACTGCGGCGTCAGGTGATGGCCAGTTTGGACAAGGTGCTGCGGCGGGCTGGACTGCCGAGCCAGCACCTGCCCCTGAGCCGCAAGATTCTGGATGTGCCGATGTTGGAGGCGCGGCTGGTGACGAAAGCGCGCCAGGTGCCTGTGGTGCATGTGATCGGCCGACGGGGGTGGTTCGACGCGGCGCGCTGGGACGCCTTCAACATCCGCCGCGAACGTTTGGCCGCCACGGCACCGGCTCGGCTGGTGTTCTGGCTGGATGGCGAGGCAATCGCCCTCGCGTCCCGCGGCGCCCCCGATCTTTGGTCCTGGCGCGGTGGCGTGTATGCCTTCCTGCCCGAAACCGTGCCAGCGCCGCACCTGGCCGAGCATGCCATTTCTGTGCCGAACAACCTGTCCCCCCAGCCAGAGGAGGTGGACAGCCGCTCCATGATCGAACGCAGCCGGCGGGTGGCGGAGATCCGAACCTGGCTCGCCCGCCACCCGGAGGTCCCCGATGAACTCAACGCGGGGCTGGTTGATGAACTGGGACGACTGCTCTACAGCCTGGGGGATCTCGACGCCGCCCTCGCTCATTGGCGCGATGACCAACTTCCTTTGTTCCGTCGCCTGGGGGACTCCAGGGCGGTGGCGGTCACAATGGGCAGGATTGCGGATGTGTTGCAGGAGCGAGGGGAGAGCGAGGAGGCGCTGCGGATCCGA
>CAYVWU010000346.1:0-2472 GCA_964455575.1 uncultured Cyanobium sp. | reverse complement strand
CCCTGGAAGCCCCCTTGCCCTCTTGATGGCCCCATCCCTCCTGCTGGACACCCATGCCCTGCTCTGGTGGTTGGTGGAACCCGAGAAACTCTCCAGCCTCGCGTACGCGGCCATCAACGACCCGGCGGCCTCGATCTTTGTGAGCGCCGCCACCGGCTGGGAGCTCGCCACAAAGGTGGGCCTGGGCAAACTGCCCGGCGCCGAACAGCTGCTGCAGGATCTGCCTTCCCTCTTGCAACATCAGGGATTCCAGCCGTTGGCCGTGCAGCTGCATCATGGTGTGCGCGCCGGTTCCTACCAGCAGGCTCATCGGGATCCCTTCGATCGGCTGCTGGCCGCCCAGGCTGAGTTGGAGGGCCTGCAACTGGTGAGCCTCGACCCTGCGCTGGCCACCTTCCCCTGTCGCGTGCTCTGGTGATGGGATGACCACCTCCGCCCAGATTCGCAACCAGCTGATTCAGGCCCTCACCCTTGACTTGGTGGGACCAACCCCGGCCATCCTTGCCCAGCTGGAGCTGGACGGGCGCACGGATGAGGCAACCGAGCTGCGCGAAGAGGTGCTCGATCGCCCCCCAAACCGCTGGTACCAGACCGGTTTCCTGATCCCCAGTGACACCAGCCTGGGCGACCGCGCCGATGATGCCGCCGACGACGAGTTCGCCGGCCTCGATGGCCAGAACCTCTCCCCCAAACGCAAGAGCAACGCCAGCGGCGATGACACCGGCGCCAGTGAAGCCGGGCCCGCGCGGCGGGTGTTCTTCCCCTGCTCCGTTGGCCTGAGCCTGCTCATCCCGGCCGCCACCGGGCTGGACATCACGGTGCACTGGGCCAGCTACAAGCTCACCGCCCCGCCAGAAGGCAGCAAGGCCGACGAAGCCTGGATGCGCGAACCCCACTCCGAGCAGATCAGCCTCCCGCCCGACGGGTTGGCGCCCAGCGGCGGATCGACGCAGGCGAAGGAGGTGCCCGGCAGCGAAGGCCTGATGCTCCGTTGGCACCTGAGGCCCGCTCCAGCGGGGCAGGGCTACCCTATCGGCGCCGTGGCCGTGAGCCTGTTCCTCACCAACGAACGCCGCTTTGAGGGCCGCGGCGCGGAAGACCGCGATCGTGCCAGCGCCTACCAAGTGCAGCTGGATGTGGGCTGCGGCGCAGGCTTCCTCGAACGCCGCGACCCCCGCGCCGCTGATCGGGCGATCAACGCCAACGATTGGGACCACCGCGTCAACAACCTCCACTACCGGGGCGACCACGAATTCGCCGTGGGGCACAACATCTCCGTGGCCCCCCGGATCGATGCCAACGGCCACTGCCACCAGATCAGCACCACCTGGCTGCCTCAGGCCACCGTGGAGAAGGTGCTGCCCAGGGTTGGGGAGCTGGAAGCAGCCGGCTTGGTGCTGTCGATGCCGGAGCTGGATCGCCTGGCCAGCGAAGGGGCAGACCCTGTGCAGGCGGCGTTGCGCCCTCTCGTGACGGCCTATGCCACCTGGATCGAGCGGCAGCGCACGCGGATCGACACGCCCAGCAAGCAGCAACAGGCCACAGCCACGGAGCTGCTTCAGGAAGCCACCAAACAGGCCCAGCGCATCGAGCGTGGCATCGCAGCGCTGGACAACGAACCGGTGCGGCTGGCCTTTGCGATCGCCAACCGCGTGATGGCGGCCGCGGCCCGGCAGCGATTCGGAGTGATGCGGGGCCAAAACCCCGACGCCGTGAAGCCCCAATGGCGTCCATTCCAGCTCGCCTTTCTGCTGATGAACCTCGTTGGCATGGCCGAGCCCACCGATGCCGACCGCGACACCATCGACCTCCTGTTCTTCCCCACCGGCGGTGGCAAGACCGAGGCCTATCTGGGTCTGGCGGCCTACACCCTGGTGCTGCGCCGGCTGCGCCACGGGGGCGCGATCGCGTCGGCCGGCATGAGCGTGCTGATGCGCTACACCCTCCGCCTGCTCACCCTCGATCAGCTCGGCCGCGCCTCCACCTTGATCTGCGCCCTGGAGCTGGAACGCCGCAAAGATCCCAAGCGGCTCGGCCAGTGGCCCTTCGAGATCGGCCTGTGGGTGGGGCAGAGCGGCACCCCCAACAAGCTGGGCCACAAAGGCGATGGCGACGACACCAGCGCCCGCTCCCGCGTGCTGGCCTGGAGCGGCGGCGACAACAAGCCGATTCCGATCGACACCTGCCCTTGGTGCGGCACCGAGCTTGGCAAGGCCTCCCTGGCCGATGAGCGCCCGGCGGTGGCCCGCGGGGTGTTTCGCCTGCTCCCCGATGCCGATCACCCGAAGGAGCTGAGGGTCTGCTGCCGCAACCGCCAGTGCCGCTTCTCCGGCGACAGCACGTTGCCGCTGGTGGCCGTCGACGAGATGCTTTATCAACGGCTGCCGGCCTTCGTGATCGCCACTGTCGACAAGTTCGCCGCCCTGCCCTGGGTGGGAGCCACCGGCAAGTTGTTTGGCCGCGTGACCCATG
>CAYVWU010000345.1:0-2484 GCA_964455575.1 uncultured Cyanobium sp. | reverse complement strand
GCTGAGGCTCGCTCATTGCGTCTTCGGCAGTGGTGGCAGTCTGATCCAGATCCAGGCCATGGGTTCGGTCCCGTCCGGCGGCAGATCGCCAGCGAGCAGGAACATGGCGTTGATCTCCGCCTCGAAGTCGCGCGTCAGATCGGCTTCCACCCGAGCAGTGCCCCCCCGAAAGCCGAGTGGCCGTGGCGGTGAAATGGAGCCCACGGGTATCAGCCGCGCCAGTGGGTTGCCGGCCCGGGCGATCACCGTGGAGGTTGACCTGCACGGGACGGCTTTCAAGGTGGCCTAGATTTACTCTGGAGGCTAAGCCGTGGCCTCTGCCGCTCCTGGGGCCGGCCCAGCTCCCGCAGGCGCCCTTCGAGCCGCCCCAGGCGGGCCAAATCGGTGAGGGCCAGGGCCAAGACGGGAGTCTTCCGGGAGCTGGACGCGGGAAACGGCCCCGATGACGCCGGCGCCGCCTTGCGGGCAGCGCTGGAGTGAGCTTCGTCGGCTTGAAGGCTCCGCTTGGATCCCCTGACGCAGACCGCAAGGCGAAGGGGCTGGCCGGTGGCAAAGGTGGGCTCGGTCAGGCCGTTTCGCTCGCGGGTCTCCCTCCTTACAATGACTCAAGCTCTCGGCTCCTGGCCCGGTCATGGCCTCCCCGGCCTCCTCCGACTCTCTCCCCCGCGGCGTTGCGCCCGGAACGGAGCGCCAAGGGGGCCCACACCATGCCCGCTTCTCGGTGGCGGAATTTCATCGCCTCTGTGAGCTGCTGCCGGAGCGGCGGCTGGAGCTGATCGACGGGGAGGTGCTGGAGGTGATCGCCAAAGGAACCCGGCACACCGCCGTGGTGCATCGGCTGGCGCGGGCGTTTGCGCCCTTGCTGGAGAGCAGCGGCGGCACAGCGGGAGCCCCACCGCCCTGGGAGCTGCGCATCAAAGCCCCGCTGGATCTCGGCGAGCGGCAGGAGCCCGAACCCGATCTGGCGGTGGTGACGGCCCGGGCCGATGCCTGGCTCCAGGCCCATCCCACCGCCGCCGATACGTTGCTGGTGGTGGAGGTGGCGGACGCCAGCCTGGCGTACGACCTGGACACCAAGATGCGCCTCTACCGCCAAAGCGGCACTTGATTACGCAGCTGGCTCCGCGAGCGGCCCGCCAGCACCTAGAGTGGTACACAGATACCACTTCGATCATGGGCCGCAACGCCATTCAGTTCCAGAAAGGTCTCTCCGTGCCCGAGTTCCTGCAGCTCTACGGAACGGAAACCCAGTGTGAGGAGGCGCTGGCCAAGATCCGCTGGCCCAACGGCTTTCGTTGCCCGCGCTGCGAAGAGTCTCTCCATGGCCTTGTGTACGGCCGAAGACTCAAGCGCTATCAATGCCGGCAATGCGGGCACCAGGCCACTGTGACAGCAGGCACGATCATGGAAGCAACCAAACTGCCGCTGACTATCTGGTTCCTTGCGTTCTATCTGATTGGCCAGGCAAAAACCAGTATTTCTTCATTGCATCTCAGTCGCCAACTGGGCGTTACATATAACACTGCCTGGATGCTGCATAGCAAGATCATGCATGCCATGAGCGAACGGGATGAATGCTACGTGCTACAGGGAAAAGTCCAGATTGATGATGCTTATCTTGGCGGAGAATGCCCTGGAGGCAAGGCAGGTCGTGGTTCGGAGAACAAGGTGCCGATCGTGGCTTCCATCTCCCTGAATGCAGAAGGGCACCCGATCCATGCCAAAATTTCACCAGTCACTGGGTTCACATCAGAGGCCCTGTCTGACTGGGCTCGCAAGCATCTGTCGAGTAGTTGCTCCGTGCTCTCTGATGGGCTCGCCTGCTTCCGCTCCGTCGTAGCAGCAGGCTGCAGCCACACTGCTGTTGTAACTGGTGGGCGTCATCCCAATGATCTTCCCGAGTTTCGCTGGATTAACATTCTGCTGGGCAATCTGAAAACCAGCTTCAGCGGCACTTTCCATGCCTTCAATTTCGGAAAATATGGTAAACGCTATCTGGGTGGCTTTTGCTTCCTATTCAATCGGCGTTTCAAGATGGCAGTAATGACAGAACGGATCGCCAATGCGGTCTGCGTTTGCAAGCCTTGCCCGGAGCGGGCTCTGAGGGCTGCGGAGCTTTATGCGTAATCAAGAAGATTCTTTCGCTCGGCGTTGGGTTGCCGTCACAGAGGCCCACCAAGCACCCAGTATCAAGGAAAAAAGCGCTCAAGAGCTTGTCAAAGCCCTTAATTCTAACGTTCGCATTCAACGTCTGACAGATAATCCAATGATGCTGACAACTTTAGCCTTGGTGAAACGTACATCACTTAGGTTGCCTACTCGACGAAACGAGCTGTACGCCGCAGCGATTTCAGTCCTATTAAACTGGAATCAGTTTTCCTATCCACCCATAGAAAAGGAAGAAGCCATGCCGCAACTTGCGTATCTAGCCTACGAAATGTGCTGTCAAGGCGTGCAGAGGCTCACAGGAGAGCAGGTCCTTGA
>CAYVWU010000344.1:0-2500 GCA_964455575.1 uncultured Cyanobium sp. | reverse complement strand
CCTCCATGCCGGAGGTGATGCGCCTCAACAAGCTCGGCACCTTCTCCATGGCCCAGCTGGGTCAGAGCAAGAGCGCCATTGCGCAGTTCATGAAGAAGCGCAAGGAGAAGGGCGGTTCGGCCGGCTTCCAGGACGCCATGCTGAAGCTGCTCAACACCCTGCCGACGGTGTTGAAGTATCTGCCGGTGGAGAAGGCGCAGGATGCGCGCTCCTTCATGCTCAGCTTTCAGTATTGGCTGGGGGGAACGCCGGACAACCTGCGGAACTTCCTGCTGATGCTGGCGGACAAATATGTTTTCGCCAGCGACGCCGCCGCCGACCGGCCCGCCCTGCAGGTGGCCGACCCGGTGGTGTTCCCTGACCTGGGCATCTGGCACCCCCTGGCGCCGGGGATGTTTGAGGACTTGAAGGAATATCTGAACTGGACCGCCAGCCGTCCCGATCTGAGCGAGAAGGCGCGCAAGGGGCCGGTGATGGGCCTCGTGCTGCAGCGCAGCCACATCGTCACCGGCGATGAGGCTCACTACGTGGCCGTGATTCAGGAGATGGAATATCGGGGCGCCACGGTGATTCCGGTGTTCTGCGGCGGGCTGGATTTCAGCAAGCCCGTGAGTCAGTTTTTCTACGACCCGCTCAATCCGGAGCAGCCCCTGGTGGATGGGGTGGTGAGCCTGACGGGCTTTGCCCTGGTGGGCGGCCCCGCCCGGCAGGACCATCCCAAAGCGATCGAGGCCCTGCAGCGCCTGAATCGGCCCTACATGGTGGCCCTGCCCCTGGTGTTCCAGACGACGCAGGAGTGGGAGGAGAGCGATCTGGGGCTGCACCCGGTGCAGGTGGCCTTGCAGATCGCCATTCCGGAGCTGGATGGGGCGATCGAGCCGATCGTGTTGAGCGGCCGGGATGACGCCACCGGCAAGGCGCACACGCTGCAGGATCGGGTGGAGGCCATCGCCGAACGCTCGATTCGCTGGGCCTCGCTGCGGATCAAGCCGCGGGCGGAGAAGAAGCTGGCGATCACCGTGTTCAGCTTCCCCCCCGACAAGGGCAACGTGGGCACGGCGGCCTATCTGGATGTCTTCGGCTCCATCCACCGGGTGCTGCAGGAGATGAAGGCCAAGGGCTATCAGGTGGAGGATCTGCCCCGCACGCCGAAAGCGCTGATGGAGGCGGTGCTGAAGGATCCCGAGGCGCTGGAGGGCTCACCGGAGCTGGCCATCGCCCATCGCATGAGCGTGGAGGAGTATGAGCGGCTGACGCCTTACTCGCAACGGCTGGAGGAGAACTGGGGCAAACCGCCGGGGCAGCTGAACAGCGACGGCACGAATCTGTTGATCTATGGCCGCCATTTCGGCAATGTGTTTGTCGGCGTGCAGCCCACCTTCGGCTACGAGGGGGATCCCATGCGGCTGCTCTATTCCCGCAGCGCCAGCCCCCACCATGGCTTTGCGGCGTATTACACCTACCTGGAAAAGGTGTGGGGCGCGGATGCGGTGCTGCACTTCGGTACCCACGGTTCCCTGGAATTCATGCCCGGCAAGCAGATGGGCATGAGCGAGACCTGCTACCCCGACTCCTTGATCGGCGCCCTGCCGAACCTTTACTACTACGCCGCCAACAATCCCAGCGAGGCGACGATCGCCAAGCGCCGGGGCTACGCGGAAACGATCAGCTATCTCACCCCGCCCGCGGAAAACGCTGGTTTGTACAAGGGGCTCAAGGAGCTGGGCGAGCTGGTGGGCAGCTATCAGCAGCTGCGGGAGAGCAGCCGGGGCGTGCAGATCGTGAACGCGATTGTGGAAACCGCGCGCCAGTGCAACCTCGATAAAGACGTGGAGCTGCCGGAGGCGGATGCGTCGGAGCTCGATCTGGACGGCCGCGATGGCGTGGTGGGGGCGGTGTATCGCCAGCTGATGGAGATCGAGAGCCGGCTGCTCCCCTGCGGCCTGCACACCATCGGCAAGCCCCCCACCGCGGAGGAGGCGATCGCCACATTGGTCAACATCGCCGCCATTGAGCGTGAGGAAGAAGGAATCCGCTCCCTGCCCGGTTTGCTGGCCGAATCCCTTGGGCGCACCATCGAGGATGTCTACCGCGGCAACGACGCCGGCGTGCTGGCTGATGTGGAACTCAACCGCCACATCACCGAAACCTGCCGCGCTGCGGTGGGGGCGATGGTGCGTGAGGTCACCGGCGCCGACGGCCGGGTAACGCTGCGCCGCAACTTCGGCTGGCTCTTCGAGCTGCTGGAGCGCTTCGGGCTGCGCCTGCCCAGCCCCTGGCTGGCCGCCTGCCGCCAGAACGGTTTCCCCGGGGTGGACCCTGCTGAACTCGACAAACAATTTGCCTACCTGCGCTTCTGCCTCGAGCAGGTGTGCGCCGATCAGGAGATGGGAAGCCTGCTGCGCGCCCTGGATGGCGAATACGTCATCCCAGGCCCCGGCGGCGATCCGATTCGCCACCCCGGCGTGCTGCCCAGCGGCAAAAACATCCCCGCCCTCGC
>CAYVWU010000343.1:0-2523 GCA_964455575.1 uncultured Cyanobium sp. | reverse complement strand
TCATCCGCGATCCCTACATCCGGGCCTTCCACCAGGTCCGCAACCTGGTGGAGTTCCTCCGCATGGTGAATGAGATCACCCCAGTCGGTGATGAGGTGACCGTCCACCTGATCACCGGCTCGGATCAGGAGACACTGGAAAGACAGGTGGAGAACCTTGGCCAGGTGCAGGACTCCTTTGCTGGCACCAGCACGCCGTTCACCTGGGAGATCGACGCCAGTCCCAATTTTCACGCCCGTAGCATCACCACCGACCACGGCTGGAAGATCACCCTCGACCGAGGACTGGATCTCTTCCAGTGGTTCGAGTTCTCCCCCTTCAATGCCGCTGCAGTGATGCAGGAAGCTCGGCTGGTGAAGGGCTGCGAGGTTTGCTACATCCGGACCGACAGCTGACGATCAATCTGTTCGCTTGCGTCGTGTGCCCTTCCTGTTTTTCTCACCTTTTGTCATGACAACAATGCTTAGAACCACGATCTCCCTTCATCTCGGATGCTCCCCACAAGGCATCCACAACACCCCCATCGCATGCACCCCCTGACACCCCAACTGCCGCGCCTTCTCCAGCGCCTCAGCCTTGGTCGAATAGGCATAGAGCTTCCGCTCCGATGAGCCCACGGCCCCTTGAGCCTTGGCCGGTTGATGCATGTGCTGCCCTGCCGTCGCCTGGCCATGGCGATGCGCCGCCAGGCCTTCCGGCCCGAGCTGCCAGATCCCCATCCCATGGACGCCGGCCACCAACACCCCCATGCCGACCACGCAGGCGTTGATCACCCCCATGCCGACGACACCGAGGCTGACCACGCCCATGGGCACCACGCCGATGCTGACAACGCCCATCGGCACAACGCCGATGGAGACGATGCCCAGGGGAGCGATGCCAATGGCCAGGAAGCGAGGCTTATCGCCGCATTGCGCCATCTCGACAGGCCTCAGGGGTGGGAGCTGTGGTCGTGGGCGTGTTGGCTGCAGGGCATCCACTGCTGGCCCATCGGATGGGCTCCTGTGCAGTGAAACTGCTCCTTGGCGGCCTTCTCCGCTTCGGTCCGGGTGGGATACAGGGCAGGCACGGGGGGCTTGGACGGCTTGGTTTGCGCGACGGCCGCGTCTACCAGCGCGATGGCAAGGACGGAGCGGAAGGCCCCCAGCGCCAGCACCGCCAGCATCGGCTTCCGCCTGCAGCGATTCCAAACAAGCCAGTGGCTGGTAAGGGAGAACATCGAGGGTCCGTACACTGGCAAAGGGACTGCTCTGTCGTCGCCAGCTCAACACAGGGGCGTGAGCTTGGACAAACGATAGCAGATCTCTCCAGTCAATCTCTTTTGCTGGAGACTTTGTCCTCTCGTCCGCGCTGTCCTGGCCTCCTCCCGAAAGAACCCTAAGCTGCTAAAGATTCCATCCAATGGAGAGTTGGTCGATGACGCCAGCGGTCCTCGCTCCTGGCCTCCGCATTGGCGAGGTGGCCAAGCGTTCCGGTCTGTCTGTGAAAACCATCCGCTTCTACTGCGATGAAGGGCTCTTGCGCCCCATCGGTCGCTCGGAGGGGGGCTACCGGCTCTTCGATGAGGAGAGCCTCGCGGAATTGGACATCATTCGCGCCCTCCGCGCCCTCGATGTGCCCCTGGACGAGTTGGCCCGCATCCTGGAGGTCCGCCGTGCGGGTATCTGCAACTGCGCCAACCTCAAACAGAGCATCACCTCCAAGATGACCTCGATCGACGAACGCATTCAATCGCTGCAGGCGATGAAAACAGAGCTTGCTCGGCTTCTCAACTCCTGGCAGGACTGCGGTGGCAGCAAAGAGGCGCCCGGCCCGAGCTGATCGCGGCCGGGTCGATTCCCTGGGACGACCCCTTGGCCACCTGCCTCACGCGCCCTTCTGCGGTGCTGTCACCCCCTCGATCCGGTCTTCGATCTCTTGATAGATCTCCTGCAACTGGGCGATGTTCTCGTCGCTGGTTTCCCAGTAGCCCCGTCCGTGCACTTCCAGCAATGTGCCGACGATGCGGCGGAAGCTGTGGGGATTGAGCTCCAGCAGGCGCTTGCGCATCTCTTCATCGTTGATGAAGGTGTCGTTGGCTTCCTCGTAGACAAAGTTGTCAACCTGGCCGCTCGTCGCACTCCAACCCAGGGTGAAGTTGAGGCGCTTGGCCACTTCCCTCACCCCCTCATAGCCGGAGTTCAACATGCCTTCGTACCACTTCGGGTTGAGCAGCTTGGTGCGGGAATCCAGGCGGATGGTTTCGCTCAGCGTGCGCACCTGGGCATTGGCCGTTGTGGTATCGGCGATGTAGCTGGCGGGTGGTTTGCCGTCGTCGCGCAGGTTGGCGATCAACTTGGTGGGGTCGCTGTCGAAGTAGTGGCTGACATCGGTGAGGGAGATCTCGGCGGAATCCAGGTTTTGGAAGGTGACATCCGCTGTCTTCATCGCCGCTTCAAACACTTCGCGCTTTTGATTCATCTCGCCGGGATTGTCGGCATTGAAGGCGAAGGTCTTGCGCTTGAGATACATCTCCTGCAATTC
>CAYVWU010000342.1:0-2528 GCA_964455575.1 uncultured Cyanobium sp. | reverse complement strand
CATCACAAAGCCGCCGAGCACGAACCAGAGAACGTTGAGCAGGAAGCGCAGCATGGGCGTGCCTGGGGTGATGTCCAGCTTGCCCGGCCCGCGCGCGGGGCGCGCGCCCTCCCCTGTGCGCCGGCTGTCAGGAAGCGGACAGCCTGTCGTGGAGCGGATGACAACAACTGAAGCCCGCATGAACCAATCTTTTGCCGAGGCGAGGGTTCATCCCCGCCCCTCAATAACCCCTTCTTCAATCTCTTTCCAATGGCTATTCTTTCCAGCTTTGAGGTGCTCGCACAGTCGCTGATTCCCGCCAGCGCCCTACCGGGCGGCGGCGGAATCAAGGCGGGGATTCCCTTTGTTTTGCAAGCATATTTTGTTGAAATATCTCTGCCCAAGAGCGCCGCGGGCCACGTGTCTTTCAGCCTTGAGTTTCAGGAAACAACCAATTTCAGCCAGGGAGCTGGCAAAGGCGCCCTGATCGCGCAGTTCATTGATGAAAATGGGAATGTTGTTATGTATGACGACTTCGCGAGCGACTTCCGCTTCGACAATCAGTCGCTCATGCCAGGGCAAACCATCATCTACAGCATCCAGGTGTTGGGCGAAGGCAACATGGCCATGGCGAATGACCAATCCGGCACTGGCTGGCGCGGCCTTGTGGTCCTCAACGCTCCGGACAACTGCGGGTTGATCGCCTCGCCAACCCATCGGCAGATTTACTTCACCAGTGAAGACCTGTCGACAGCAAGCATCGCTGATTCCACCGTTTATTCCGTCCCAACCGCTTCAGGCAAAACTCAGTTTTAAGCCAAACCCGCCCGCACCAACAATGGACGCGCGGGGACCACGCCCTCACCCCAGCGTCCAATCCACCCCTCCCCGACCGCCCTCCCTTCCCTCCCCCATGACAGACGCCACCCCGCCGTCCACCGCCCCAGGGCCCTGGGATGCGGTGGTGGATGACCCCGCCGGCTTTCGCATTCTTCAGCGCGGGCGCCATCACGATGGCACGTTCATCCGTGTTTACGTGCCCAAGCAGGCCGAAGATCCCGACAAACCCTTGCGGGCGATTCTCTATCTCCATGGCTTCGCCCTCTGCCTGCCCTCCTTCTACGAGGCCCATCTACGCGAACTGGCCGCCGCTGGCTGGCTCGTGTTCTTCCCCGATTTCCAACGCAGCACCTACAGGGAAGAGTCGCTGAGCGGCGCCGGCCAGCGGCTGGGCGCCAGCCATTCCCGCACGGCCCCACCCCCCTGGGGGCGCACCACCCTCCGGCTGCTGCGTCGGCAGCGCGACGAGGCCTTGCGCCTGGAGGATCTGCCGGAACACCTGGCGGGGCGGCACAAAGACCTGGCGGGGGGACCCGAAGCGCTGGCGGGGGAGGCGCGGGAGTCTCGGCCCAGCCTGGGCACGAGCCTGCCGGAGCTGCGGGTGGGGGACCTGCGGCGCGTGTTGCTCCCCTGGGTGTTGGTGCGCTTGGTGCTGACGGTGATCGGCTGGTTTCGACGCAACTACGCCCGCAACCTCGGCGAGCTCATCGGCACAGTGCTGCTGAGCCTGGCCTACGCCCCGACGGACTGGCTGCGCAACGCGCTCACGCTCACGGAACAGGCCTGGAGCGACCTGAGCCAGGAGGCGTCCCACGCCCACTGGGCGACCGCCTCGATGGAGACGTATGGCTTCGGCCATTCGTTGGGCGGCCTGCTCAGCCTCAGCATTCCCTCCTTGACGACCCCCGAGCCACCGGCCCGCTTTCAGCCCCGGGCCATCCTCGCCGCCGATCCGGCCACCAGCACCGAGATGGGCATTCCAGGCTTTGTCATCGCCCTGCTGAAGCTCTTCAACGCGCCCTTCACCGCCGACCCGCTGCGCATTCAGGACACCGGACCGCACATCCAGCAACCGGTGGCGATCCTGCACGGTTTGGCGGACACCCTGGTGCCGCCGCAGCTCTGGGCCGTGCGAGGTGGGGGGGGAGCCTTCTCGTCGGTGGGCGGTCCCGCCAAGGCGTTGTACTTCGCCAGCTCCAACCAGCAGCGGGATCCCAACCTGGTGGCCTTCCACAATCAGGCCGTCACCTCCACCAAGACCTACGACGACGACCTGTTCGACGCGTTCGGCGGCGTCAAGCACGGCCCCAACGCCTACAACACCACCTGGATCTGGCCCGCCCTCCACCTCCTCTTCCAGAAGAACGCGGACCCTGCCGCTCTGCTGCGGGACGTGGAGCAGCGCCCTGAACCACCCCCCTTCGCCATCAGCACCGAGCCACCAGCCCCCGCCCGTCGCCTGTGGCCGTGGCTGCTCGCCGCGGCGGGCGTTTTGGGGGTGGTGGTGTGGTGGCTGCGGGCCGGAGGGTGAACGGGTGCCCAACGGAGCGCCGCCACCAACCGGCACGGCGCTCCGACCGCCAAGATGCAGCGGTGAATGGTCCAACCCCGATGCAAGCCAGCTGGAACGGCGTGGTGATCGCCCGCAGCGACGACATCGTCACTGTGGAAGGAAACGCCTACTTCCCCCCCGACGCCTTGGTGGCGGA
>CAYVWU010000341.1:0-2529 GCA_964455575.1 uncultured Cyanobium sp. | reverse complement strand
CAAGGTGGGCGGCATCGCGGGGCAGCACAGCGCCCCCCATGGCTCCCTCCTCTACAGCGGCGGCGGCGGCGGCGCGGAGGCCAGCGTGCGCACCGGCGCCGTGGGCTGTCTCATCAGTGGCGCCTGGCGGCTGGATCCCCTGGTGGCCCAGGGCTGCCGGCCGATCGGGCCGGTGTTCGAGGTGGAGCAGGCCCAGCGGAATGTGGTGATCCAGGTGAGCCGCGGCGGCGATGCCCCCCGCAGCCCCGTGGAGGCCCTGCAGCTCATCCTGAGCGAGCTCACCCCCCTGGAGCGGGAACAGGTGAAGCACTCCCTGTTCCTCGGGGTGGATCGCAGCGAGGTGCTGCTCTCCAGCGATGGCCCGCCCCCCGCGGCGTTTCTGGTGCGCAACCTGATCGGCGTCGATCCCCGCAATGGAGCTGTGGCGGTGGCGGAGCGGATGCGCGTCGGCCAGCGCGTGCAATTCCAGCTGCGAGATGCGGAAGCCTCGCGACAAGACGCCCGCCTGTTGCTCCGCCGCCAGTCCCTGGCCGCCCCCCAGCCCCTGGCGGCCCTTCTCTTCGCCTGTCTGGGGCGGGGCGAGGGGCTCTACGGCGAGGCCGATGGCGATGTGAAGCTCTGCCGAGAGGTCTTTGCCACGGTGCCGATCGCTGGCGTGTTCTGCAACGGGGAGATCGGTCCGGTGGGGGCGGCCACCCATCTGCACGGCTACACCGCCTGCTGGGCGTTTCTCATCCCCAACGGCTGATGGTGCGGCAGCACGTCAATCCCCTCAGCCGCTATCACCAGCAACCGCGGTCTCTGCCGCCCCTGGAGGAGCTCTTCGCCGCTCCCTCCCTGCCGCTCCACCTCGACATCGGCAGCGCCCGCGGACGGTTCCTCCTCGCCCTCGCGCCCTTGCGCCCCGACCACAACCATCTCGGGGTGGAGATTCGCCAACCCCTCGTGGAGGCCGCTGAGGCGGATCGCCTGGCGGCGGGGCTCCCCAATCTGCGCTTCCTCTTCGCCAATGCCGGCGTCAGCCTCCCCGACTGGCTCGCCCAGCTCCCCCCCGGCCGCCTGGCCCTGGTGACCCTCCAGTTCCCGGATCCCTGGTTCAAGACGCGTCACCACAAGCGCCGGGTGCTGCAGCCCTCCCTGCTGCGCGCCCTCGCGGCGGCCCTCGCCCCCGGCTCCGCCCTCTTCCTCCAGAGCGATGTGCACGCCCTGATCGAACCCATGGTGGCCCTGGTGGAGGGCAGCGGCTGCTTCGAGCGCCCCGCCGCCGATCCCCGCCCCTGGCGTTCCACCAACCCCCTGCCCGTGCCCACCGAACGGGAACGGCACGTGGAGCGCCAGGGGCTGCCCGTGTGGCGCGTGCTCTTCCTCCGCAACAGCGCCTCGCCGCCCCCTCTCGACGACCTGGAGGCCCTCGCCGCCGGAGGCGGCGCCACGAGTGGCGAGGCCACGGGTCTGGAGTCCCAGCCCAGCCCATAATCCAGGCCAACCCCTCCCGCTACCCCCGTGAACGCCCCCGCCCCTCCCCCCCTGGTGCTCCGCTGGCAGGGGCTGCTGGCCCAGCAACGGGTCGGCTGGCTGGGGCGGCATCTGGAGCTGGTGGCGGGCTTGATGCTCTGCGCCCTGATGGCCTGGTTGCCGCAGCTCACCCGGGGGGGGCTCACCCTGCTCATCACCGCCAGCGGCCTGCTGTGGGTGCTGTGGGCGTTGCGCACGCGGCCGGGTTCGGTGGGGGCGATCAATGGCTGGCTGCTGGTCGTGCTGGCGGTGGCGGTGGTGGCCACAGGCTTCTCCCCCGTGCCGCTGGCGGCCTTCAAGGGGCTGATGAAGCTGGTCAGCTATCTCGGCGTCTACGCCTTGATGCATCAGCTGCTGCGCCAGGCGCCGATCTGGTGGGACCGCATCACCGCCGCCCTCCTGGCCGGCTCCCTGCTCACCAGCGTGCTGGGGATCCGCCAGCTCTATGGCGATGCCGGCGGCGCCCTCGCCCGCTGGTCGGACGCCAATTCCGTGGCGCGGGGCACGGTGCGCATCTACAGCAGCCTCGACAACCCCAACCTGCTGGGGGGCTACCTGCTGCCGATCCTGCCGCTGGCCGCCGTGGCGCTGCTGCGCTGGTCGGGCTGGCCGCGGCGCTTGTTCGCCCTGGCGTCCCTGGCTCTGGGCCTCGTTGCCCTCGTGCTCACCTACAGCCGCGGCGCCTGGATGGGGATGGTGGCTTCCCTGGGGCTGCTGGGGTTGACTCTCGCCCTGTGGACCACCCGCTCCTGGCCGCCCCTCTGGCGCCGCCTGCTGCCGATCGTGCTGCTCGGCGGCGGCGCGCTGGTGCTCGTCGTGCTGGTCACCCAGGTGGAACCCCTGCGGGTGCGGGTGCTGAGCCTGGTGGCGGGTCGGGAGGACAGCTCCAACAACTTCCGCATGAACGTCTGGACGTCGGCGCTGCAGATGATCCGCGATCGTCCCTGGATCGGCATCGGTCCCGGCAACACCGCCTTCAACCTCATCTATCCCCTCTACCAACAGCCGAAGTTC
>CAYVWU010000340.1:0-2571 GCA_964455575.1 uncultured Cyanobium sp. | reverse complement strand
ACATGATCCTCGGCCGCCGCTGCTTCGTGAACCCCAGCGACAGCCTGGCGGTGCTCACCGCCAACGCCACCCTGGCGCCGGGCTATGCCGATGGTCTGGCGGGGGTGGCGCGCTCCATGCCCACCAGCGCCGCCGCTGACGTGGTGGCCAAGGCGCTGGGGTTGCCCTGTTTCGAGACGCCAACCGGCTGGAAGTTCTTCGGCAACCTGCTCGACGCCGGTCGCATCACCCTCTGCGGCGAGGAGAGCTTCGGCACGGGCAGCAACCACATCCGCGAAAAGGATGGCCTCTGGGCGGTGCTGTTCTGGCTGCAGATCCTGGCGGTGCGCGGCTGCTCCGTGGCGGAGGTGATGACGGAGCACTGGCAGCGCTATGGGCGTCACTACTACTCCCGCCACGACTACGAAGCCATCGCCAGCGACGCCGCCCACGGCCTCTACAGCCGCGTCAAGGGCATGCTCCCGGCGCTGGTGGGCGAGCGCTTCGCCGGGCGCGCCATCGCCCTGGCCGATGACTTCGCCTACACCGATCCGGTGGATGCGTCCGTGACCGAGGGGCAGGGCCTGCGCCTGCTGCTGGACGATGGCAGCCGGGTGGTGCTGCGCCTCTCCGGCACCGGCACCCAGGGCGCCACGCTGCGGGTGTATCTGGAGAGCTACGTGCCCCCCAGCGGTGCCCTCAACCAGGATCCCCAGGTGGCCCTGGCAGACCTGATCAACGCCATCGACGCCCTGGCGGAGATCAAGGTGCGCACAGGGATGGACCGGCCGACGGTGATCACCTGACGCTGGCATGCCCGTTTGCGTTTTGTATCGGCCACCCCTCGCTTGTTTGCTCTCCCGGGAGATCAAGTTTACCGTTGGCCATAGGGCTCTTGATCAACATGATTTCCCGCATGAAGGCACGGGTCGGTTTGGCCACGCTTGCTGTTGGTTTGACGGCGTCCGCGGTTGTGGCCCCATCGGCTGCCCATGCATTGACGTGGACTTGGAGTTATCAGCGGGCCGCCGATCCCTCCGGCGTTGCTGTTGACGCCTCTGGACAGCTTGTGACATCAGCCAGTCCAGATGCCAATGGCTTTTACACGATCACAGCTGTAACAGGGCAGCGCAATTCCGTGGGGATCACCTCCTTTATTCCCACTGGGGCTTCGATCCCGGGTAATTGTTCCACGGTGAGCAGCTGTTACGAGTCGGATAATTTGGTGCGCCTTCTTGGTGGTGGCGAGGGGCAGCTGACAACCCATGGTTTTGGTGTCGGCTTTGCGGATGGCACATTTTCAAACTATTTTTTTGCTAGCTTCTTGTCACCCAAAGTGTACTTAGAATATTTCTCGGCTTCCCCCTTTTCTCCGCTCCCTCCCGGTCCTGAAGACTCGGAACTCGTTGGGGTGTTTCAGGCCCAGCCCGTGCCCGGCCCTCTGTCGTTGGCGGGTGTTTGGGCGGGCGGGCAGTGGGCCCGAAGGCTACGGAATCGTCAGCGCCCCGGCCATTGAGTGGCGGTGACCCCGCGGTTCCTCCTCAGCGCCGAAACCGCCAGAGCGGCGCCCCGGGGGTGCCGCGCCGGGTGAACGCGATCTGCGCCATGGCTTCGTTCCAGGCGCCCGAAAACCCCGCCACCGCGATCACCAGCAGGATGTAAGGAACGGGCCAGCGGGGCAGCGGTTCGCCGGGGGTGCGGGCCACCTGTTGCGCCAGGCCGATCAGCATCGCGCTCATCCCGGCGAAGAGCAGCCCGGCCAGGGCGACGCGGCGCCGATCAACGCGCCGCTGAGGGCGGGGGGTGTATCCGGGAGGTGGGGGCAGGGGCATGGACCGGCGGCGGGGGGGTGGCGGATCAGGGCGCCCCGTCCGGGCCGGCGGCGTCGCTGCTCACAGGTTGCAGCGGCTGGCTGGCGGGAAACCAGGCGGCCTCCAGATTCTTCATCAGCACATAGAAGGCCGGCACCACAAACAGGCTCAACACCGTGGCCACCAGCAGCCCGCCGAAGATCACCGCCCCCAAAGAGCGCTGCGAGAGGGCCCCGGCGCCGCTGGCGATCACCAGCGGGAAGAAGCCCGACAGGGCCGCCGACGCCGTCATCAGAATCGGCCTCAGGCGTGAGGCGGCGGCCCCCTTGGCCGCGTCAGCCGCCGACAGCCCCTGCTCCATGCGCTGATTCGCCAGGTCGACGATCAGGATGCCGTTCTTGGCCGCCAGGCCGATCAGCGTCACCAACCCCACCTGGGCGTAGACGTTGTTCACCTGCCCCCGCAGCACCAGGAAGGCCAGGGCGCCGAGCATGGCCAGGGGCACGGTCATCAGGATCACCAGGGGATCGATGTAGCTGCCGTATTGGGCGGACAGCACCAGATAGACCACCACCAGCCCCAGGGCAAACACCAGCACCGCCAACGCCCCCGCCTGCACCTCCGAGCGCGTGAGGCCGGACCAGGCCTGGCCGATGTTGGTGGCGTTGAGGGCGCGATAGCTGGACATCAGGGCATCGATCGCCTGGCCGGTGGATCGACCCGCCGCCTCGATCCCCTGAATCAACACCGTGCGGTAGAGGTTGAAATGGCTGATGATCGG
>CAYVWU010000339.1:0-2584 GCA_964455575.1 uncultured Cyanobium sp. | reverse complement strand
TCAACCTGATCTATCCCCTCTACCAGCAGCCCAAGTTCAACGCCCTCAGCGCCTATTCCATCCCCCTGGAGTGGCTGGTGGAGGCGGGCGTGCCCGGGTTGATCGCCGGCGCCGGCCTGTTTCTCACGGCCATGGGCACGGGCCTGCGGCAGTGGCGCGCCAACGGGCTGCAGGCGCTGCCGTCGTTGGCGGCCATGGCCGCCTTCCTCGGCCTGGCGATTCAAGGTCTGACGGACACGATCTTCTTCCGGCCGGAGGTGCAGCTGATTGCCCTGTTCAGCCTGGCCACCCTTGCGGCCTTCCCGCTGGGGGCTCCCCCGCTGGGGGCCTCCTCGCGCGGGGCCGCGCCGTCGTCCGGCGTCCGGGATCTTCAGCGTTCGCGGGACCCCTTCCGACCGTGACCGTCCGGTCCTCCCCCGCGCCGTCGCCGGAGCCCGCCGAGCACGATCCCGAGCGTGAACCCGTCCGCGACCCCGACCGCGACACGGCTGGCGGGCCGGCCGAGCCCAGCGTCCTGCTGGCGGGCTTTGACGCCGGCCAGACCCACACCACCTGCCGCCTGGCCGCCGCCTCCGGCCGGGTGCTGGTGGAGGGCAAGGGGCCCGGGGTGGGCCATCTCGACGCGCCGGAGGGGGAACAGCGCTTCCAGGAGGCGCTCCGCGAGAGCCTGGTGCGCGCCCGCGCCCGGCTGGTGGATCAGCAGCGGCCGGAGGGGCTCTGGCCCCTGGAGGCCGCGGCGATCGGCGCCAGCGGCATCGAGCACGGCAGCGCGGTGCAGGAGCGTGGCCTGCGCCTGGCCATGGCCACCCTCGGCCTGCCCGCCGCGCGCCTGCACGTCACCGGCGACGAGCGCACGGCCCTGGCCGGGGCCCTGCCGCGTGGGGAGGGAATCCTGGTGATCAGCGGCACGGGCACCATCGCCCTCGGTCGCAATCGCGCCGGCCGCCACCACCGCTGCGCCGGCTGGGGCTGGCTGCTCGATGGCGCCGGCTCCGCCATGGACATCGGTCGCGAGGCCCTCAGCCTCAGCCTGCGCATGGCCGATGGGCGCCTCCCCGAGGGACCCCTGCGCCAGGCCCTCTGGCAGGCCCTGGGCCTGACCATGGAGGATCCGGAGAGTCCGCAGCGGATCAAAGCGCGGGTGGTGGCGCCGGGCTTCGGGCCGGCGGGCTTCGCCGCCCTGGCCCCCGTGGTGGACCGCCAGGCGGCCGCGGGCGACGCGCTGGCCCTCGAGATCCTGCGCCGGAATGGGGAGGCGCTGGTGGCAATGGTCGTTGCGATCGCCTCCCACCTGGAGCTGTCCGCTCCGCCCGTCTGCACCCTGGGCGGCGCCATCACCCACCTGGCTGGCCTCCGCGACGCCTTCGGCCGCGCCCTGGCGCGCGACCTGCCCGGGGCCCGCTGGCAGGAGCCGGTGGGGGATGGTTGCGCGGGGGCGCTTGGGCTGGCGGCGGGGCTGGTGGCTCAGTTGCCCCCGGAACTGGGGTAAGCCGTTGGACGCTCCTGCGGGTTCATGGGCTCACAGGGTGTCTGGGTTATGCCCGGTTTGTTGCGTCGCGCCCGCCGCTATGGGCCGCCCCCTGTCCACGACAGCGAGGACGGCGTGAACTGGTGCGCAGCCGGGTCTTGCTTGGCTTGGGGCGGATGCGCAAGGAGTGGGTTCTGCATCCTCAGAACGCAGTGTCAATCTTTCGAACGCTCCAGAAGTTCATGGAGGCGCAATCATTATGAAGTGATGAGATTCAGCTAACGCTCAAGATCAGACGCAGGGAATAAGCTCGGAATAGGAGGGAACCACCTCACCACTCTTCTGTATCTTGATGTTAGCGGACTGTCCGCCTCCGCCAATAACCTGGCCTGCGTGCATGATGAGCCAGAGCATAGATTGTGATTCCCTGTTCGTCAGAGCGATAGACCAGTGCAAAGGGAAAATCCCGAAGAAATACACGCCGTGTTCTATTTTGTGCAGGTGACCCTGCCAGTGGGTATGCGAGAGCACGAGCTGTGGCATCCTCAACAGCGTCAAGAAATTTGGATCCAAGTGCATCCTCAAGTCGACGATAGTAGGCAACTGCAACAAGAACTTCAAGCCTTGCAGGCTCAACAAATCGAACACGATTCACTGCAAGATCTGACGTGCTTCTGCAAATACCTGATCTGCTGAATACGCAGAAATATCTCCCCTTTCAAATGCGTCCATCCGCAACGCTATCTCCTCAGACCATGCTGCTTCTATTTCTTCGATGGAAGTGTGGAGTGATTCAAGCATGGATTCCGCAAGCTTTGCCCGATCTTCTGCCGAGAGTGAGCGGGCCTGCTCTTCGATTTGCTGAAGTGATGACACGACAATGAGATCTGAGGCCTTCAAGGCGACTCTACTGCCATTCAGCTCTGCGGAGTGCCGCTAACGAACAATTGATGGTTTCCGTGAACCACTATGCCGGCTTTGCTCCTTTCCGTGAACCACCTCTATAAAGCAAAAGCAACCTCAACTGCCACAGCCGCTCTTGGGCAATCGTGTCCACTGTAAACAGTGGTTATCGGACCCGGTATCCACATGTAGCGGCTGCCACAACAGGTCGGG
>CAYVWU010000338.1:0-2590 GCA_964455575.1 uncultured Cyanobium sp. | reverse complement strand
ACGCTGCAGTGGATGAGATCGAGCACCAGGGTGCCGCCCTGGAAGCCGAGGATGCCGGCCGAGAGCCACACCACCAGGCGACGGGAGTCCATGGGCGAGCCACTGCGGCGAACTCCTGAGGGTTCCGGGGTGGTGCGCTGCGAATGGCGGGGAACTCCCGCTGGCTTGGATAGCCGCGGGGCTGCTGGGGCTACGGCTTCTTGGCCCCCGCCTTTTCGCACTTCTCAGCCTTCTGAATCTTGGCGTCATCCTTGGCGCGACACAGATACGAGACTTTGCCGCTCTTTCCTTCCACTTTCTGCCAGTAGAACCCACCAGAGGGTTTGCCCTCCTCCAGCACTTTGGCTCCGGCTGGAAGAGCGTTGAAGGATGCGGCGAGGGCCAAGAGCGAAGCGATCAGAACAGGACGGCCAGATGCCATGGCGAATGTCACTGGAATCAAGGCAATGGTCGCTTTCTCTCTGCTTCATGGCAATGGACCCGTTGCTTGGCCTTGGGGTTGTCCGATCTGGGGAACACTTGGGGAGCCCTGCTGAACTTGTGTGACGACAGAAGAGTTGGCCAAGCTCCGAGGCGAGCTCGTACAGGCGGCCCTGACCCTGCCAGCCCAACCGGAGGTCCAGGAAATGATCCGGGAGAAGCTGCTGGAGTTGGCGGAGCAAATTGATTGCTGATCGCAGAGGCTGAAGTCCGCAAGGGAATGGAGACAAAATGGCCGGCCCGAGCAGGAGCCCAGGCCGGCTAAACGGGATCAGCCCAAGGCGGGCTTCAAATTCGCCACGCGCAGGCGCTCAGACTCCAACCTGCAGCGTTGCATGAGTTCCATCTCGACCAGGATCCAATCATCGATATCGGCAATGCGGGCAACAAACCGCTGAAGAGCTGGAAGCAACTCCTCCTCCAAGCGGGTGATTTCCTCCTCGCCATAGGGCTGATCCATCCAGCAGCGGCGCAGGGGCTTGCCGCGATGACGATCGAGGATGGCTTGGATGGAATGGAGAGTTGATTCGAGCAGCACAAAAGGATCCTCCTCTGGGCGACAGAGGGAAGAAGGAGAGACAAGAGCTGCGGCCATGGCGGCTTAGAGCAGGGCGACCCTGGGGTGCGGGGCGGGGTCAAGGACCCGCGCCACCGGTCCAGAGGGCTGCGTCAAGCAGCCCCAACGCAACACCTCGCGGGCATGGTCTCGATCCCTGACGCCGCCCCGCAGAATGGAAAAACCTGCACAGCCTTTCCTACAGATCCAGGATCGATCTGTTAGGGATAAGCCCAGCGATCCGGCGGGATGACTTTGGTGAGGACATGGGTGTTCTGCGGCGCGGCTGGGCTGCTCTGGGCTGGGTCAGCCATGGCGGCCACCGTGATCTCCGTTGGTGACGGCGACACTCTGCGGGTTCTCGATGGTGGAAGGAAGGTGACGATCCGCTTGGCCTGCATCGACGCCCCGGAAACGGCCCAACGACCCTATGGCCAAGCCGCGAGTGAGGCCCTGAAACGGCTTGCGCCGGTCGGTAGCCAGGTGAGCCTCCGCCCCCAGACGACGGACCGCTACGGCCGCACGGTGGCGGAGGTGCTCCGTGAGGGACGCAACGTGAACCTGGAACTGGTGCGCATGGGGCAGGCCTTCGTCTATGAGCAATATCTGGATCAGTGCCATGGCCTGGCGTACATGCAGGCCCAGCGGATGGCTGAGTTTCAACGGGCGGGGGTGTGGTCTGCCATTGGGGGCATCACGCGCCCATGGGATTGGCGTGCGGCGAATCGAGGCGCTGGGAGGCCCCGCCAGCGCGCCGGGCAACCCCAGCGGGGTGTGAATCTGGGCGTGATGTCCGGTTCAGGGTCGGGGAGCCGCTCAACGGTGGACCAGGGAGGAGCCAGCAGCGGGGGGAGGGTGTATTGCCGAAACCTGAGTTGGCAGGAGGCTCAGGAGTATCTGCGGCGAGGGCACACCTACCTGGATGGAGATGGCGACGGTGAAGCCTGCGAACGCAACCGCTGACAGGGATCTCCACAACCCCTGATCCAGAAGCGCCAGCCCGGAACCCTCAGATGTCCTGAGCGTTCCTTTTCATGGCTGCTGTCCCGACCGCAACCGCTCGCCCCACCGCCGGGGAGAACGAGCTGCTCACCCTGGATGTGCCCTACTTCAGCCAGCGCGACAGCGCCACCGCTCAGGGGGATCGGATGTGTTTCTCCTCCACTTGCGCCATGGCGGCCGAGTTCCTGAAACCGGGCTGCTTGGCGGGAGCGGGCCAGCGGGATGATCGCTACCTGGCGCTGGTGCAACGCTTTGGCGACACCACCAACAGCCAGGCCCAGGTGTCAGCGCTGCGGCGGCTGGGGATCCAGGCCACCTTCCGCACCGATGGCCGGATCGAGCAGCTCATTGCCCAACTCCGGCTCGGGTTCCCCATCCCCGTGGGTTGGCTCCACCATGGGCACGTGTCTGCTCCCACCGGTGACGGGCATTGGAGCCTGGTGGTGGGTTGGGATCCGGAGACTCGGCGGGTGCTCATGCACGACCCCTACGGCGAGGCCAACCTCGTGGGGGGTGGATATGTCACCACCGCCATCGGCAGCGGCAAGGGGC
>CAYVWU010000337.1:0-2609 GCA_964455575.1 uncultured Cyanobium sp. | reverse complement strand
CGGGTCGCCGGTTTTCAAGACCGGAGCCATCAACCACTCGACCACCCCTCCAGGGGCGCTGACCCGTGGGTCAACTTCGATCATGATCCCATGGAAGCGCGGGGACCCGGCAGTTGGCTGGGGATGCCCCGGGGGCCGCCGGGGAGGGTGGAGCGGGAGCGGGGGCCGCTCCAGCTGGCGAGGTAGTGGTGGGTGTGGGGATCGAGGAAGCGCACGCCGGCGAGATTGCAGTTTTCCACCACTGCGCCACTGCCGGCGCCGGTGATCAGATCGCGGGGCTTGGCGGGCTCGCGGGGGGAGGCGGTCTGAGGACGGCCGTAGAAGAGGCGGCACCCCTCCAAGCGGGCGCGCTCCAGGTTGGCGCCGGCCAGGTTGGCGCCCGCGAGATTGGCGCCGCTGAGATCGCAGAAGGAGAGGTCGGCACCCCGCAGATCGGCGCCGTTGAACTCCACGCCCCGGAGGTCGCAACCGGAGAGATCCACGCCCTGGAGGAGCTGCTGCAGGCGGATCACCGGCACCCCGGACACCCGATCCTCCTCGTAGTTGCCCTCGCCGTCGAGGATGGCGCGGCCGAGGCGCTGGTCGCGCTTGAGGGGGGTGAGGAGGCGGGCATGGGAGAGAAAGCGCAACACCCGCGCCTTGCCCTCGCGGTCGATCGAGCCGAACACCGCCGCCAGCCGACCCTCCGCCAGCATGCGCTCCAGGGGCCAGTCCTCCAGCATGCCCTCCTCATCGCTGATCAACTCGGAGATGCCCTGGATGAAGCTGTCGATCGTCTGGGCCTGGGTGATGCGGTTCTGCTGGGTGGTGAGCCGCTGATCCACCATCACCTGGCGCCAGGCGATCATGAGCGCCACGCAGGCGACGAGGATCGAGCCGAACGCGCCGACCACCCCCTCGCCGATGGCGCCGATGGCCTCCCAGTTGCCATTGCGGAACGCCTGAGCCAGGGGATCCAGCCAGCCGAGAGCCAGGGGGATGGTGATGGCGGCCAGCAGCAGGGCCACGGCCGCCAGGATCCGGGCCGTGGGGGCGTCCTCCAGGTGACCGCTCAGGTGCCGCCAGAGGGGTGGCAGCAACTGTGCCAGGGAAAGCGCAAGCAACACCACGCCCGCCGCCAGGATGAGGGGCCGTGAGCCCGAGACGGTCAAACCCAGGGCCACCAGCAGGGCGATGAGCAGCTGGAGGGAGGCGGAGCGGTTGAGGCGACTCCAGGCATTGCTGGCCCGAAACGCGGGCACGCGGGAGGGATCCGCCGGCGCCAGCGGCTCCCTGGCGCTGGCGGGGGGAAGCGGGGGAAGGGGCTCCTGGCTGGCGGAGAGCTCGGGGGTGGGTTCGGGGGAGGTCGACGCTCGGCGGAAGGGAAAAGGAGGCGTCATGTCAGGACAGGGGGCAGGCTCTGGAAGTAGAAGCCCGCCGCCAGGATCACGTAAGCCGCTAGCAGGAGCACCCCTTCCAACCAATCGGATCGACCATCCAGACTCACCAGATTGCTCACCACGACGGCTGTGGCGATGGCCATCAGCTCATAGATCTGGAAATTCAGATCCAAGGGGTGCCCCAGCAAGGGTCCCACCAGCACCAGCAGCGGCACCACCAGCAGGGCGACGAGCAGGGTGGAGCCGAGGGCGACGGAGACGGCGAGATCCATCTTGTTCTTGCGCGCCATCGTCACCGCCGTGAGATATTCCGCCACGCCGCCCAGAAGGGGGAGCAGCACCACACCGGTGAAGAGGGCGCTCAGGCCGAGGCTGGCGGTGACCTCCTCCACAACCCCGACAAACAACTCGGACTCGTAGGCCACCCCGGCCGTCGCCGCCACCAGCACCCCCAGCCAGGGCAGCAGCGGCGGCTTGTGGCAGGCCTCCCCCGCCGGGGCCTGCGCCGCGTCCTCGGCCAAGTCCCCCTCTGCCGCGTCCTCCGTCAGATCCGCCTCCGCCACCGCGTACAAGCCGCTGTGGGTGCGCAGGGAGAACAGCAGGGTGAGGCCATAGACCAGCAGCAACACCCAGGCCACAAACGTGGAAAACCGCTGGGTGCCCAGGCCGTGGCCGCCGTCGCCCATGCCCGTGAGGCTGGGGATGAGGATCGCCAGGACGGCGAGGCTCATCGCGGTGCCATTCACCCGCGCCACCACCGGCTGAAAGCGCTGCTCCTGGCGACCGATCCCTCCCACCAGCATCGACAGGCCCAAAGCGAGAAGCAGGTTGGCCACCACCGTGCCCGTGATGCTGGCCTTGACGATCTCCACCAGTCCCGCCCGGAGGGCGGTCAGGGCGATGATCAATTCTGTGGCGTTGCCGAAGAAGGCGTTGAGCAGGGCGCCGATCGAGGGGCCCAACGCCAGGGCCAACTCCTCCGTGGCGGTGCTCAACCACACGGCGAGGGGAAGGATGGCCACCGCGGAGGTGACGAACACCGCCCCCTCCCCCAGCCCCCAGCGGTCCGCCACGACCGAGAGCGGCACAAACACCAGCAAACCCAAGGCCACCTTGGTGCGGAGGGTCATTCGGTCCCGACGCTGTCGCCCCTATTGTGCGGGCTGGCGAGAATAGGGAGCATGTGCGAGCTCCTGGCCCTCAGCGCCAACACCCCCACCGATCTCTGCT
>CAYVWU010000336.1:0-2628 GCA_964455575.1 uncultured Cyanobium sp. | reverse complement strand
CGCGCACCTGCCGCTGGCTGCGCAGGGTCACCTGCTGGTAGTCGCGCACCAGGGCCGAGAGCAGCAGAGGCACCAGCAACAGAAAACCCAGGCCAGCGACGCCGCAGAGCCGGCTGACGCGCTTCAGCTGGCGGACCAGCCGCGCATCGCCGGGCTGGAGCAGGTGGGCGACTGTCAGCACCACCACGCCGAGCAGGGCGTAGCCGCCCATGTCGAGCAGGGCGGCGGTGAACGACACCTGCCAGAGCGGATCGAGGATGCGGGGCGGCAGGACCCGCAGGATCACCGATACGAGGAAGACGGCGAACAGCGCCAGCGAGGCGGCCAGCAGCATCCCACCGGCGGTGGGGGGCACGCTTCTGCCTGTAGAGCGCGCCATGCGGCAAGGCAGGGAAAGTGTTGACAAATTAAAACATATTTTGCCGGTCATCTGATGCTGAGCGCGTGGGCTTTTGCCTGCTGGCCATGGAGCCGTGCGGGCGAATGTCATCAGAACGCAAGCTTGCTGAGTCTCGCTATGAGAATGCTGTCCTGCTCCACGGCTTCCTGTACCGTCCGGCGAAGCAGTGCGATTTCAAGATGGGTTTCGGCAAGTCGGCTGCTCTGGACTTGCCGCCCACCCTTGGGGCTATTTCGCTCATGGTCTTGGCTGCTCCCGGCCATGCGTTGACGACGGTTTGTACGGCTGCATGGTCTGGAAATGACGTCGGTTGGGGAGGTACGACTGATCCAACCCTTCTGGACGGCGCTTCCGTCCCTCCCTGCTTCTCTCCGCCAGTTACCGCGCAGGTCACCGTCGGTAGTGGCGCCAATGCTGGTGTGATCTTTTCCGGGGATGCCATCGGTGGCGCCGCAACAAGCAATTTTGAGCGGACATCGCCTGAGTCCGTGGCTGTCGGCCGTTCTCGGCGATCCTGAAACCACTGTCGATGAGGAGTTGGCGCTCACATTCAGTCAGGCGGTGGCAAATCCCTACCTTTTCTTCACTTACACTGACAATGGAACCTCGTTTATGTTTTCCGATGCTTTTTCCCTTGTTCAGGCAAATAATGCTTCCCGTGTTGGTCAGGTCGTGACGGTCGCTGGCGCATCCAATGGCCAGGATGACGGTTTTGTCGTGCAAATGCTTGGCACGTATTCAACGATTGGTTTTACTTACGTTAATGATTCTGGCGATGAGCAGAGCGTGGCTTTCACTGCTGGTGCCACTGCTGTGCCCGGCCCGCTGCCGCTGATGGGAGCCGGCGTGGCCTTTGGGTTCAGCCGCCGCCTGCGGCGCCGGATATCCGCCGGAAGCTGAAAGGCGATGGTTTGCTCTCTCCCGCGGGCGGGGCCATGGGGTGGCTGCGGATCGCCCTGAGCCGAGACCTGTTCAGAAGCAGAAGGGCAGGAACTGGCTGCGGCAGGCGGCGTAGCCGTCCATCAGGTCGCCGAGGCCGATCTCATGAGCGATGCCGGAGCCGGTGATCGCCTCGGTGAGAATGCCGATCACGATGCCGAGCATGGCGGCGCGACCGTGGAGCACTTCAGCGCGCTTGAGCTCTTCCATGTGAATCAGCCGTTCGGCGCGGTTCTGGAACCACCGGTCGTTGGCGGGGGTGTTGGTCATGGGAGCTCGCTGGGTGGGGAAATGCATGGAGCTGGAAGGCCGAATGCCGTCAGTCGGCCGTGGTGGGCTGCCGCATCAGAGCGCCGATGCGCAAGGCGCCGATCATCAGCATTGCCAGGGTTCCGGTGGTCATCGGGAGTTGGTGGGGGAAAGGTCGCTGGGGCGGCTCAGTACGAAGAGCGTCATGCCCGTGAACAGGACGATCGGGCCAATGACGGTGGCGGTGGCGGAGTCGCTGCTCATCGCGCTCAACCGAGGCCCATCTGGGAGCGGATGCTCTGGCCGGTGAGCAGCTCGGTGCCAGGTCGATGACGAAGCCGAGCATGCCAGGCGGCCGTTCCAGGTCTCGGCGAAGGTCACGAAGCCGAAGCGGGGGAGGTGTCAGCCATGGGTGCTTCAAAGTGTTGCAAAATGCAACGAGTAATGACGTCCTCGGGCCGGGTGTTGGCACTCGGCGTTGCCAGCCATCACCTGGCCACCCGCTTGATGCGGTATTGATGCCGATCTCGATGATCGGCCGCTGCCCTGGATGATCGCTTCCTCCGCCTGGGCCTCGATCCGCCATCCCGCTCTGCCGGAGCACAGCGCACGTCTCGGCCTGGAGCCTGACTGCCGGAAGGAGGCGTCAGTCTGATCTGAGGAGCTCTTCATCACGCCCCGGCTTCAGTCAACCCGGATCCACCAGCCCCCCGAGCCCCGCAACGTGGCGCCATGGCCGCCCGCCCGACTATTCCCAGGGCCTGATTCGCTTTCACCCCCGCCGCAAAGCCTTGCCAGGCTGGCACCTCAGCCAGCCGCCCGAACCCGCGCCACCCCCAGGGGTGGGACGCCGTGCTGATTCCTGGAGGCCGCTGCGCTCGCCCCAGAGCGCCCACCCACGGCCGGAAGGTTCAGCCCGGCGTCCCCAGCACCCCGAACAGGGCCACCAGGGCGATCACACCCCCGAACACGATCAGGGCATAGAACTGCACCCGGCCGGTCTCGAAATACTTGAGGCCCTCGCCGCTGCCGAGTGTCAG
>CAYVWU010000335.1:0-2628 GCA_964455575.1 uncultured Cyanobium sp. | reverse complement strand
GATCCCGAGCGCCTGGAGCAGGTGATCTACTTCTCCACCGCCAGCATTCTCGATCGCCAGCTGCGACTGCTGCGGGAGGCCCTGCCCCACGGCACGGAGTACATCCAAACCAAAGCCCAGTGCCTGCTGGATCTGGAGGCCCATCCCCTGGCGGAGCGCATCGTGGCCGTCTTTCCGACGTTGGTGTTCGGTGGCACCCTGATGGGCCCCGATGTCCATCCCACCAGCTATCTCACGGCCGGGGTGGGTGAGGCGGTGCGCTGGCTCTGGCTGGCCCGCTGGCTGCGCGCCGACGCCAGCTTCCATTTCATCCACGCCGCGGACATCGCCCGGGTCTGCGCCCATCTCGCCACCACCCCCCACCAGCCCAATCCCGAGGCGGGCCAGGGGCCGGTGCGGCGGCTGGTGCTGGGCCAGGCCCCCCTCACGGTGAACGAGGCGGTGGCGACCCTCTGCCGCTGGCGGGGCGTCTGGCAGCCACCGGTGGGGCTGGAGCTGCGGGGCTGGTTGATTGAGGGGCTGATCCGCCTGCTGCGGCTGGAGGTGAACGCCTGGGACCGCTTTTCGATCCGGCAGCGCCACTTCGTTCACGATCCCGTGAGTCCCCCTGAGCGCTTTGGCCTCACGAGCTATGCGCCCACCCTGGAGGCGGTGCTCGACCTCGCGGGCCTGCCCCGGCGCGGACCGGTGCCCCGGCCCTGAACGGGGTGCGGGAATGTTGCAGATCTGTAGGGAAACACGGGGAAAGCCCCCTAAATCCTTAACGTGAACCGGTTGCGTGTGCAAACTGCACCTCCCATGCGTCGTCTTTTCTCTCTCCTCGCTCTCTGTCTGGCCCTGGTGTTGGGTGCGGCCCCGAGCTTCGCGGCGGATGCCGCCCATGGCGCCCAGGTGTTCTCCGCCAACTGCGCGGCCTGCCACATGGGCGGCGGCAACGTGGTGAACGCCGAGCGCACGCTCAAAGCGGATGCCCTCAAGGCCTACCTGACCAACTATGCCGATGGTCCTGAAGCCGCCGTCGCCTATCAGGTCACCAACGGCAAGAACGCCATGCCCGCCTTCGGCGGCAAGCTCAGCGAAGCGGACATCGCTGATGTGGCGGCCTACGTGATCGACCAGTCCGCCAAAGGCTGGGCCTGATCGCCACGAAAATCCGGGCCTGAACGACACAGCGTTCCAGTCTCAACCATCTGACTGCCTGGCTGAGCCCAGCTTCCGCCCCCCCGGAGGACCTCCGCGGGGGTTTTTTCTTGACCCTGTTCAGGTGGCGGCAGGGGCTCGGAGGTGATCGCAGGCGTTCAGGCCGGCGGCACTGCCCCTTTGCGCTGCTTCAACACCGCCAGATAGAGCTCCTCCGGCACCTCCCGAATGTCGTATTCCGAAGGCAACACCCCGTGCACATGGCGATGAACGGCCAGCCAGCAGTTGCGTTCCGGATCGGCGCCGGTGGCGTCGAACTCCCGCGAGGCCTCCGCCAGCTGCGCCACCAGGGCTGGATCGGGGGAAGGAAGGGAGGGCAGGGACATGGCCAGAGAGACTGAGGAGGTGGAACCGATGGTGGCCATCATGGCGAGTGCCCACGCCCCGAAGGTGATCGCGAAGAGCGCGCGGACACGGTTGCTCCTCCTGGTGCTGCTGGCCGCGACAAGCCGCGGGGCGGTCCTGGCGCAGGAGTCGTCCTCCCCCAACCAGCCCCTGGCGATCGATGGCGAGGCCGCCCTGGTGCCCTCCCCCTGCAAGCTGGTGGTGCCCCCTGGCCAATCGGTGCTGCAGCCCTTGAAGATCCGGCCGGAGCAGGTGCCCTTGAAAAACCGCCTCGGCTGCCTCTCCCCCGCCGACGCCCTCTACGGCCCCGATGGCTGCCCCCTCAAGCTCTGCGGGCCGAACAAAGGAGCGTTTTCGTTGACCTCGCCCTGATCCACACCGGAGGCGAACCGGGGGTGCGGATCGACACCCTTGTGAGCTCTTCCGGTATGACGGTGCAACACCGCGGCCACCTCAACCTGAACGCTGGGGCTGGCGTGGCCGTGCGGGAACTCCCCAGCGCTGGATACATCGAGGTTTAAGTGTTTGCGGAACAAGCCCGGGGCGATGAACTGCACGGGCACGCCACGGACCCCAAGCTGACCAAGCGGATCCACCTCCTGATCAAGGAAGCCAGCCGCGACGTGCAAAAGTTCTGGAGCAAAAAGGATCTGCTGAGGTTGCCCCAATTCCAGGGACAGTCCTCGCGCCGCCATAAGCACGACAACATCAACTTTTGCTTGGCAATTCTCAAAGGCCATTGGAGTGGAATAACCAATGGAGGAATGGAGGCGTTTCCTGTTGCAATAACACTCTATCCAGATCCAAAGATCCTATAACAACTGCTCCGGGACGTGCATAAGTCCATCAAGGATCTTAAGTTCATCTTTAAGTTTTAGAAAGAAACTCTCGACAACAGCGTTGTCCCAACGCTCATCATCACCCGCCCGCAAAAGTTTTGCTTCCACAAGACTTTTTTTGTCTCGGGTCGGGTGAATGATGATGTTAGACTTGATAAAGTCTTAATCTTTAAAGAGTAATCAAGAGCTATAAGTAGGGCTTGCTGAATTTCATTTGCGGGATTTTCCGACGCGCCAAAGGCGG
>CAYVWU010000334.1:0-2662 GCA_964455575.1 uncultured Cyanobium sp. | reverse complement strand
TGGTCGCCTTCTTCGGGCAAGCCTTCGGCACCCCGTGGCTGCAGGGGGGGGAGGCCGGTCGACCGGACAGCGAGGAAGGGCGCGCCTTCCGCGCCGAGGAAGCCCGCTATCTGCGGCGCTGGCGCACCATCGTCGATGAAGCGGTGTGGGACTACTGCGATCGCCATGGTTTGCGCCGCCCCAACCGCTGCACCACCGTGCAACCGGCCGGCACAAAGCGTCTGCTCACGGGCGCTTCGCCCGGTTGGCATCCCCCGAAGGCTCAGCGGTTCATCCGCCGCATCACCTTCCGCAAGAATGATCCGGTGGCCCTGGCCTGCATGGACTACGGCTACACGATCGTGCCCAGCCAGAGCGACAAGGATGCGGAGGGTCGTCTGCTCGATGATCCCTTTGATCCCCGCTGCACGGAATGGCTGGTGGAGATTCCCACGGAAGTGAGCTGGGCCAATCTGCCGGGGGCGGATCAGGTGGAGATCAACACGTTTTCAGCCCTGGCCCAGTTTGACTTCTACATGCAGGTGCAGAAGCACTACACCGCCCACAACACCTCCGCCACGGTGGAGTTCCGTGAGCATGAGATCGAGGCCCTGGCAGCAGCCATCCATCGGGCGATCGACAACGGTGAGGGCTACATCTCCGCGGCTCTGCTGGCCCGTTTTGACGCCAATGCCACCTTCCCTCGCCTGCCCTTCGAACCCATCGATCAGGCCACCTATCAACGCTTGCGCGCAGAGGTGCAGGGCCGTCGCCGCAACGAGGATTTCTTTGCGGCTCTGCAGCACTACGACAACGGTGAACTGATGGAGGCAGGCCCAGCGGGTTGCGATTCGGACAAGTGCCTCTTACCCCAAAGCAAACCTTGAGCGTGATTTGAGGATTTCAACACTAAACATCGGGGTGGAAGCATCAGCCGCTACACCCCTGAGTGTTGAAACGCTCAAATTGATTTAGAAAGGATAAATCAAACCAATCACTGGTGTTACCACGGCTGGCCCCTGTTGAGATTTGGGCATGGAACCCACAAAACAGAACGTCAGGCTGAAGGCAATCAGAAAACTTGCTGTAACCGCCAGCAACACCAAGGAGGGTTGAGCCGTGCCGATGGGCAGAGCAAGGTGTGGCAACAGGGAACTTCGGAACGAATCCGACCTGGGCGACCGGGGACTCATGACACCTTTCGACGCACTAGCCGATTTTAAGGTAAGAATCTAGGAAAGCTGTGTAGCCGACGCTTCATTCAGAGACTTTGACAAATGCTGAAGCAGCGAGTAGGGAATTTTACGGTTTGAAGCCGCTCCATTCACCCAAGCGGTCCAGGGACTGCACACCTTCCAACCGCTGACTTCCCAGCACCCACGTGGGATAAGCGGCAATCCCCAACTTCGCGCAACGCTTGCGCTGATCATCCGTTTTTTCGCATTCCACGTAGGGCAAGGCATTGCCCGCCTGCTGTCCGAACAGATTTTTCTGTTTGAAGCAGGCCGGACACCACCAGGCCCCGTAGAACACCGCCCCCTCGCGACGCAGGTGCTCCGCCAGGGCTTGCTGTTGGGCGGTGGAGGGCTTCATGGCCTCCCCGAGGGCTTTGGGGGTGGATGGACCCTCCGTCGCGGCGATGCTGGCGGTGGCCTTCTCGGGGGCGCTCTGCGCGATGGCAGCGCCACCCCACAGCAACGGGGCCGCCGCCGCCACCATTCCGACGACCACCAGTCCGGTGGATGCCTTGCCAACCGTCACCAGAAGCCGACCCATCACGCGGTTCAGACAGAGGTGCTCAGCCTACGGGCCGCGCTCCGCCGTACGGCCTTCCCTCCACCGGCGGGCGCCCCGGCCCCGAGAGCGGACTGAGAGAATGCCCCCCAGGAGCATGGAACCATGACGGCCAACGGCTATCGCGATTACTTCAAGGTTCTGGGGGTGGAGCGCGGGGCTGACGCCGACACGATCAAACGATCGTTCCGCAAGCTCGCCCGGCAGTACCACCCCGATGTGAATCCGGGCAACAAGGACGCGGAGGCCCGCTTCAAAGAGATCAGCGAAGCCTATGAGGTGCTCTCGGACCCGGACAAACGCCGTCGCTACGAACAATTTGGTCAATATTGGAGCCAGGTGGGCGGCGCCGGCCCCGGCGGCATGGGAATGGACGTGGATTTCGGCCGGTACGGCAGCTTTGACGACTTCATCAACGATCTGCTGGGCCGCTTCGGTGGCCCCGGCGCGGGTGCAGCGGGAGCCGGTGGTTTCCCCGGCGGCTTTCCCGGTGGATTCAGCGGTGGCTTTGGCAGCGGTTTTCCCGGCGGGGGCTTCCCCGGAGGGGGGGCGCGGGGAGCCGCGGTCAACCTGGACGCGGAGGCCACCCTCTCCTTGAGCTATGCCGATGCCTTCCGCGGCTGTGAGCGCACCCTGGCGGTGAACGACGAACGGGTGCAGGTGCGCATTCCGGCGGGGGTGAAACCCGGCGGTCGCCTGCGGCTGAAAGGCAAAGGCAACCTGCAGCCGGGAACGGGCCGCCGCGGCGACCTTTATCTGCAGATCACCCTGCAGCCCCACCCCATCTGGCGCCTCGATGGCGACCAGCTGCGGGCCGAATTGCCCCTCAGCCTGGATGAGCTGGCCCTCGGCGGCGAGCTGCTGGTGGCCACCCCCGATGGCGAGGCCA
>CAYVWU010000333.1:0-2676 GCA_964455575.1 uncultured Cyanobium sp. | reverse complement strand
GAGAGCGGCTTGGTGAAATCCTCCACGATCTTGAAAGGAAGCATGATCGGGGTGGGTTCCACGTAATACTCGAAGTAGCGGAAACCCTTGCGGCTCAAGCCTGCGTAGAAGTAGGCCAGAGAAACAAGCAGAGCCAGCGCGATGGTGGTATTGATATCGGCCGTTGGAGCACCCAGCTCGCCGCTGGGGAGATGAATCAGTTTCCAGGGGATGAGAGCACCGCCCCAGTTGCTGACAAAAATGAAGAGAAAGAGCGTGCCGATGAAAGGCAGCCAGTCTCTGTAAGCTTTCTCACCGATCTGCTCACGGGCGAGGGAACGGATGTAATCCCAGAGGAATTCCAACAGGTTTTGCACGCCGGCCGGTTCCCGCTGCAGGCGGCGGGTGCCGATCACCACAACGGTGAGCAGGGCACCAATCACCACCCAGGAGCTGAGGAACACCTGGCCATGGATCTTGAGATTGCCCAAATTCCAGTAAAAGTGCTGGCCCACCTCGAGTTCGGCAAGGGGGAGCAGGGGCATCGCGAAGGGCATGGGAACCATCGGATTGGACAAACCGGATCACGGATCCGGATCAGAAGGCAACTCGAAACGAAGTGTCGATCAGGCGTCGAGCAGCGCCTGAACCAACAGGGCCGGCTTGTAGAGCAGGAAGCCCAGCAGAGCCGGCAGCACCTGAAGCTGGGGAACCTTGGTGGCCGTCAGCACCAGAACGATGGGAACCAAAAGCTGAACCTTCCCCACCGATTTGCTCTGTACCCCCAGGCGTGAGACGCTGCGAGAAAGAAGCACGAGGTAAAGAAGGCCGCCACAGGCGCCCAGCAACGTGCTGAGGGAAGCGGACCAGCCCAAGGTCAAGGCCACAACAGGAACGGCGAGAGCCGCCGCCACCGTTGTGGCCACCAGCAGCCGGCGCCGCAGGCGGTGATAAGACTCCATGCCGTTAGCGACCTCCCCGGCGGGAGAGGACGGCGGGACGGAGGGGGTCACCGGATCGGGATCGAGCGACTCTCCTCCAGCCGACGCGGAGGCGTCAGCGTCCTGAGGAGTGACAACGGCGACCGCCAACCTGGAAACCTTGGAAGCGCAGGGAATTTATCACGCGGGCTTTCCTGCCTGTGGCTTTGGAGGTGGGTTCAGGGGTCGACGGGAAGCAAGACGCGCTGGCCGATCAGGCGCCGGGCCCGCTCCAACCGCTCCGCGTTCGCCATGGCGAGGGGGAGTGCTCGCAGGGGAGTGCCAGGGGGAGCCTCCCCCCAAGCGACCAGCAGGGCAAGATCGCCAGCCTCGATCTCCAGGGGTCTCAGATCGGGATCGAGCAGCGCCGTGCTTGGCCAACCCCAGAGGCAGCGGTTCACCTCGCCGGCAGCGTCCAGCAGCGCCGCGTCGTCCGACCAATCGCGGGGGGTCACGGGGTCACGGCTGAGAAACACTTCGAAATGGCTGATGTCGGGATCCAGGGCCTCCACCAGCTCCCACTGCTGCCGCAAGGGCAGGGCCCGCGCGCGCTCCAGCAGGTCGCCGGAGAGAAGGCGGGCTGGATCCCAAACCTCCGGGTTGGAGAAGCCCACCAGATGCAGGCGAGCCTCGCCCAGGAAGGCCAGGAGGCTGGCCAGGGTGAAGCTCGTCTCCTGCGGGTGCAGGTACATGTCGGCGAAGTTGGCATCGGCGGCGGTGTCGAGGGCCCAGCGCTCCTCGTGGTGGCGTCGCAAGCGATTGCCCGCCGGCAACTGGCCGAGCAGCTCCCGACCGAGCCGCAGGCCCGCCGCTCCCGTGCCCGCGCCGAGCAGGCCCAAGGCCCTCTGGGTGCGATGGATCTCCCAGCGGCCCGCCTCCGCGTAAAGGAACAGATGCAGCACGCCGCCGGGGGCCAGGCGCGCCGCCAACGCCTTCAGACCGGCTTCCGGTTGCGCCAGGTGGTGCAGCACCCCCACGGAATTGATCGCGTCGAACGGGCCCTCATCGCCGAGGTCCAGCAGGCTGCGCCGCTCGATGCGCAGCTCCCGCACCCGCTCCCGGCCGCCGGAGCGGCGCAGGCGCTCCTGAGCCACCTCCAGGGCCCCGGCGCTGATGTCCACCGCCAGGACGGTGGCCTCGGGGTTGAGGTGGCAGAGATAGTCGGTGCTGACGCCGGTGCCGCAGCCGGCATCCAGCACCCGCCAGGGTCGGGGTCCGCCTCCCGGGGGGCGGGGAGGGAGGACGCCCCGCACGGCCGCGACGACGCTGTCGATGCACCAACGCCAGTTGTAGCCGGGGGGAGGGCCGTCCTGTAGGGGGTCGCCGGGATAGGGAAAGCGGTCGTAGAAGGCGCTCACCACGGGCGTGGCGGCATCCAGCGGGGGGAACTCCGGCGCGGCGGGCGGCGGGGAAGCCTCCGGTGAGGCGGAGGAATCGGCGGCCGGGGAAGGGGTGGGCAACTCCTGCATCGAAAAGCGTCCTGCGCCGTTCAAGCGCTTTGGCTTCCCCAGACTCCCCCATCGGTGCCCGGCCGCGGGACGGGGCTGCAAACATTTGTTCATGTGCCCCCAGAGGAGCCAGGGAGGAGCCGTAACGTGCCGAAGCCCGGCACGCTCCCGTTCATGACTGTGACCGCCAGCAGCGGCAGCACGAGGGTCAATCCCCAGCTCTACGACACCCTGCCGCTCTCCAGCGTCCGTCAGGCGGAGCAGCAGGA
>CAYVWU010000332.1:0-2696 GCA_964455575.1 uncultured Cyanobium sp. | reverse complement strand
AGGGACGAGGCGAGCCACAAAAGGAATCGCGAAGCCGCTGAGGGGCGGAAGCCTCCCATTCGCCCTATTACTCACCACCTCAAACCCAGACAACGACACAAAGCAGAACTTAACAATCTTGTTGTCATTGATCACGGCCCCTGATGGGGAACCCAACAGCGCGGACCCGCCTGGAGCGCCCCACGCTCCAACCCGAAAGCGACGCCAGATCCCCGACGGACGCTGAACCGAGACACCTGTCAGCGTCCCCTGACAATCGCCCCATGCACAGGCCGGCTGGCTTGTCCACCCCACCCCCTCGGGGGGTGGCCGTCAGCCCCGTGTCCCGGCGAAGGTCTGGCGAGTCTTTGCCAATCAGCGTTTGTCGTTCCTCCGCCCCGATGGCTCCGCCACCCGCGCCGCTCTCCTGGGCACGGTGGCTCTGCTGGGTGCCCTGCCCCTGGCGGCTCCCGCCCAGCGCCTGGCCATCGCGCCCCCCCCGGAAGCCGTGGTGCGGCAAGTGATCGAGACTCCAGCCCGCGAGGCTTATCCGATCACCGCCGAGCGCCGGGCGCTGCTCAACACCATTCGCTACGCGGAAGGCACCTGGATCGGCGGTCGGGAGGAGGGCTATCGGGTCATCTACGGCGGCGGGCTGGTGGACCGCCTGGATCGCCATCCGGAGATCACCGTCCGACGCCGCTATGTCAGCGCCGCCGCTGGCGCCTATCAGTTTCTGCCGGCCACCTGGCGGGCGGCCTCCATCCGCCTGGGCCTGAGGGATTTCGGCCCCCGCAGCCAGGATCAGGCCGCCCTGCATCTGATCGCCCAACGGGGCGCCCTCACCACCTTTGATCAACGCGGCCTCACCCCGGAGGTGCTGGCCCGCCTCGCCCCGGAGTGGGCCTCCCTGCCGGCCACCAACGGCGGCAGCTGGTATGGCCAACCGGTGAAGAGTGTCTCCGAACTGCAGCGCTTCTACTCCGATGAGCTGCGCCGGTTGCGGCAGGTCTAAGGCTCCCTGTACACGACCCGCCCGCGCTCGTCATTGCCCACATCCAGCAGATGGGCGCCCAGGAGCTTCTCGATTTCCTGGTTGACCCCCGTGCTGTCCACATGGGGAGGCAGGTCGAGTTCGAGCAGGGCGTCGTTGATCGTGAAGCCCCGCTCGCCGGAGGCGCGGGCCAACCGCAGCAACTGCCGATCGATCGGGATCGCGGAAACGGTCGCCAGCGGGGATGCCGAGGGGCCGAGCTGACGGTTGGAGGCCTCCACAAGGCCGGGGATGAAGAGCAGATCCACCAGCTGACCGATGCCGCAGAGTCCGAAGGTGGCCAGCCAGAGCACACCGGTGAATGGTTTGCGGTTGTACATCCGGTGGATGCCACAGAGACCGATCAGCGACAGACACCACAGCCCGTAGCTGAGAGCCACGCTGCGACGTTCGTCCCCGAGGCCGGGCCACGGGGCGCCAGGGGCGCCGGGGGGTTGGAAGCGGCTCACAGCGGGCCGAAACAGCGGGGGAACGCGGCAATTCTCTTGCGGTCCGCACGGGACGAACAGGATCGGATTGCCGCGCATCGGGGGACCGGGCGACAGCACTGCCTAGGATTGCGAATCCCGTCTCGTCTGACCGGTTCTGTGAGCAGTTCCCCCGCGGCCCCCGTGGCCCCGTCGCCCAAGGCAGCCGAGGCTCTGGAGGGGGCGATCCAGCTGCCCAAGACCAGCGAGAGCCCCGCCCTGCTGCGCATTCGCCATTCCATGAGCCATGTGCTCGCCATGGCGGTGCAGAAGCTCTTTCCAAAGGCGAAGGTCACCATCGGCCCCTGGACCGAGAGCGGCTTCTATTACGACTTTGACCATCCCGAGCCCTTCACCGAAGCGGATCTGAAGGCCATTCAGAAAGAGATGGTGCGCATCATTGGCCAGCGGCTGCCGCTGGAGCGCCTGGAGGTCAGCCGCGCCGAGGCCGAGCGGCGCATCCAGGCCCAGAACGAGCCCTACAAGCTGGAGATCCTGGCGGGGCTGCGGGAGCCGATCACGATCTACACCCTCGGGGATGGCTGGTGGGATCTCTGCGCCGGGCCCCATGTGGCCAACACCGCGGAGCTGAATCCCCGCGCCTTCGCCCTGGAGAGCGTCGCTGGCGCCTACTGGCGAGGGGATGAGGCCAATCCCCAGCTGCAGCGGATCTACGGCACGGCCTGGGAGACCCCCGAGCAGCTGGAGGAGGATCGGCGCCGCAAGGCGGAGGCGCTGCGGCGCGACCATCGCCGCCTGGGCAAGGAGCTCGATCTGTTCTCCATCGAGGATGAGGCGGGCGCGGGGCTGGTGTTCTGGCACCCGCGGGGGGCGCGGATGCGGCTGCTGATCGAGGACTTCTGGCGCCAGGCCCACTTCGACGACGGCTATGAGCTCCTCTACACCCCCCATGTGGCGGATCGCGGGCTGTGGCAGACCTCCGGCCACCTCGACTTCTACGCCGAGTCGATGTTTGGCCCGATGGCGGTGGATGAACGGCAGTATCAGATCAAGCCGATGAACTGCCCCTTCCATGTGCTCACCTATGCCAGCCGGCTGCGCAGCTACCGCGAGCTGCCCATCCGCTGGGCGGAGCTGGGCACGGTCTATCGCTACGAGCGACCGGGGGTGATGCACGGCCTGATGCGCGTGCGGGGCTTCACCCAGGACGACGCCCATGTCTTCTGCCTGCCGGA
>CAYVWU010000331.1:0-2701 GCA_964455575.1 uncultured Cyanobium sp. | reverse complement strand
CCCGCGCCCACCGCTCCAAGCCGGGCCTGGTGGAGCGCTTCGAGCTCTTCATCGCTGGCCGGGAGACCGCCAACGCCTTTTCCGAGCTCATCGACCCCGTGGATCAGCGGCAGCGCCTGGAACAGCAGCAGGAGCGTCGCCATGCGGGTGATCCGGAAGCGCAAAGCGTGGATGAGGACTTTCTCGCGGCCCTGGAGGTGGGGATGCCGCCCACCGGTGGCCTGGGCATCGGCATCGATCGCCTGGCCATGCTGCTCACCGACAGCCCCTCGATCCGGGATGTGATCGCGTTTCCGCTGCTCCGTCCCGAGCCGCTGACGAAGGACCACATTGCCGGGGAAGAGGCCCCCTGACCCACGGGCTGGAACGCGCCTCTCCCCGCGGGAGGAAAGTCGCCGGTGCAGTGGAATAATGGTCACAGTAGGTTCTCACACCCAGAATGAGTGGCGAGCGGGTCGGTTTTCGCTTCAAGCACGCCGATGCGGTTGTGAAGCGCAACCCCCAAGGGCGATCGCGCCGCGGTTGGGTCATGGAGCCCGTTGAGCAGACCACCAGCCGGGGCACGAAGATGCCGGCGTATCGCATCCGCTGGCGCGACAGCGAGCGACCCGAGATCGTGTTGCAGCACATGCTGATCGCCGATCCCGACCCCACCCCTCCCCCCGAGGGCGTCAGTCTCGTGCCCCCGGCCCCCAAGGGCTGAGGTCCTTCGTCCAAGGGGGATCGTCGTCAGCGTTGCAGCTTGCGGCGAAGCTGCTCCAGCTCCTCCTGGGTTTCGAAGGCCGCCCAATCCGCTTCCAGGTTTGCGGCTGTTCCCCCTGGCTCCTTGGCCGTCCCTGCCTCCGTTGAAGCGGCGGGTGTTCTTTTCGGGGGTGGCGGTGGGCCGCTCACCAGCTCCCGGAGCTCCCGTTCCACCGTTTCAAACCGTTCGCCCAACTCCGCCAGCGTCTGCCAGCGGGCTCGACCCTGGTCCATCAAGGTGTTGATGTGGGCTTCGGCCCGCCCGGCCAGATCCACCGCCCCCGCCCCCCTGGCGCGCTCCACCCGCGTTTGCCAGGAACGGATGTCCTCCGCCAGCCGCAGCAATCCCTGACGCTGCAGTTCGGCCTCGGTCTTCAGGGTCAGCCGATCCCGCCGCAGTCGCTGCTGGCGCTCGCGCGCGTCCTGCTCAGCCAACAAGGCCTCCTGCTGGGGATTGGCCTGAAGGAACCCTTCGAGGGTGGCGTCGAGCCGCGCCTCCAGTTGATCGAGCCAAGTGTTGGTGGCGTCCGCCATCAGCGATCCTCTCCCTTGCGCTCCGCGGGAGCCTGGGTGATCAGGGGCGCCTCGATCTCCTCCCGCAGCGGGGTGAGGGCCGCCTCCCGGGAGCGCAGCAGCAGCTGGGTGAGGCGGGCGATCGCTCCCTCGCCCAATTCCAGCTCGCTGAGACGTTCAAAGGTGCGCAGATAGAGCCCCTCCACCTCCTCGATCAACCCCTCCCGCACCTGGCGCATGGCCAGTCGTTGGTCCTCGCGGCTCCAGTCATCACGGCTCATGGCAGGGTCCCGGGGGGTTCACGCTGTCCCGCGATCCTCCAGTTTGCCCGCTCCAGCCTCCAGAAGGTGCAGGGAGAGGTCCCCGGCGGGGTCGCTCCAGCGGTTCAGGGGCTGCCAGCCGGCGTCGCGGGCCAGGGCAAGGAAGCGCTCCGGGGAGTATTTCACGCTGTATTCCGTGATCAGGGGCTCGCCGGCGTTGAAGGTGATCCGCTCGCCTGCCACGCGCACGCTCTGGTGCCGTTGACTCACCAGGGCCATGGCAATGCGGCTGGCGTCCGGCTCCCAGCGGGCCTCATAGCGGAAGCTCTCGAGGTCGAAGGTGCCCGCCAGCTCCCGGTTCAGCCGTTTCAACAGGTTGAGGGCGAAAGCGGCCGACCAGCCGGCCGCGTCGTTGTAGGCGGCTTCCAGCCGCTCCACCGCCTTCGGTTGATCGATGCCGATCAGCAGCCGGCTGGCAGGCCCCAGCAGGGTGCCGAAACGGCGCAGGAGGCGGATGGCCTCCGCTGGAGCGAAATTGCCCAGGGAGCCCCCGGGAAAGAAGCCGATGCGGGGCTGCCGCAGCAGGGGGTGGTCGGGCAGGGCGTCGAGGGCGCTGTAGTCGCAGCAGATGCCGAGGATGGGCAGGCCCGGGTGGCGGTACCGCAGGCCCTCGCAGGCGCGTTGGAGGTGGTCGGCGCTGATGTCCAGGGCCACGCAGGCGCTCTGGCGTCCGGCCGCCAGCAGGGCGCTCACCTTGCGGCCGTTGCCGGCGCCGAACTCCACCAGCACCCCCGGACCGAGGGCGGTGGCCAGCTCCGGTCCCCGAAGCGTCAGCAAGGCCGTCTCCGTGCGGGTGAGGCTGTATTCGGGCTGCTCGCAGATCCGCTCAAACAGCTCGGAGCCGGCGTCGTCGTAGAGCAGCCAGGCGGGCAACTGCTTCGGGGTTCGAGCCAGGCCCTCCCGCACCAGCCGCGCCAGGTCCGCCGGCACCGGATGGAGATCCACCAGGGTGGTCATGGGGTGCCCTCACGAGCCAGGCGCACCCCGCTGGCCATCCAGCGGCTGGCGGGGCTGAAGAAGTTGCGATAAGTGAGCCTGGCGTGGCCCGGGGGGGTGAGGGTGGCACTGCCGCGGAGCACGAACTGGGAGCTCATGAATTTGCCGTTGTACTCGCCCACCGCTCCCGC
>CAYVWU010000330.1:0-2714 GCA_964455575.1 uncultured Cyanobium sp. | reverse complement strand
GATAAAGTGTGGGGTGACCCAGGTGCCTGTTCATGGCGGATCCAACCGGACAGTCTCCGGGAGCGGGAGAGAACAATCCGGGAGGCAAGGGTCCAGGAGAAGGCGACGGCCGCATCATCCAGACGGACCTGCGCAACGAAATGTCGCGCTCCTACCTGGAATACGCGATGAGCGTGATCGTGGGACGGGCCCTGCCCGACGCCCGCGATGGCCTCAAGCCCGTGCATCGGCGCATCCTCTACGCGATGTACGAGCTGGGTCTCACCAGCGACAGGCCCTACCGCAAATGCGCCCGCGTCGTCGGGGAGGTGCTGGGCAAATACCATCCCCATGGCGACACGGCGGTCTACGACGCCCTGGTGCGCATGGCGCAGGACTTCTCCATGCGCATGCCCCTCATCGACGGACACGGCAACTTCGGCTCGGTGGACAACGACCCGCCGGCGGCCATGCGCTACACCGAGTCGCGCCTTCAGGCCCTCACCAGCGACAGCCTGCTGGAGGACATCGAGAGCGAAACCGTCCCTTTCATCGACAACTTCGATGGCTCTCAGCAGGAGCCCACGGTCCTGCCCGCCCGCATCCCCCAGCTGCTGCTCAACGGCTCCACGGGCATCGCGGTGGGCATGGCCACCAACATCCCCCCCCACAACCTGGGGGAGTTGATCGATGGGCTGCAGGCGCTGATCGCCAATCCGGATCTCGAGGAACGGGCCCTGATGGCCCTCATCCCGGGCCCTGATTTCCCCACCGGGGGCCAGATCCTGGGTCGAAGCGGCATTCGGGAGATGGTGCAGACCGGCCGCGGTTCGGTGACGATGCGCGGGGTGGCCCGGATTGAAACGATCGAAACCCACGGGCGGCCCGATCGGGACGCGGTGATCATCACCGAGCTGCCGTATCAGACGAACAAGGCGGCTCTGATCGAACGCATCGCCGAGCTGGTGAACGACAAAAAGCTGGAAGGCATCTCCGACATCCGCGACGAAAGCGATCGCGATGGCATGCGCATCGTGATCGAACTGCGGCGCGATGCCTATCCGCAAGTGGTGCTCAACAACCTCTTCAAGTTGACGCCGCTGCAGAGCAACTTCAACGCCTACATGTTGGCGTTGGTGGGCAATGAGCCGGTGCTGCTGACCCTCCGCAAGATGCTGGAGGTCTTCCTCGACTTCCGGGTCGAGACGATCGAGCGGCGCACCCGCTACCTGTTGCGCAAGGCGGAAGAAAGGGACCACATCCTGCTCGGCCTGCTGATCGCCCTCGACCACCTCGACGCGATCATCGCCCTGATCCGCGCCGCCGCCGACACGGCTACAGCGCGGGAGCAATTGATGAGCCAGTTCGGCCTGAGCGAAGCCCAAGCGGATGCCATCCTGCAGATGCAGTTGCGGCGATTGACGGCCCTGGAGGCGGACAAGATCCGCCTGGAACATGAAGACTTGCTCGCCAAGATCACCGACTACAAAGACATCCTGGCGCGTCGTGAACGGGTGTTCGCGCTGATCAGCGAAGAACTGCAAGCCATCCGCGCCAAATACAACTCCCCCCGTCGCACCCAGATTCTTGATCTGGAAGGCGGACTGGAAGACATCGATCTGATCGCCAACGAACGCTCGGTGGTGTTGCTCACAGAAACGGGCTATCTCAAGCGCATGCCCGTGAGCGAGTTTGAGGCCACCAGTCGCGGCACCCGCGGCAAGGCCGGCACGCGCTCCCAGGGGGAGGAGGCGGTGAAGCTGTTCATCAGCTGCAATGACCACGACGCCATGCTGCTCTTCAGCGATCGCGGCGTCGTCTACTCCCTCCCGGCGTATCGGGTGCCGATCTGCAGCCGCACCGCCAAAGGCACACCGATCGTGCAGCTGTTGCCCATTCCCCGGGAGGAGGCGATCACCTCCGTGTTGGCGGTGAGCACCTTCGGAGCGGACGAGCAGCTGGTGATGCTCACCAGCAAGGGCTACATCAAACGCACGACCCTGTCCGCCTTTGCCAACATCCGGGTCAATGGCCTGATCGCCATCTCCTTGGAGGAGGGCGATGCTCTGCGCTGGGTCCGTCTCGCCCTCACCGGCGACAGCGTGCTCATCGGCTCCCGCAACGGGATGACGATCCACTTCCGGCTCAGCGATGAGGAGTTGCGCCCCCTGGGTCGCACGGCGCGCGGGGTGCGGAGCATGAACCTGCGCGGCGGTGATCACCTGGTGAGCATGGACGTGCTGCCGGCGGAGCTGGCGGATCGCGTGGCGGAAGGGGCCGACGACGAGGACGTCGACGCTGAAGACGTGATCAGCGGCGAGGGCCCCTGGGTGCTGGTGGCCAGTGCCAGCGGATTGGGCAAGAGGGTGCCCGTGCAGCAATTCCGGCTGCAGAAGCGGGCGGGGATGGGGCTGCGGGCCATGCGCTTCCGGCGGGACGGGGATGTGCTCATCGGCCTGAAGGTGTTGGGCAGCGGGGAGGAGCTACTGCTGGTGAGCGAAAAGGGCGTGATCGTCCGCATGCGGGCCGACAAGGTGCCCCAGCAGTCGCGCGCGGCCACGGGCGTGCGGTTGCAACGCCTCGACGCGGGGGATCGCCTTGCCGAAGTGGTGCTGGTGCCCCCGGCCCCAGCGGGTGGGGACGCCGCGGCGAGCGCCTCGGACGCTGACGTCCCCCCGGGCGTTGATCTCTCCCTGGAGTCGACGTCCATCCCTGAAGCGGACGTGCCTGTTGAG
>CAYVWU010000329.1:0-2718 GCA_964455575.1 uncultured Cyanobium sp. | reverse complement strand
AACCGGTACCCGAATGGGTAAAGGAAAAGGTAAATTAGAATGTTGGTTTACGGGTGTTTCTGGCGGCTCCTTTTTAATTGAACTAAAAAATTTACGTTATGGCCGTTCACGCTATTTTATGAATCAAATGACTCATAAATTAGGCGTCAGCACTAAATATGTTTTTAATACGAAAACTTTTTTCTCAATGCCACTTAAATTTTCACGCAAAATGTTTTTTAAAGTAACTTGGTAACATATAGAGAATTTTAATTAAATTTTAATTCTACAAGTATAATCTATAGGTATAGGGTCGCTACGAAATTAAGTGCGATTAAGTTAAAATAAATAAATTTCTAAATTTTGCCTTTATTACGCTTAATTAGTTTATCTTTTTTCGCAATTGTTGTGGTATGGCTTTATTTATTTTTTTTTCTTTTTTTTTTTGTTGTTTACGTTTGTTGTGTTTATACTACGTTTATTTTTTTTGTTTAATATTAACAAAATTGTATTGATAAACTATTTAACAAAGTTTGCTCTTACTTTTTATTTATTTTTCGCTTTTATGTCAACTATTTCGCTTTATTATCTTTTTGATTTAAATATATATTTAAATTTTAAAGACTTGAAAACAATTTCTTTTTATCTACCGGTATCCTATAATTATTTTTTTTTAATTAATTCGCTAAATTTTAATTTAGCCTATGTATACTATTTCCCCTTTATTTACATTTTTATTCTGATTACAATTTTAGCAATTTTTTTTTGTTTATCGTACAGCTTAAACGAAGTTATAATTTTTGCACTTTATTGTACAATTATTCTTCTTTTCGGCTATGTCTTATTTTTTACAGATTCTTTAATTTTGTTTTTCCTTTCTTATGAAATGTTACTCATCCCATCTTTTTTTATTTTGTACAAATTTGCAAAAACTAGACGTTGCGTTGAGGCTGCATATTTAATGTTTTTTTGAACTCAATTCGGTGCCTTATTTCTAATTTTAAGTTTTTTATACTTATTTTTCATATGCGGCTCTTCATCCTTCTGATTAATTAGCTCATTTAATTTTTCTTCTTTTGAAGTAAATTTTTTATTTATTTGTTGAATTATCGGTTTCGGAGTTAAACTCCCGATATGACCTTTCTACGGCTGATTACCAAAAGCACACGTCGAAGCGTCTACAAACTTTTCTATTTTTCTAAGCGGTGTATTAGTTAAATTTGCATTTTTTGGACTTCTAAAATGTTTGTTAACTGTACAACTTGAACCAACTTTTTATTTCGTGTATCCATTCTTGACCATCGGTTTAGTAGATGCATCTTTTAAGCTTTTTTATCAAACCGATTTAAAAAATTTAGTAGCTTATTCAACAGTTGTTGAAATGCATTGATTAACTATGTGCGTAGTAAGTGGCCAATCACCCCTGATGCTCGCTAGTTTTTGTATGTTAATTAGTCACGCCCTATTATCAACGAATTCATTTCTTTTAGTCGATGCTATTAATAGACGATTTAAAACGCGTTTAATCACAGAAATAAGTGGTGTAAACTTTTTATGTCCTAAACTTTTTCTCATGTCTTTAATAAACTGCCTTGTTTTTTTAGGTTTCCCTGGCTCTATTTTTTTTATTGCTGAATTTTTATTTTTCAGTTTTTTTTTCGACTTGTTTCCCTTGTTAAGTATTTTTTTATTAGTAGTTCTTTATTTGTTTGTTCCAACTTTCTTTTTCAGAACTTGAATGAACGCTCTTTTTGGTCTATCACACAGTGTAAATCGTGCCTTACCGACTGATTTAAGCACTCGTGAATTAATTATTTTTGCCGGTCTCATTCTTTTAATGTTTTGACTAGGTTTTACTTGGCAAAGTTTTATTTTTTAATATCATTTTTGTTAGATGTTGTTTTACGTCGATATTGGTTAGCATTTAGAGTAAACTAAAAAGTAATATTAGTGAAGGTAAATTTTTTAATTTTTTATTTGTAGTACTACCATCTACACTACGTGTATCTTCTTTACTTTTTCATTAATCGTGTATTGACCAAATCGTTAAATACTTTTTTTTTATTTGATTAATCTATCGTAAAAATTCTAAAACGTGCATATTTGGCAACTTTAAAACAATCCGCTAAACGAGAAAAAATTTATTCCCGCTCAGGTTCATCCAGAACACCTGCACTGCAAAAACGTCCACAAGTAAAAGGTACTGTTACGAAAGTCACAACTATGAGTCCTAAGAAACCTAATTCAGCTTCGCGTCAAATTGCAAAAGTAAAACTAACCAATAGCTTAAATGTCACGGCGAGAGTTCCGGGTAAGGGTTACGTTTGTTCAAAGTATAACCGAGTTTTGGTAAATGGAGGACGAGCTAACGATTTACCGGGTGTAGGGTACACTTTAGTTCGAGGTGTTTACGATTTTTCACCGGTTATTTTTAAACGCAAAAGACGCTCTGTATACGGAACCGCGCGTCCTGATAACTACACGAAACATGTGAGACGTTGCTTTAGGTCACAAAAAAACTAACAAAAGTGTTAATTTTTTAAAATGATCGCAAATAATTCGTGCATTTGAAACTTGAGTGAGTATCTTCAAAATTAATTTCAGTAATTGCTTGAGCCCGAGCTGGTTCATTATGACCTTTAACTTTTGGGCTAGCTTGCTGTGCTGTCGAAATGATGCAAGCGGCGGTTAGTCGATACGATATGGATCGATTTGGTATACTTTTTCGCGCTTCACCGC
>CAYVWU010000328.1:0-2732 GCA_964455575.1 uncultured Cyanobium sp. | reverse complement strand
TGGATGGCCATCACCTGTTTGACCAAAAATCACGCAAAGATCTGGCCACCAAGCAGGATAACATTCTTGTTATTGAACGGAAGATTCACCTTGAATTCCATAGCTGGCATGGAAAGGAATCCTGCACGCCTCATGATTTCCTGGCTTTTCTGACGGAACGGCAAAGCCATCAATTCGCCGGTCCTCGCGGCACCGATCGTCTGCGCAAGCTCATGACGCGCCTGGAGAGTCTGTATTCGCAGTACAGCGATCATATGAACTACTCGATGTAGTCGCGATTCCTGATCCCGGCAATCGCGACGGCGATTCCCGCCATGGACTACCGCGGCCTCGGCCACGACAGGGAGGTGTGTACCGCAGACCTCCTGAAGGCCCCCAGAAGCCCCTCGCCATCCCAAGCTGCACCCCTCTCCCCCGCAAGCCCCCTGACCCCCTCCGGTCCCCCCCCCGCCTGGCGCCAGCGCCTCCAGGACGCCCTCGCCACCCTCCCCCCCGATCGCCTCCGCCACCTCCGCCCGTTCGCTCTCCCCACGCCGACAACCCCCAGCCCCGCCCTCACAAACCTCAACGCCTCCACCTCCCTCACCACCGCCCACCTCCACCCCCTCCCCGACGCGCCCACTCCCGCCCCCCACGAGTCCACGCCCGCCCCCGGTGCGTCCACTCCCGCCCCCGGCGCCACGGCGCTCCTCGACCTCGCCAGCAACGACTACCTCGGCCTGAGTCGACATGCGGCGGTGCTGGCGGCGGCGGCGGCGGAGCTGGCGGCCAGCGGCCTGGGTGCGGGCGCCTCCCGGCTGATCACGGGGAGCCGGCCGGTGCACCACCAGCTGGAGGCGGAGCTGGCGGCGTGGCTCGGGCGGGAGCGGGTGTTGCTGTTCCCGAGCGGGTTTCAGGCGAACATCGCCGCCGTGGGCGCCCTGGCGGATCGGCACAGCCTGGTGCTCGCCGATCGGGCGATCCACCACTCCCTGCTCACCGGCGTGCGGGCCAGCGGGGCGCGGCTGCGGCGGTTTGCGCCGAACGATCTCGCTGATCTCGAACGCCGCCTGCGGGCCGCCCGGACGGAGGCGCCGGCACGGCCCCTGCTGGTGCTCTGCGAAAGCCTGTACAGCATGGATGGCACCAGTCCGCCCCTGGCCGAGTTGGCGGCCCTCTGCGCTGCCCACGAGGCGCCCTTGCTCGTCGATGAGGCCCACGCCCTGGGGGTGCTGGGGCCGGGGGGGCGCGGGCTGGCCCACGGCTTGGCGGAGGTGGCGATCGTCTGCGGCACCTTCGGCAAGGCGTTTGGCAGCGGTGGCGCGTTTCTCGCGGCGGACGCCACCGTGGGCGACTGGCTGCTCCAGTCCAGCGGCGCTTTCCGCTACACCACGGCCCTGGCGCCTCCCCTGGCGGCCGGCGCCCTGGCCGCTTTGGCCTGGATGCGCGACACGGCGGAGGCCGCCGCCGGTCGCGACGCCCTGCTGGCCCGGGCCTGGCGTTGGCGGGAGGCGCTGGCGGCGGCTGGCTGGCCCCGGCCGCCGGGGGAGGGACCGATCCTGCCCCTCCTGGTGGGCGATGCCGGCGCGGCCCTGGCCCTGCAGGCGCGGCTGGAGGCGGCGGGGCTGCTCACCATCGCCATCCGCCCCCCCACGGTGCCGGAGGGCACGGCGCGGCTGCGGCTGGTGCTGCGCCAGGATCTTCCCGGCGGCACCCTGGCCCGCCTGCTCGACGCCCTCGGCCATGGCCCCCGCTGACGTCTCACCGCCCGCCGAACCGTCGCCGCAGGTGATCGCCATGCACGGCTGGGCGGGCGACAGCCGTCAGTGGCAGCCCCTGGCGACCCAGCTGGAGGCGCGAGGCTGGCGCTGGCGCGGCGGCGAGCGCGGCTATGGCGACCAGTCCCCCGCGCCGCCCCGCTGGCAGGGGGCGGGGCGGAAGGTGGTGATCGCCCATTCCCTGGGGCCGCATCTGCTGCCGGCGGAGGTGTGGGAGGGGGCGGACGCGGTGGTGCTGCTGGCCAGTTTTGGCCGTTTCCTGCCGCGGGGCGCCGCGGGTCGCCGCCTGCGGGCCGCCCTGGTGGGCATGGACGCCGCCCTGGCGGACACCGCCTCCGCCCGGGCCATGCTGCGCGGCTTTTTGTCCGAGGCCGCGGCGCCGGATCCGCCGTCGGCCCTGCCGAGCGGTCCCGCCGATGGTCCCCTGGCGCCGCCCCAGCTGGAGCGCCTGCGGGCCGACCTGGCGCTTTTGGAGCGGACGGAGGGCTTGCCGACCGGCTTCCCCGCCGACGTGCCGGTGTTGGTGGTGGAAGCGGGCGAGGACCGGATCGTGGCGCCGGAAGCCCGGGCGCTGCTGCGGGAGGCCCTTCCCCGGGCCACCCACCTGCCCCTGCCCGGCGCCGGCCATGCCCTGCTCACCGCGCCCCTGCTGGAGCCGCTCCTCACCTGGCTGGCCACCGGCCGCCTGGCTGCCCAGACCCCCGGCACGCCATGACCCGGTGCCCGCCATGACCCTGAGTCCGTTCAGCGCGCGGGTGCGGGAGGCGTTTGCCCGGGGCGTCGACCGTTATGAGCCCATGGCGCCCCTGCAGCGCGGGATGGCCTGGCGGCTGGCGGGGCTGGCCGCCCGCCACCTGGGGGGGCGCTGCGCTGGGGCTGGCTGCGCTGGGGTGGGCCCGCCGGGCGGGCCCTGCCCCGCCCCCGGCGCCGGCCCCGGCCCGGGGGGGCGCGCCCCGGCGGCGCCGGGGGCGGCCC
>CAYVWU010000327.1:0-2733 GCA_964455575.1 uncultured Cyanobium sp. | reverse complement strand
GGTAGGTAGCACTGCTCAATCTGCTTGTGTCAGAAGATCACCACACATAGGGTGGTTTCAGTTCTCACACACCTCGGATGAGCACGCTGCACACCGGCCATCTCTCCAACAGCTTTGGCGCTCAGGACGGACGACTGGATACAGGTTCTCTACAGAATTTTGACACATCAGGCGACCCTGTTGAGGCTTATTTCGAGTGCATCAGCCAGTGCTCCCTGGATGATGGCGAGTGTGTGACGGTCTGCACCACCATCCTGAGAGAAAAGAGCTGAGCCTCAGAACCACTCGTCCACGGCGTCCTCCCGCGTGTTCACCTTGGCGTGGGGGGTCGTCCGCACAAAGTCCAGGGTGATGGAGCGATGCTGCTCGCCGTCTGCCGCCAGAGCGCGGATCGGGTAGTGCTGCTCCCCATCGGGAAAACTGGCATGAAAGCTGAAGGTGCCGTCATCCGAGAGCGGCACCTCCCGATCTCCCACCCGCAGGGTGGCGGCGGGATCCGTGGCTCCGTAGACAAGCAGTTCCGCGTCGGCCACCAGCCAGAAGCTCCGCTGACGTGCCGTCAGACCCGCGCCGGAGGCCTCTCGCCCGCTGGCCCACACCCCGGCACCGGAGAGTTGGCCGCCCGCGCCGGAGAGCTGGCCCCCCGCTCCCGCCAATCGTCCCGCGTCGCCGTGCTCCTGGAAGCCCTCCGAGCCCAAGCCCAGCCGTCGGCGGCTGGATGTGGCCTGCTGGTACAGGCGCTCGTGAAGACCGGGCGCTCCTGAGGGAGCGGACCAGGCTGGGGGAGCCTCCGTTGAGGCCAGGGTGAAGGGGGTGAGGGGAGCGACGCGCACATCGGCCTCGGCGGGCATGCGCACCACGGAGGACACCACCAGGGAATACCAGCCGCCGTCCGCGGTGCGATAACCCAGCTCCACGCGGTAGTCGCGGTCGCCGAGGGGAACGGGAAGGTGCCATTCCTCGGCGCCCGAGGACACCACCACCTGCTGGAGGGCATGGGGAAGGGCCTGGCCGTCGTGGCTGCCGGTGACATCCGTGACTCGGAGGGCCAGCTCCTGACCCCCGGCGGCCAGGGCCCGCTCCCGATCAGGCGCGGCGATGGACCAGCGGGCGATGGCCCACTGATGGTCCCGGGGCATCAAGGCCACCCAGCTGCTGCTCAGCGGCCCGGGAGCTTGGGGAACGTCCGTGGAAACCTCAACGGCCGCGGCAGGCGCATCAACTGCGTTGGACGCCACCGTCGGGGAGGTGGCAGAGACCACGGCAGGCGACAGGGACGGTTCAGGGGTGGGTGAAGACCCGGTTTCGGCTTGGGGGGAGCGCACCTGGATGGCCGAAACCAATTGCTCACGCAGCATGCTGCTGTAGCGCCAGATGCCCAACCGCCTCGCCAGTTCGCGCAACTGACTCAGGCGCATCTGCGCGAGCAGATCTTTAGAGAAACCGAAGGAACCCATCAGCGACTTTTGCAAAATTTTAATAATTGTCGCTGATCATGACCTCTGCGGCGCTTGTTGTCAGCACACCCTGATGCCCGGGTCGCCTGGACGCGGCGGCACGGCGGTTGGGAGCGCTCCCGCCGTCGATGGTGTCAGGGATCACCGACGGCTGGACGCGTTCGGGGATCGCCGGCTCCCTCCACCTCTGGTGGTTTCGAGAAGGAAAGGTCGGCCCTCCGGGTTGGCTGCCCTTCCGGGGGAGCCCACGAGCCCACGCGGCGGAATTGAGCATTTCGACTTGGAAAGCCCCCTGACGCCCGGGGCGCGTCCAGCGATTCTGATCGCTACATTCAATAGGCCGCCGGTCGATCGGAAGGCAGATCCGCGTCCACCTGTTTCGAGGACGGACCCCGGCTGATCGCTCACGAGCTCGTTCAGGACAACGGCCGACCCAATGGATTTCACTCCGTATCTGCAGACACCGGAAGAGGGCACCGCGGAAGAAAGCCTGCTTGCCATTGAGATCCCGGGGCGAATTGCAGTGGCGATGAAGGGGCGATTTCTGCTGCACGCTGTTTGCAAAGGATTTGGCGAAAACAACCGAATCACTTGTGCAGTCACCGATCAGGATAGTTGCCTTGCTTATTTGGCCGACGAGTCAGGGCCGAGTTATGAATTGCTGATTTGCACCGATTATTTGGAGAGCGGAAATGGGTTTGAGCTGGTTCGACTGGCCAAACAACGGCAACCAAAATTACATTGCGTCGTCCTCGCTCTCGGCGATGTCATCCCTGCGGAACATGCGGAGGCCCCGTGGCTGGAAGCGGTGGTGGCGGAGGCAGACTTCGTGGAAGATCAACAACCGCTCAAAGCCGCCGTGCTGGCTGTCATGGCAGGCCATTCCTACCGCAGTCCTTCTTTGCGCACAGGACTTCTGCCTTACCTCAGCTGCCCCCGTCTGACGCCGAGGGAGTATCAAGTTCTCGATTTGCTGGCCAGTGGCATGAGCGATCGCGACATCGCCAAGCGCTTGATGGTCAGTGAAGAAACGGCGCACACCTACAGCAAACGGCTGTTGCAGACCCTTGGGGTGAACAACCGCCTGCAGGCGGTCTTGAAAGGCATGCGTTGCGGGATGGTGCAGCTCTGAGGCGGCGGACGCGCCCCACTGCCCCCAAACGGGGGCAGTGCCATCGGGGGGCGCTGGTCCATGCTGAGAGCATCGCGGAACCCGCCCCATGGTCCAGTCGACTCCATCCTCCTCAACCCTGACGATCGGGGAGCTGCAGGCGGG
>CAYVWU010000326.1:0-2737 GCA_964455575.1 uncultured Cyanobium sp. | reverse complement strand
CCTGTTGGCGGAGGGTCACGATGTGGTGGTGCTCGACAGCTTCGTCAACAGCGACCTGGAGGCCCTGCGCCGGGTGGCCCTCCTGGCTGGCTTGACCCCGCTCAACAGCGACGGTTTCGGAATCTGGACCGCGGCGGGAACCGGAGCCGGCCTGACCGTGATCCAAGGTGATGTGCGGCGGACGGCGGACGTGGAACGGGCCCTGGCTCTGCGGCCGGTCCAGGCCGTGTTGCACTTCGCGGGCCTGAAAGCCCTCGCCGAATCGATCCAGCAGCCTCTCCTCTACTGGGACGTCAATGTGCACGGCAGCCGCTGCCTGCTGGAGGCCATGCGAACCCACGGGTGCCGCACCCTGATCTTCAGCAGCAGCGCCACCCTTTACGGCTACCCCGCCAGCCTGCCGATCCCCGAGAGCGCTCCCGTGCAACCGCTCCATCCCTATGGCCACACCAAGGCTGCCGTGGAGCAATTGCTCGCCGATCTGGCGGCCAGCGAACCGGGTTGGCGCATCGCCCGCCTCCGCTATTTCAACCCGGTGGGCGCCCATCCCAGCGGTCGCATCGGTGAAGATCCCCGCGGCGTGCCCACCAACCTCTTCCCCCTGATCGGCCAGGTGGCCATGGGTCAGAGGGAGGTCCTCGCGATCTTCGGCACCGACTGGCCCACGGTGGACGGGAGCGGCGTGCGCGATTTCATCCATGTGATGGACCTGGCCGAAGGCCATGGCAGCGCCCTCAACCACCTGCTCGCCAGCGACGACGACCTCCTGCTCACCCTCAACCTCGGAACCGGCCAGGGGGTTTCCGTGTTGGAGATGGTGCGGACCTACGCCGAGGTCAGCGGTCGCCCCATTCCTCAGAAGGTGTTGCCCCGTCGGGAGGGGGACGCCGCCTCCAGCGTGGCGGACGCCTCTCTGGCGCGCGAGCTCCTGGGCTGGAGCACCCGCCGCTCCCTGGCAGACATCTGCCGAGATGGCTGGCGCTGGCACTCCAGCCATCCCCGGGGCTACGAGACCGCGTCCCCCCTTACGCCTCCACCGCGTCCAGCAGGTCCTGAAGCCGCTGGCGAAAATCACCCTTCGGCATCCCCCCCTTGAGTTCCCCCTGCACGACGAAGTCAGCGTGCACGTCACGCACAACCAGATAGGTGGGCCAGCCCATCCCCTCCTTGTTGGGGTACTGGGCCAACAACACCTTGCGATAGAGGCGGTAGGTCTCCGTGTCCTGAAGCATCACGCTCACAAACTCCAGGCCCAGCTCCTCAGCCACCTTGGCGTCGTAGTGGCTCATGCGGTGGCAGGTGCCGCAATCCTCGGAGCTGAACTTGAGCACGGTGAGGCTGGCCATGGGATGGCGAATCGTCCGGAAGGGCCCGATCGTAGGCAGCTTCGCGGGCGGTGAGGGTCAGAACCGTTCCCGCTCCAAGCGCTCCTGGCGCGACCGCCGCAAGGCCGCGCCCAACGCCGGCCCCGGCGGCACCCCGGCCGCGATCAGCTCCTGGCTGGAACGCGACGGCCCGAGATGCCGCCAGCGCAACAGCCAACGCAGCAGGGGGCGGCGGGGGCCGTGGCCACAGGCCAGGGCCAGAGCCACCGCCGACGGCGAAAGACTCGGGGCTTCCAACCGTTCGCACCAGGTCCAGGCGGTTTCCAGATCCCTCCCCTCAGGAGCGGCGCGCGTCAGCACGCGGCGAAGCGTGAGGAACTGCGCCAGCAGCTTGTGGTGGCGGTGGGGCAGCTGGAGTCGCTCCGCCAGGGGGAGGGGATGCTCCGCCACCGCGAGCAGGGCCACGACCAGAGGCAGGCGAAGGCGTTCAGCCCAATGCAAACGACGCGGCCAGTGCTGATCCGCCTGAATCGCGGGATCCAGCAAGCCCAGCCCTCCCCACGCCTGCAGGCAGGCCAGGGCGAGACGCCAGTCTTCCCGCTCCAGCAGGAGCTCCAGCTCCCGGCGCAGGCGGGTTCCCAGAGCCGCGGGGGCCTGGACCGGCGGGTGCCCCGGGCGCCAGGGCCAGGGCCAGGCGGCCAGGGTGTGAACGGCCTGGTCGACGCTGTCGGGGGCCAGGGCAAACCCGAGCCGGGCCGCGTAACGGGCGGCCCGCAGCAGGCGGGTGGGATCATCGCGCAGGCTCCCGGGATGCAGAAACCGCAGCAGGCGACGCTCGAGATCCGCGGCGCCCCCGTGGGGATCCAACAGGGAGCCGGTGGCCAGGTCGATGGCCATCGCGTTGATGGTCAGATCGCGGCGGGCCAGGTCGTCGTCCAAAGCGCCGAAGGTGACCACCGGATTGGCCGCTGGCACCGGATAGGCCTCCCCCCGCGCGCTGGCCACATCCAGCAGCAGACGGACCGGAGTGGAGCCCCCCCCCTGGGCCGATGGAGCCGAGGCGAGCGGAGCCTCAACGTCCAGCTCCAACTCCAGCTCCACCGTGCCGTACTGGCCGTGGGGCCGGGCCTCCCGCACCGTGATCCCCGCCGCCCGGGAGGAGAGTCGCTCCACCAGCCTCCAGGCGGGGCTGGGCCGGCCCGGGCGCAAAGGATCGTCCGCGCCCGACGGGGCACCGCGCGCGGGGGCTTCGATCACCAGATCCAGATCGACCAAACCTCGCCAGGGATCCAGGTGCTGGTGATGCAGCAACCAATCCCGCACGGCGCCGCCGACGAGGGCGATCCGTTCAGAGCCGGCGGCCTCCCGCAGCGCGGTCCAAAGGGCGGCGGGCACACCCGGCAGCTTCAACG
>CAYVWU010000325.1:0-2745 GCA_964455575.1 uncultured Cyanobium sp. | reverse complement strand
GCGGGTGAGCTGGAGCAATGCCCGCCTGCGGCGGGCCTGGCGGCGGGGGGAGGATCCCGGGCGGCTGGCGGCGCGCTACGGCGCGTACCAGAAGGCGCAGCGCCGCTGAGCCGGCTCCAGCTCCCAGCCCTGATGGCTGTAGAACTCCACCACCCCCGGATCGGCGTAGAGGGTCACCTCCTCCACCCCCATCTCCCGCAGGCTGGCGATGACGTAGTCCATCAACTGCCGCCCCAGACCCACCCCCTGATACAGGGGATGCACGGCCACATCCCAGACCGTGGCTTCGACGACGCCGTCGCCGGTGCAGCGGGCAAAGCCCACCAGCTTCGGCAGCCGCCCGTCATGGCGCCACAGACCCACCCGCAGCAGGCTGTGTTCCAGCGCTTTGCGCACCCGCCGCAGGGGACGCCGGTTCCAGCCGACGGCATCGCAGAGGGCTTCCAGCTCGATCAGGTCGATGGGCCGCTCCTGGCTGAGCACCACCTCCAACCGGGCGCCCGGCAGGGCGCAACGGCGATGGCCGGCGCCATAAAGCCTGGCGAAAAGCGCCTCCCGCTCCGCCACCATGCCGGGATCCTCAACGGAGCCGCCCCCACCGGTGGAACCCCCATCGAGGGAACCCCCACCGGGGGGACCCCCACCGGGAGGACCCGCTCCCGGGCTGGGCGAGGTTGGAGCAGTCGGGTCGTCCGGCACGGTTGGTGGGGGCGTCAGCGCTACGCAATCTGACGATCCTGCTCCCGAACCGCTCCATCGCGCGATCGTGGTTGGTCAGCGGCTTGGTTGGGCGTGAGCGGTTCCCCTCCTCTCCCTCCGGTGCTCGTCGCTCTCCATGGCTGGCTCCTCTCCGGCCGCCTCTGGGACGCCCTGGCGGCGGAGCTGGGACCCGGCTGCGCCCTGGTGGCGCCGGATCTGCCCGGCTTCGGCGCCACCCCCCGCCCCCGCGACCTGACCCCCAACCTGGCCAGCTATGGCCGCTGGGTGGCCGGCTGGGTGGCGCGGGAGCTGGGACCCAACCAGCCGGTGGTGTTGATGGGCCATTCCCTCGGCGGCAGCGTGGCCCTCCACGCGGCGGGCCAGCTCGGCGGTCAGCTGCGGGGTCTGGTGCAGATCAGCGCCGGCGGGGGCGTCTATCAGCCGCGCCCCTTCCGCCAGCTGCGCCGCGGCGGCACCCTGCTCCTCGGGCTTCGCCCCCGGGCCCTGGCCCGCTGGCCCCTGCTCTCCAGGCTGCGGGCCCCGCTGCTGGCCGATCCGCGGGCGGCACGGGGACTGCTCGCCTGCAGCACCAACCGCGGGGCCGTGCGCCAGCTGCCCCGCCTCGCCCATGCCCTCACCGTGCCCAGCCTCTGGATCGCCGGCAGCCAGGACCAGGTGATGGCGCCCCGCTACGTGCGCCATCTCGCCGGCTATGCCGCCGCCCATCAGCTGGAGGTGCTCGATGGCGTGGGTCACCTGCCGATGGTCCAGCGGCCGGGGGCGGTGGCCGCCCTGATCCAGGGCTGGCTGGAGGCGGAGGTTCAGAACGTCGCCAACCCCTTCTCCTGCAACTCGGCCAGCTGCGCGTAGAGACCGCCGCTGGCCCGCAGCTGGCGATGGGTGCCGCTCTCCACCAGCTGTCCCTTGCGCAAGACAAGGATGCGATCCGCCGCCTCCACCGTCGCCAGGCGGTGGGCGATGACGATGGCGGTGCGCTCGGTGAGCAACTGCTCCAGGTCGTGTTGCAGGGTGGCCTCGGTGGAGGGATCGAGGAAGGCCGTGGCCTCATCCATCACGAGCACCGACGGTTGGCGGGCGGCCACCCGCGCCACGGCGAGGAGTTGACGCTCGCCGGAGGAGAGGTTGGTGCCGCGCTCCCGCAGGGGGGTGTCGACCCCCTGGGGAAGCCTCCGCAGGAGAGACGTCAGGCCGAGGTCGTCGCAGAGCCGTTCCACATCGGCATCGCTGAGGGGGCAATCGAGGCGCACGTTGTTGGCGACGCTGCCGCTGAAGAGAAAGGTCTCCTGCAACACCACGCCCAGCCGTTGCCGCAGTTGGGCCATGGGCAGGTCGCGGATGTCGACGCCATCGAGCAGGATGCGGCCGGCCTGCGGCTCGTAGAGGCGGCAGAGCAGGCGGATGATGGTGGTCTTGCCGGAGCCGGTGGGGCCGACGATCGCCACATGCTCCCCCGCCGCGATGCGAAAGCTGAGGTTGTGGAGGATCGGATCGTCGGGACGGTAGGCGAAGGACACGCCCTCAAACACCACTTCCGCGCCCCGTGTCGCCGCGGGCGCTGGCGTTGCGGGTGGGGCGGACCGCAGGGCGGTGGACCCCGCAGCGGCGGACCGGTCCTGGATGTCGATCGGACGCGACAGCAGTTCATCGATCCGTTCCACCGCCGTCAGGCCGCCCTGGATCTGGGTGAAGCGCTCCGCCAGCTGCCGCAGGGGGTCGAAGAGGCGCAGGGAAAAGAGGATGAAGCTCGTCAACAGCCCGAGGCCCATCGCCCCGCCCGTCACCATCGCGCCGCCGACAGCGAGCACCAGCGCGATCGCCGCCTGGCTCACCCACTCGATCATCGCCGAGATCGTGCTGTCGTAGAAGATCACCCCGTCCACCGCCCGCCGATAGGTCTGGCTGGTGCGGTGAAAGCGGCGACTGTTCTCCTCCTCCCGTTGAAACATCTGCACGACCTCCAGCCCTTGGAGGTTTTCCTGCAGATCGGCGTTGAGCTGGCCCAGCTCCTCCCGCACCCGGTAGTTG
>CAYVWU010000324.1:0-2751 GCA_964455575.1 uncultured Cyanobium sp. | reverse complement strand
GAGTAAACCGAGATCTTGAGGGCGAGCATGGGCTCTCCAGCGTGGTACAGGGGAGGCGGGCGCGTCGGAACGAGCAGTCCCCGTGCGGCCGACACATCCTATGGGTCGTCCATGACGATCCCGAGCGAAAGGGGCCAAGGAGGGGCGGTTCCTGTTGGGATTGAAATGTTTTCGTCCCCCGGTTCGGCCGTCCCCCGGACCCTCCCCCTCCCCCCTGTCCGCCGTGGTGAACCCCCTGGAGCTGCAATCCCTCTGGCTGCGGGCCACCAGCAGCGCGGACGACGGCTCCGCCCTGCTCCATCCCTGGGGAGCCCGCCATCGGCCGGATTGGGCGGCGCGGGGGCTGATCATCTGGCCGCGGGGGGGGCAGTGGTGCCAGCTGCGGCTGTCCCTGGCCTGCCCGGAGGACTGGCGCGCCCTGGGGCCGCGCGTGGCCCGCGCCCGCCTGGCCCTGCGCTGGTGGGCGGAAGCCGCGGAGCTCTGGGTGCGCGGCACCCGCGTGCACACGGGCGATCTCTTCGACAGCGGCTGTCGCTGGGCCCTGCCGGAGGCGTGGTGGCGGGAGGCCCCGTGGCCCGTGGAGCTGCGGCTGCGCAGTCCCCTGCATGACGATGGGGCGCTGGTGCTGAGTCGCCTGGAGCTGGAACCCCTCGACCCCGCCGATCCGCACGGGATCCTGGGCACGACCGTGACCGCGCTGCGAGCCCTGCGCGAGGAGAGCGGGTCACCGGGGGCGAGCGGCCATGCGGGCCAGTGGCAGGTGTTGGGCCATGCCCACCTCGATCTGGCCTGGCTCTGGCCCGTGGCGGACACCTGGCAGGCGGCGGAACGCACCTTCCACTCCGTGCTCGCCCTGATGGAGCGGCGGGAGGAGCTTCACTTCGGCCAGTCCACCCCGGCGCTCTATGCCTGGCTGGAACAGCACCGACCCGCCCTTTACGCGCGCATCCGCGCCCGCATGCGCCAGGGGCGCTGGGAACCCCTCAACGGTCCCTGGGTGGAATGCGATGGCGTTCTCCTCGGCACCCCCTCGCTGCTGCGCCAGTTTCAGGAGGGGCAGTGGTATTCACGGCGGGCCTTTCCCGAATGGACCCATGCGCTGGCCTGGCTGCCTGACAGCTTCGGCTTCAGCGCCGGCCTGCCCCCCGTGGCGGCGGCCACGGGCGTGCGCTGGTTCTGCACGCACAAGCTGGCCTGGAATGGCGAGAACCCGTTCCCCCATCGCCTCTTCCGCTGGCGCGGGCGCTGCGGCCGGGAGGTGCTGGCCCTGATGACCGCGCCGATCGGCACCGACGGGGATCCCGTGGCGATGGAGCGCTTTCGGCTGGCCTGGGAGCGGGGCAGCGGCGTGGCGGAGGCGCTCTGGCTGCCGGGCGTGGGCGACCACGGGGGCGGGCCCACCCTGGAGATGCTGGAACAGCTGGCTCTCTGGCAGGGGCGGGAGGGCACGGCGCCCCAGACCCACGGCACGCTCCGGGACTACCTCGACCGCCTGGAGCCCCTGGCGCCCCGGCTGCCGGTGTGGCGGGAGGAGCTGTATCTGGAGCTCCATCGCGGCTGCGCCACCAGCCGGCCGGACCAGAAGCGCCACAACCGCACGCTGGAGCGACTCCTCCGGGAGGCGGAGACGGCCTTGGCGCTCCTCGCCGCCCGCGGCGCGGCGGAGGGCGCGGCGGAGGGCGCGGAAGCGCGGGAGGCCTCCCCTCCTGACTGGCGACCGCTCCTGTTTCAGCAGTTCCATGACATCCTGCCGGGCACGGCGATCCCGGAGGTGTTCACCCAGGCGGAGCCGATCTGGCGCCGGGCCCGGCGCGACAACCGGCGCCAGCGGGATCAAGCCTTGGCGGGATTGTGGGGCGGCGGGGAGCCCGCGGGCTCCGGCTGGATCGCCGGCCAGCTGGCGTGCCTGCCCCCGACCCCGCGCACGGCGCGCCTGCCGAGGGGGCGCTGGTTCCACCATGGCGCGCCCCTGCCCGTCCAGGACGCCCCCGGCGGCGGAACCTGGGTGCAGCTGCCGGGCCTGGACGGCGTGGCGGCCCTCCCCCTCCAGCGAGCGCGACCCGAAGCGGCGCCCCCGCGCCCCCCCGTCGCCCCCTGGCAGCCGGTGACGCTCCAGCCCCTGTCGGGAGAAGGGGGCCAGACGCGCTGGCGCCTCGCCAATGGCCTCGTGGCCGTGACCCTCGGCCCTCGGGGGGTGGAAGGGCTGGAGGACGCAGCCGGCCAAGCCCTGCTGGCGGAGCCACTGCGCTGGTGCCGCTACGGCGATCGGGGCGAGTTCTGGGATGCCTGGGATCTGTCCCCCACCTACGCCGACCATCCCCTGCCCTGGACCTGGGAGGAGGAGCCCCGGTGGGTGGAAGAGGGTCCGCTCTGCGCCCGCCTGGTGTGGCGGGGCGTCTGCGGGCAGAGCGCCGCGCGGCTGGAGGGGCGCCTGCTGGCCGGCTCCCCCTGGTTCGAGCTGGTGTTGCGCCTCGACTGGCGGCAGCGCCACGAGCTGCTGCGCCTGGTGGTGCCCCTGGCGTCCCGGGCCTGTCGCTGGGCGGCCGATGCCCCGGGGGGGGTGAGCGAGCGGCCGACGGTGCCACGCACCGCGCGGGAGCGGAGCCGCTGGGAGGTGAGCGCGGTCAGCTGGCTCGCCTCCGTGGGGGAAGGGCAGGGGGCTGGTCTGGCCGTGTTGCTGGATGGGCCGCAGGGGGTGTCAGCGGGTCCGGAGGAGCTCTCCGTCTCCCTGGTGCGCGGGCCGACCTGGCC
>CAYVWU010000323.1:0-2803 GCA_964455575.1 uncultured Cyanobium sp. | reverse complement strand
CGGGAGGGGAAGCGATCCCCCCAGAGCCGCTGGCTGCAGCTGGCCACCGTCGCCGGCGACGGCACCCCCCGGGTGCGCACGCTGGTGTTTCGCGGCTGGGCTGATGGCGCGGCGCTGGATCTCCTCACCGATGGCCGCAGCGCCAAGGCGGAGGAGCTGGCGCGGCAGCCGGCGGTGGAGCTCTGCTGGTTGCTTCCGCGCGCCCGTTGCCAGTTCCGCCTGCGGGGGAATCTGGAACGGCTCCCCGCGGCGGACGACGAGGCGGAACGGGAGCGCCAATGGGAACGGCTCACGCCAGGAGGCCGGGCCCTGTGGGCCTGGCCCGAGCCGGGTGCCCCCCTGGCGCCCGCAGCCCCCTTTCCGGAGGAGTGGCCCGACGGGGCGCCCCAGCCCGACCACTTTCTGCTGTTGCGGATCGCCCTGGTTCACGTGGAGCTGCTGGAGCTGCTGGGACATCCCCACCGCCGCCGGCGCTGGCGACGGGAGACGGACTGGGCGGAGGAGCCGCTGAATCCCTGACCCGCCGCAGCCGATGGAGGAGCGCCAGAGTCGTGCGCACGGAAGGGAGGGCTGATGGTGGATCCTGATCGCGCTGGCGCCAGGCGTCATGTGCTGCTCACAGGCGGAAGTTCCGGCATCGGGCTGCAGGCGGCGGCTCAGCTGCTGGCAGCGGGCCATCGCCTCACCGTGCTCTGTCGGGACGAGGCCACCGCCCACCGCCTGGGCCAGGTCCTGGACGGGGATCTGACGCCCGTGATCGTGGATCTGGCGGATCTCGAGAGCGTGGCCCGAGGCGCGGACGCCCTGCGGCGGGCCGGGCGCCCCATTGACAGCCTCCTGCTCAACGCCGGCCTGCAATACAGCGGCGCCCCGGCCCCCCGCTGGTCCGCCCAGGGCTTTGAGCTGACCCTGGCCGTGAATCATCTGGCCCACCAGGCCCTGTTGCAACGCCTCCTCCCCCTGCTCCTCCAGGCGCCCAAGCCCCGGCTGGTGCTGACCGCCTCGGAGGTGCACGACCCCACGACCGCCGGGGGAAAGGTGGGGCAACCCGCCGGGCTGGGCGACCTTGCCGGGCTGCGAGAGGGACCGGGCGCCGCCATGGTCAACGGCGGCCCCTTCAACGCGGAGAAGGCCTACAAGGACAGCAAGCTCTGCATGGTGCTCCAGGCGCGCGAGGTGGCGCGACGGCTGGCGCAACGGGGCCTGCCGCCGGGCGGCGCCCCGCTGCCCGTGATCGCCTGGAGTCCGGGGCTGGTGATCCCACGGGGTGAGGGGGGCTTCTTTCGGGACAGCCGCCGCTTCAATCCCCTCGGCCAGGCGGTGTTCGCGTTCGTGGCTCGGGATCTCCTGCGTGTCACCGCCTCCCCCGAGCGCGCCGGAGAACTGCTGGCGGGACTGGCCAGCGGCAGCCTCGGCGAACCGACTGGGTTCCAGTACTGGAGCCATCGGCTCGTGCGGCCCGGCCTGCTGCGGTTCGCGCCAGCGGAGCCGAGCACCGAAGCCCGCTCCGACGCCCTGGCCTCCGAGCTGTGGCGCCTCAGCGCCGCCGCCGTGGGGCTGGGGGAGGAGGAGGGACTGGGCGACAGCGGTGCCCCAGAACGCCCCGGTTGAGGGGCCAACCGTCGCATCACACCCCCGACTCCGGGGGGGGTCCTTGTTCCAGGAGCGAGGTGAACCCGCCTGACCTCAGGGTTGCGGCAGACCAATGGTCAGGAGACGCTGGATCAAGTCAGCAATCGTTTCCTCCTTGGCGGGATGGTGTTTGTTGCTCACCAGCTGCCTCCCCACCACCTGCGCCCCGAGGTAGGACAGCTGCAGCCGGAGGCTCGCCATCATGGTGTGGCCGGATCCCCCGGAGTGGGTGGCGATCACCACCGGCCGGCCGTTGAACAGGGCCCGGAACTCGCTGCCCTGCACGGAAAGCCAGGCGATCGCACTCGTCAGCACCGGCGGCACCCCGCCGTTGTATTCGGGGGCGCAGATCACCCAGCGCTTGGCGCCTTTCAGGTCCTGCTCCAGTTGGGCCACCGCTTCGGGGGGCTGCCCCCCCTGGGCCTGAGGGGTGAACAAGGGCAAGGGGAGAACTGTGAGATCCAGCACCGACGCGCTCTGCCCCATGTGGCGGGCCACGGCAGCGAAGTGATGCGCCAGCTTCAGATTCTCTCCGTTGCTGGCGGCGATCACCAACAGATCAAGACCTGAACCTTCTTGCATGGATCCGGGAGGGAGCGGCTTGGTCGCCCTGTCCTACGTCCTGGCCGGCGTCCTCACAAGCTCCAGCACCCGCTCCGGCTCCCGGCCGCGTCAGGGGTCTCCCCTGGCATGCTGCCGAAACCCCTCGCGCCCCGCATGCCCTCGGACTCCCCCGCCGCTCCGGACGCTCTGGACGCGCGCTCCGACCAGCCAGCAGCCCCTTCGCCGGCGCCGAGCCAGGGGCACGCCACCACGCCGGAGCTGCTGGAGGTGGGTCGGCTGGTCGCCGCCCAGGGGTTGGGCGGCGAACTGCGGGTGGTGCCCCTGAGCGACTTCCCGGAACGGTTCACCCGGCCCGGTCCCCGCTGGCTGCGACCCTCCCGGGGGCCTGTCCAGGCGGTTGAGCTGCTGGCCGGCCGGCAGCTTCCAGGCCGGGAGCTGTACGTGGTGCGCCTGGCGGGCGTGAGCAACCGCACGGCAGCGGAGGCGCTGGTGGGGCAGCACCTGCTGGCCGACGCGGCGGATCGCCCTCCCTTGGAGGAGGGGGAATTTCATCTGCTGGATCTGGAGGGGCTGGAGGTGCGCCTGCTGGCGGATGGCTCCGTCATCG
>CAYVWU010000322.1:0-2805 GCA_964455575.1 uncultured Cyanobium sp. | reverse complement strand
GGGCGGCGGGCTCCCAGGCCACCACCCCCCGATTCAGGATCGGCCCGGACAACCACCGCCCCCGTTCCCGCAGGGCGCCGAGCGGCAGACGGCGCACCCGGTTGAAGTAGCCGCCGTTGATGGCGACCAGCGCGTCGTGGCGACGGGCCAGCATGGGCAGGGTGGCCAGGCCTTCCATGCCGGCCCCCCGGTTGAGGGCGCGCAGTTCCAGGGTGCTGCTGAGCGGATCGACGCGCACGCTGTTGAGCCGTATCCGCCGGCCGCCGGACAGGACGGTGTCCTCCTTCCACTGAATCTCCGCGCCGAGCAGGGCGCGGAGGCGGGGATCGATCGTGTCGGGGGCCGGGGAAGCCCCGGTCGCCGGGGCGGAGGACTCCGTGGCCGCCAAGTCGATCACCACCCGCGCCGGACCGCCGAGGGTGAAGACGCGCAGCGGGGCGGAGGAGGGGCGCAGCGCCCAGCCCTCCCCGTCCTGCTCGCCGCTGAGGCCCAGCTGGCGCAGGGTGGTCGTGAGAGCGGGCGGCACCCGAGCCGCGAGCCAGAGGCGGCCCTCCGCACCGCGCACCACCGCCGGACCGCTGAGATCCAGCACCACCCGGCGCCGGCCGGCGGGAGCGGCGCTGGCGCGCGCCTGCCGCAGCACGGGGACGGGCACGCGCAGCTGGAGCTCGGTCCCCTGCATCCGAGCCGTCAGGCTTTCCGGGCTGAGGAATGGCACCACATCCACCGCCACCTCGTCGGCCAGGGACAGCTGCTCCGTCGCCGGCACGCTCCGCCGCTGGCCGAACCACTCGAGGTCCAGCGACCCATCCGGCCGGGAGCGGCCGTTGAAGCCCATCTGGTCCTGGAGCACCTCCAGGGGCACCCAGAGCTGGCGGGGAGGGCCCTCCTCCGGACCCACCCACCGCCAGGCGGCCTGCTGGGGCTGGCCATTGACCCGCAGGTTCCGACCCTCCCGCAGCCCCCCCGGAAGGACCGGGCCCCCTTGCGCTGCCGGGGGCTGGAAGGGCGCGGGGGCGGGCGGCGGTGGCGGGGGAGGCAGGGGGCCAGGGCCCGGTACGGCGGCCAGGGCCAGGGGCCAGGTGGCCACCAGGGAGCCGAAAAGGGCCAAGCCCGCGGCAGGTCTGCGCATCGTCCCCCGCTCCCTGATCAGATCCCGAAAGGTAGACCCTGTGAACGGCGCCTGAATGCCGCTCCCTAGGATCCTTCATTGAAGACCTTTGCCTGGGCTCCGTTCCCCGATGCGGCAGGCCAACCCTGCAGCCCGCGGCAGCCCTCCACCGCCGATGCCCCTCCCCTCCCCCGCCCACCGCTCCGAAGCCCCCCGGCCCCAGAGCGACAGCTTCTCCCCAGAGGCGCTGAGCGGGGAGAAGGATGCCTGCGGCGTGGGCTTCATCGCCCATCTCGAGGGCGAGGCCAGCCACTGGATCCTGAGCCAGGCCCTGCGAGGCCTCCGCTGCATGGAGCATCGCGGCGGGTGCGGTGGCGATGCCGACTCCGGCGATGGAGCGGGCCTGTTGACGGCCATCCCCTGGGGCTTCCTGGAGGAGATCTGGCCCGCGGTGGCCAGCGTCAGTCGCGAGAACGTGCGGGGGTTGGCGATGGTGTTTCTCCCCCGGGAGGAGGAACGCCGCCAGGTGGCGCGGGAGATCTGCGAGCGGGAAGCGGAGCGCCTTGGCCTGCGCTCCCACGGCTGGCGAAGCGTTCCGGTGGATGGGGAGGCCCTCGGCCCCCTGGCCCGTCAGAACGCCCCGGTGATTGAGCAATGGCTTCTGGAGGCGCCGGAGGCCTCCAGCGCTGTCCCCGCCGATGTGGACGGGGTGGAGGCGCTGCTGTTCCGCTTGCGGCGTCGGGCCGTGGATCGCGCCCGGGAGGTGTGGGGCAGCGGCGCCACCGATCTTTATTTCGCCTCCATCAGCGCCCGCACGGTCGTCTACAAGGGCATGGTGCGGTCGGAGGTGCTGGATCGGTTCTATGCCGATCTGCGCGATCCCCGCTTCAGCGTCAACTTCGCCGTCTACCACCGCCGTTTCAGCACCAACACCCTCCCGCGCTGGCCCCTGGCTCAGCCGATGCGGCTGCTCGGTCACAACGGCGAGATCAACACCCTGCTGGGCAACATCAACTGGGCCAGCGCCGCGGAGGCGAATCTGGAGGTGGTGTGGGGAGAGGCCGCGGCGGATCTGCGCCCCCTGGTGAACGCCGCCTTCAGCGATTCCGCCAACCTCGACGCCACCCTCGAACTGATGGTGCGCAGCGGCCGGCCGATCACCGACAGCCTGCTCACCCTGGTGCCCGAGGCGTATCAAGGCCAGCCCGACCTCGATTCGCGACCGGCGATCCGCGCCCTCTACGAATACAACGCCTGCCTGCAGGAACCCTGGGACGGCCCTGCCCTGCTGGTGTTCAGCGATGGGCGCCTGGTGGGCGCCACCCTGGACCGCAATGGCCTGCGACCCGCCCGCTACTGCATCACCCGCGACGGCTTTGTCGTGATGGGCTCGGAAACCGGGGTGGTGGAGCTGGAGGAAGCCCAGATCCTTGAAAAGGGTCGGCTGGGGCCGGGGCAGATGCTGGCGGTCGATCTGGTCAAGCGGCGCCTGCTGCGCAATTGGGATGTGAAGGCGGAGGCGGCGGAACGCCACCCTTATGCGGAGTGGCTCGCCGACCATCGCCGCACCCTCTCCCCCGGGGCCTGGCAGGAGGAGCGCCGGTGGGGCGAGCTCGATCTGCTCCAACTGCAGACGGCCTCCGGCTTCACGGCGGAGGACATGGAGCTGGTGATCGAGGAGATGGCGGGCCAGG
>CAYVWU010000321.1:0-2808 GCA_964455575.1 uncultured Cyanobium sp. | reverse complement strand
ACTCAGGGAACAACTGGATGGATTGGCCTTCGGCCAGCCGCACGATGGCTTTCTTCACCTGTGCGCGCTTGCCGGTGAAGCGACCGACACGACGGGTGCGCCGAGGCGGATTCATGGTGCTGATCCCGATGACCTTGACGGAGAACAGCTCCTCGACAGCCGCCTTGATGTCGGGTTTGGCGGCCCGGTGGTCGACCTCAAAGGTGTACTGGTTGCTCTCCAGGAGGCGGGTGGCCTTCTCGGTGATCAACGGGCGCCGAATCACATCGGGCAGCCGCTCGGAAAAACGCTCAGCCATCGCTGTAAACCTCTTGAATCTTGGCCAGAGCCCCCTCGTTGAGCACCAGTTTCTGGGCGTTGAGGAGATCAAAAACGTTGAGCTGATCAGCGGCGATCAACTTGACCCGCTCCAGATTGCGCACGGAGAGCTTCACAGCCTCGCTGGCGCCATCGAGAACAAGCAGCACGCGGGTGTCCGAGGCGATGCCGAGGCGCTGAAGCGCGGCGGTGATCTCCTTGGTCTTGGGTGCTTCCAAGGTGTCCCCGAAGCCCTTGACCACCGTGATGTCCTCGACGCGGCTCATCAGGGCGGTGCGCAGCGCCAGGCGACGCTCCTTGCGGTTGAGCGACAGGGAGTAGGCGCGGGGCTTGGGACCAAACACGATGCCACCACCGGGACGGAGGGGCGTGCGGATGGAACCCTGGCGGGCCCGACCCGTGCCCTTTTGCTTGTAGGGCTTGCGACCACCACCCGCCACTTCAGCGCGGGTGAGGGTGCTGGCCGTGCCCTGGCGGGCATGGGCCAGCTGGCGCAGCACGGCGCGATGGAGCAGGTCGGAGGCGGTGGTGTCCCGGGCGACGCTGAGGGTGAGCTCCGCCTGTCCGCTGTCCTTGCCCTGCCAGTCTTTAACGACGCAATTAGCCATGGTTCTCCTCCTCAGGTGGCGGCTTGGCTGCCCACCCGGAGGGCCGGGCGGATGTCGAGCAGGGCGCCGGGTTTGCCGGGCACCGAACCCTTCACCACAAGCAGATTGCGGTCGGCATCCACTTTCAGGATGGTGAGACCGCGCGTGGTGACCGGCTTGCCGCCGTAACGGCCCGCCATGCGCTTGCCGGGGTAGACCCGCCCGGGGGTGGTGCCGGCGCCGGTCGAGCCGGGCTCGCGGTGGTTCTTCGAACCGTGGGTCATGGGGCCGCGGCTGAAGCCGTGGCGTTTCTGGTAGCCGGCGAAGCCTCGGCCGATGGTGTCGCCGCGCACGTCCACCTTCTGGCCGGCCTCAAAGTCGGCGACGGTGATGGTGGCGCCCAGCTCGAAACCATCGAGGGTGGCGACGCGCACCTCCCGCAGGTGACGCAGGGGTTCCTCACCGGAACGGGCGAGGTGACCCTGGGCGGGCTTGTTGACCAGCTTGGGGCGGATGTCGCCATAGCCAAGCTGGACGGCGCTGTAGCCGTCAGTGGCGGGGCTCTTGAGTTGGGTGATGCGACAGGGACCCGCCTCGATCAGGGTGACCGGGATGGACCTGCCCTCGTCATCGAAGAACTGGGACATGCCCAATTTCTTCCCGAGAATGCCGATGGACATGGACGGAGGGGAGAACGCCAGCGAGAACGAACCCGAGGTTGTGTGTTCGCGGACGAACAGCAGGGACCGCGGACGATCCACAACCCCGGGACAGGGGGGAAAGCTGATTACGGAACCGGCGGGGGTGGGAGGGCCGAGGCCCGCACCCGGAGCTAGCAGACGAATCAGCGGGCTGGGACTTGGACATGCCGGCCGCGGAGCGGCGGATTGCACAGTTTCCCGGCGAGCCATTGCCATCGCGAGCGAGGCAGAGGACGCACTGGCCTGGAGGATTGCCACCACGGACAATCCTGTGTTGGGTTCTGGAGGCCCGGCTAGCGGTCGGGCACACAACGTCAACACAAGAGGAAATCCTACCTCACGGCTGTAGCCCCCCTGCATCCACCTTGCGGAGGGGCCACCACCCCTTTCCGCGGGTTCCTGCCAGACTCACCGTCACTTGAGTGGTCGTCATGCCCCTGCTGCTCACCGGCCGTGGATTCCGCCAGGAACTGGAACAGGCGGGTGCCCTGGCCCTTTACGTGCCCCTGGAAGGCGGAAGCGAGACGCGCCTTCTGCGGCGCCTGCGGGCCGCGGGCTACAAAGCCCATCTCACCTCCGCCCGAGGCCTGGGGGATCCGGAGACCTATCTGTTTGAACTTCACGGCGTGCGCCCCCCCCACCTCGGGCATCAGAGCGTGGGGCGGACGGCGGCGGTGGGAGAGGTGCAACGGATTCAGCCCCAGCTCGGCCCGATCCTCGAAGGCAACGCCCCTGTGCTGCTCTGGTTGCTGGAGGGACAGGTGCTCTCCGCCGCCGAGCGCGGTTCCCTCGTGGCGCTCTGCCAGCGGGAACCCCGGCTGAAGATTGTGGTGGAGATGGGCGGAGCCCGGGCCCTGCGCTGGCAGCCCCTGCGGGAGGTGGCCGTCTGATCCGCGCGGCGGCGCGATGACCGGCGGCGATCGGCTCTCCCTCCTGTGGGGCATCGCCTTCTTCGGGGGCTCCCTCGGCCAGGTCCTCAGCCGACTCAGCGGCCTGCCCGCGGTGGTTTTGCTGCTGGCGATCGGTCTGCTCATCGGCCAGGCCGGCCTCGGGCTGATCCGCCCCGAGGACCTGGGGCAGGGGCTCGAGCCGCTCGTGGGCCTGCTGGTGAGCCTGGTGCTCTTTGACGGCGGTCTGAACCTGCGGTTGGCGGGGCGGGATCTGCAGCGGTCGGTCGTGCAGCTCGTCGTGATCCGCGCCGT
>CAYVWU010000320.1:0-2820 GCA_964455575.1 uncultured Cyanobium sp. | reverse complement strand
ACGCGGCCACCAGGGCGAAGGTGGCCAGAGCCAGGTAGGGTCGCTTCATGGTGAACGGGCATGAACCCCGCGAGGCGGGGCGGGCCGCCCATTTAAGCCACCCCAGAGGCTGGGGCAACACCCAATCACCACGCGAGCGAGGACCCATGGGGGGACAGCGGGAGACAACGGAGGACGCGGCGGCGGCGCGGGTGGTGCTCGCGGCCTGCGACGGAGCCTGCAGCGGCAACCCGGGGCCGGGGGGCTGGGGGGCGTTGCTGCGGTTCGAGGACGGGTCGGTGCGCGAATGGGGAGGCCATGCTCCGGCCACCACCAACAACCGCATGGAGCTCACGGCGGCCCTGGAGGTGTTCCGCGCCCTGCGAACCCTGCCGCGCCACCCCCAGCTGGCGATCCTCACCGACAGTCGGTATTTGATCGACGGCCTGCAGTCCTGGCTGCCGGGATGGAAGCGCAAGGGATGGCGCACAGCGGCGGGGGCGCCGGTGCTCAATCGCGATCTCTGGGAAGCGCTGGACGCAGCGCGTCTGGCGGGGGTGGAGCTGCGGCACGTGCGCGGCCACAGCGGCCACCCGGAGAATGATCGCTGCGACGCCATCGCCGTGGCCTACTCCCGCGGCGGGGGCGCCGTCAGCCCGGCCGCCCCTTCCCCGCCGCCCGAGCGCGCGGAGGAGCCTGTCGACGATCCGGCCCCGCCCGCCCTGCGACGTCTGCTGAGCCGACTGGAGCTGGCGGAGCGCCTGGCCCGGGGGGGGCACGGGCTGACGGCCGTGGAACTGGCGCAGCTGGTGGAGCAACCCCTCGCCCAGCTGGAGCGCCGCCAGGGAACCTGGCGCTGGCGCGACTGGCAGGTGGAGCCCCTGGAGGCCGGGCGCTGGCGCCTGCGACGCGCCGATGGAGGATGGGCCGACGCGGAGTGAAGGAGAGCGGATGGCGGCGCGACAGGGTGGACCCAGCGGAGCTCTCTACCAGAGGGTTCTGGCTCCCTTGCTGGGTCAGGACGAGGGGCTCGACGCGGAGCTGCTCAGCCGTCTCACCCTCACCGGCCTGGAGCAGCTGGCCCTGCGCCGCCGCTGGCCCGGGGCGCAGCAGGCCCTCGCCGCCCTGACGGGCGAGTTGCAGCACCGGGATCTGCGGCTGGAGCAGACGCTCTTCGGGTGCCGCTTCAGCAATCCCCTCGGCCTGGCGGCCGGTTTCGACAAGGACGGCGTGGCGGCGGCCATCTGGCACTGCTTCGGCTTCGGCTTCGCGGAGCTCGGCACCGTGACCGCCGAGGGGCAGCCGGGCAACCCGCGGCCCCGCTTGTTTCGCCTGGCGGCCGAACGGGCGGCGCTCAACCGCATGGGGTTCAACAACCAGGGAGCGGCGGCGATGCGGCGCACCCTGGAGCGCCAGCAGCTGCCCCCGCCTGGACGGCGGCCGGCGGTGCTGGGGCTGAATCTGGGCAAATCGCGCCAGACGCCCCTGGAACGTGCCGCCGATGACTACGCCACCAGCCTCTCCCTCCTGGCGCCCCTGGCCGACTACGCCGTGGTGAACGTGAGCTCGCCCAACACGCCGGGCCTGCGCGAACTCCAGGAGGAGGGGCTGCTGCGCCGGCTGGTGGAGCGCCTGCGACGGCTGCCCGGCTGTCCGCCGCTGCTGGTGAAGATCGCCCCGGATCTGGAGGACGACGCCATCGATGCGATCGCCCGACTGGCCTATGAGGAGGGCCTGGCGGGGGTGATCGCGGTGAACACCAGCCGCGACCGGCTGGGGCTGGAGGGGCGCATCGTGCGCCAGAGCGGTCGCTCCCTGGCGGAGGAGGAGGGGGGGCTGAGCGGTCGCCCGTTGCGCCAGCGGGCGTTGGCGGTGCTGCGGCGGTTGCGGGCCACGGCGGGGCCTGCCCTGCCCCTCATCGGCGTGGGGGGGATCGATTCGGCGGAGGTGGCCTGGGAGCGGATCGCCGCCGGGGCTTCCCTGCTTCAGATCTACACCGGCTGGATCTATGAGGGGCCCACCCTGGTGCCGCGAATCCTGGCGGGTCTGAGCGAGCAGCTGGATCGGCAAGGCCTTGCAACACTCAGCGAAGCGGTTGGTTGCGGGCAGCCCTGGCGCTGAGGTTCGGATAGGTTTCGGCCCAGACGTTGGTCGTCGTCCGTTGGAAGTCGCCGAGCTGGTGGAAGATCTGAAGGGGCGCTACCGGGCTTTGCAGAGCAAGGTGTTTCCCCAGCAGGTGCTGTTGGAACTGCATGACACGCGGGTGGTGGGCCAGGCGCTGGTCAACGGCCGGGCCGGGCCGCTCTGCGTGGACCTCCCGCTCCCGTCCAAGACCTGCAAGGCGGGACTGCCGATGGAACCCGACGCGCTGGCGGATGCGATCGGTGAGCTGATGTTGCGCGAAAAACTCCTGGATTCCCATGTCATGGCCGCCCTCCCCCCGGATGCGGTGCACTGGCGCGTGCTCGATTGGGACCGAGCTCCCGCCGTCGAAGAGGTGATCGCCACCCTGCGGGCCATGGATCCGGATCTGGGGTTCCCCTTTCCCCTCTCCGAGGCGAGCATCGATGTGCAGCCCCTGGCGGCGGCGAAGGACAAGCTGTTGTTGGCGGCCACCTCCCGGCAGGTGGTGGAGGGCTGGGTCGAGGTGTTCGAACAGGCGGGCCTCAACCTGGATCGGCTCGCCCCGCCCCAGAGCTGCCGTTTGGCGGCCTTGCGCGGCCAGCTGGCGACGGTCCCCGCGGAGGTCCTCGTGCTGCTGATCGCTCCGGAAGCGACGCGGGGACGGCCGTTCATGGCGATCCGCGCGGGCATCCCCCTGTTTGAGCGGGTGCTGGTGGA
>CAYVWU010000319.1:0-2848 GCA_964455575.1 uncultured Cyanobium sp. | reverse complement strand
CCAATCGCGGCGGCATTCCCGACATCGTGAGCGACGGGGAAAATGGCTGCCTCTACGACCCGGATGATCCCCCCTCTCTGATTGCGGCGGTGAACGGCCTGCTGGGGGATGAGGAGGCGCGTCGCACCCTGCGGGCCTCCGCCCGGGAGGAGGCGGAACGCTGGAACTGGGCCAGCGCAACCGAACAGCTGCGGGGCTATTACGCCTCCGTGGTGGCGCCCCGCGCCATGGCCCCGGTGGCCTGAGGGAGAGGCCCTCAGCGGGTGGCGGGGGCGGCGGCTGGGGGGAGCGGCCGAGGCTGGTCGCGAAACCAGGTGGTCATCAACGCCTTCACCATCGGTGCCGCCACCGTGCCGCCATACCCGCCGCTGTTCTCGCCGAAGGCGATGATCACCAGCTCGGGAGTGTCGGACGGCGCATAGCCCCCGAACCAGGCGTGATCCGGTCGGGGCGGATCTTCAGCGGTGCCGGTTTTTCCCGAGACGGGGGGAAGGGAGGGGTCGTTGAGGAGCCGAGCAGTGCCCTCCGTCACCACCTGTCGCAGTCCCAGCCGAAGGGTGCGCAGGGTTTCCGGCCGCAGGCCGATCGGGCGCCGGGAGGCGGGCTGCTCCACCAGATGGGGAGTGACCAGCCAGCCGCCGTTGGCCACGGCCGCGTACAGACGCGCCATCTGCAACGGAGTGACGGTGACCGCCCCTTGACCGATGGCGGAGGTGATCGTGTCCACCGGCGTCCAGGGTTCCCCCAGCACCCGCTCTTTCCATGCCGGATCACCGAGCAGCCCCGGGGTTTCCTCATCCCGGATCTCCACGCCGGTGAGGCTGCCGTAGCCCATGCGCCGGGCCGCCTTGAACAGCTGCTCCGGCCCCACCGCCAATCCCACCTGGTAGTAGAAGCTGTTGCTGCTCACCGCCAGGGCCATGGGGAAGCCGATGCTGCCGAACGCCCCGTGGTCGGCGTAGCACTGGCCGGCGTAGCAGAAGCTGCCCATGGTGGGCAGGGTGGAGGTCTCCTTGAAGCGTCCCGATTCCAGGGCGGCGATTGTGGTGATGATCTTGAAGGTGCTGGCGGGGGGGAAGCCCTGAAAGGCTCGGTTGAGCATGGGGGCTTCCGGGCGGTTGAGATCGTTCCACTGGCGCTGGGTCGGGCCATCCGCGAAAACGTTGGGATCGAAGCTGGGTCGACTCGCCAGGGCGCGAATGGCCCCCGTGCGCGGGTCCATCGCCACGATCGCCCCCTTGCTGACGGTGTCGAGCGCCCGCTCGGCGGCCTGCTGCAGATCGAGATCCAGGGTGAGCCGGAGGTCCTTCCCGGGGCGGGCCGGCTTGTCGCCCAGCACCCGCTGCACCTGGCCAGCGGCATTCACCTCCAGCTGCTGCCCACCCCATTCGCCGCGGAGGGTGGTTTCGTAGGCGCGTTCCATGCCGCTGCGGCCGATGCGGTCATTGATCCGGTAGCCCTGGGGCTGGAGCCGCTCGTACTCCTCCTCGGTGATGCTGCTGGTGGTGCCGAGCACATGGGCCGCCAGGGAACCGTGGGGGTAGTGCCGCAGCACATTCACCGCCACCTCGGCGCCGTAGAGCTGGCCGGCCTGCTCCCGGAACCGGAGCACCTGGGCGGTGGTGAGGGGACTGGCGAGCTCGATCTGAAAATCGTCGGCGCGCAGACCGGCGGCGTAGCGGCTCTGCAGAACATGGGCCGGGATCTCCAGCAGCCGGGCCAACCGGTCCCGCAAGCCGACCCAACGGCCCTCCTTCACCAGGCGGGGCTGCACCGTGAGCCTGTAGGTGAGCCGATTGGTGGCCAGCACGCGACCATGGCGATCCAGGAGGCGACCGCGGATGGGATCGCGGGGAATGAGACGGATCCGATTTTCATCGGCCATCACCCGAAACTCAGCGCCGTGGAGCAGCTGCAGCCAGGCCAGACGGGCGACGATGGCCCCACCGCAGAGCAGCACCAGGGCCATGAGCCAGGCGCCCTGCTGGGCCAGGCCCGTGCGGCGGGCACGTCCCGGAAAAACGAGCGGGGCCATGGGGGGGGCTTAGCGCGCCTCCAGGAGGCGCTCCAGACGCTCCAGCCGGGAGGCGATGCGGCTGAGGGCCGCCTGGAGTTCCTCGGGATCGTCCTCCCCGAAGCCGCCGCCGCTGGTGGTCGCGGCACCGGAGTCCGCGGTGGTGGCCGCGGGCTCGTTCGGCACATCGCGCACCTCGACCTTCAGCACGGGATTGCCCAGGCCAGGCTGGAAGCGGTCCAGGGTGTCGCGAAGGGAGCGGGCGGCAGGCTCGCCCTCCTGGCGCAAGCTGCCGAGGGGATCGGCGCTGCGACCGTCAAAGGCGGCAAGGACCTCCTTGGGACCTCCCTTGCGCACCCGCTCAGCCATGGCCAGGCCCACCGGCAGCACGTCCTGCATGAGGGTGAGGCGCAGGGCGTCAAAGGGGTCGGCTGCCATCAGCAGAGGGTGGGGTGAACGTGTCCGCAGTCTGGCGCGGATCCTCGCCCGACAGGAAGAGCGCTCAGGGGGCGGGTGCCTCCACCGCTGGCGAGGCGACGGTGGGCGCGCAGAAGCGATGGCTGCCCATCCACCAGCCGGCGGCCACGGCCAGCACCAGCAGACCGGTGAAGGGAAGCAAGGCCGAGCGGGTGGACGGCAGGGCGAACCATTCCATCCAGCCCCGCAGCCAGCGCTCGCGATCAAAGCGGCGGCGATCCCGCGACACCATCTGCTCGCGACGCTGCAGGGCCCGCCCCACCCAGCGTTCGAAAGCCTTCTTTTTCGTCACGGCCATCTTGCGCTCCACTTCCAGGAGCTGGCCGGGGGTGAGCTCGGGGTTGAAGGTGGTGATCA
>CAYVWU010000318.1:0-2867 GCA_964455575.1 uncultured Cyanobium sp. | reverse complement strand
GTGGCCATGGTTTCCATCCGCACCGGCGGATGGCCGCTCAATCCCAGCCGGTCGTTGGCGCCCACCGATGCCATGCGCTGGCCCAGCTCCCGCGAGCTGGCCACCCGCGGACCGGCGCCATCGGCCTCCGCAACCGGCAGACCGGCGGCGATCAACCGCGCGGCGATCGCCTCCTCCTGGGGCACCAGGGCCACCAGCACCCGCTCCGCCCCCAGGGCCTGCCGCCGCCGCCGACCGATGGGATCCAGATCGTCCGGTGTGATCAGGCCATGGAGCAGCAGATCCCCCAGCCAGGTGAGGCTCTGGGTCCAGAGCAGGGGCACGTTGTCGTTGGGCTGGCGGGGCTGGCTGCCCGGGTTGCGCCGCTCGGCGGCGATCGCCTCCTCGCTCACCAGATACAGCTCCGGCAGCAGCGGCACCCCCTCCACCTCCACGCTCAACTCCGTCAGCCGCCGCCGCCAGCTCCACGCCTCCTCCCAGCGCTCCTCGCAACACGCCGTCAGCAGCTCATAGGCGATGAACAGCGGCCACTCGCACTCGATGTGCTCAAACTCCGCCAACTCCTCCGGCTCGTAGTGCAGACGGCTCACGTCCTCGATCACCGCCTGATGGCCATCGCGGCGGAAGCGCTTGTAGCCGAAGGCGCCCCCCAGGTCCTGGCGGATCTTGGCCCGGGTGCGGGCCACCAGCTCCCCATCGTCCACCGCCCAGGCCGGATAGCCGATCACCGACAGGCAGGCGCTGTCGGCCTCCTTGCTGGCCGATTCCCGCGGCAGCAGGCTGCGCAGGGCCCGCCGCAGGCGCACGATCGCATCCTGGGGGATCACCAGACACCAGCTGCCATCCCCCTCGGGACCGAGCAGGTCGATCCCCTCCAGGGCCTCCAGGGCCGCCTTCACCATGCCGATGGAGCTGGCGTTGCGCTCCGGCAGGCCGTGATTGCTCTTGTCCCCCCGCTCCCAGATGCCGTAATCCGCGACGCGATAAGCCCGGGCGACGTAGTAGACGAGGTTTTGCACAAAGTCGCGCTCATGGCTCGTGCGCACCACCACCAGCCCGGAGCGGGTGAGCTGGGCCAGCTGCAGCAGAAACACCGCCGTGGCGTCCAGCTGCAGGTGACCCCAGCCGTCATCCGGCACCACCGTCGCCCCGGAGCCGGTGTCGAACTTGGCGTGCAGGGCGTCGAGCGGCCGCAGGCTGCGCTTGAACCGCTCCACCTTCGGCGCCTGACGCATCATCGCCGCCAGCAGGCCCCGCATCAGCTGCAACACGCGCTGCTCCAGCTCGAACGCCCGGCGGCCCCCGCCGCTCTGGCGGCGGTGGGCGATCGCCAGCCCCCACACGCACTGGATCGAGTAGACGCAGTCGCGCACCCAGGCGTCGCCATAGTTGCCGTGCACCGTGTTGGCGGTGCTGGCGGGCAACAGGCCCGTCAGGGGATGCTGCCGCCGCAGAACCACGGCCTCGATCTGGGCGTCCAGGTGGCGGAGGACCGCCAGGGCCTCCGCGCCCGGTCCCTCCGCCGCCGCGCCCCAACCCGGCGGTGACCCCGCCTCGTCCACCGTTGCCACCTCAGCGCCACGCATCCCCACCGATTGGTCCACCCATTCGCAGCCATAGATTCTCCTCCGCGATGCCCCCTTTCATGGCAACAAGCGTCACCACCGTGCCCCAAGCCCATGTGCTTGGCTTGCCGGTGAGTGTCTGTCCTGACGTTCTCGCCGCCGCGGTGGCGCTCCACGAGGAGCGGGGCGGCGGGCAGATCGTCACGATCAATGCCGAGATGTCCATGGCCGCCCTCGCGGATCCCGCCCTGGAAGCGGCGATCCGCGCCGCGGATCTCATCATTCCCGACGGGGCCGGCGTGGTGTGGGCCCTGCAACGGCAGGGCATCCGAGTGCGCCGCGCCCCCGGCATCGAGCTGGCCCGCCAACTGCTGGAGCACGCGGCGGCCGTGGGCTGGCGGGTGGCCCTGGTGGGCTCCACGCCCAAGGTGCTGGAACAGCTCTGTCCACGCCTGGCGCGGGAGATCCCGGGGCTGAAGCTCGTGATGGCGATCCACGGCTATGCGGATCCTCGGGCCTGGCCCGAGCTCAAGGAGCGCCTGCTCTCCTATGAGCCCGATCTCACCCTGGTGGCCCTGGGGGTGCCGCGGCAGGAGCTGTGGATTCAATCGCTGCCTCACCCTCTGACCGGACTCTGGATGGGGGTGGGCGGCAGCTTTGATGTCTGGGCCGGGACCAAAAAGCGCGCCCCGCGCTGGATGGGGCGGATCCACCTGGAGTGGCTCTACCGCCTGCTCCAGGAACCCACCCGCTGGCGGCGCATGTTGGCGTTGCCGGCCTTCGTGCGCGCCGTGCTCAGCGGAAACCCACCGAGGCCTGCCACACAAACGCCAGCAACAGGAAGAAGAGCGGAATGATGGGCAGGATGTCGACCAGGGGGGCGAAGGCCTGATAGGCCTCAGGAAGCTGGGCGAAGACGGGCAGCGGAAGGACCATGCCGAAGAAATCCTTTGCGGTGGCTGGAACCTACCACGTGTGCGCCGCCGCGGAGGCCGGCTCCCAAGGAGCGAAATCCTCTGAAAAACAGCCCTCCGCGATCGCTTGGCCCATCGCCCGGGAAAAGCGCAACAGGGTGGTGAGGTTGTGGAGGCTCAGCAGGGTGCGCCCGAGCATCTCCTCCACCCGCACCAGGTGGTGCAGATAGGCCCGGGTGTGATGGCGGCAGGCCAGGCAGGGGCATCCGGGGTCGAGGGGGGTGTGGTCATGGCGGAAGCGGGCGTTGCGCAGGTTCCAACGCTCGCCCCCCACCAGCGCGGTGCCATGGCGGCCCAGGCGGGTGGGCAGCACGCAGTCGAACAGGTC
>CAYVWU010000317.1:0-2872 GCA_964455575.1 uncultured Cyanobium sp. | reverse complement strand
TCGTTCAGGGCCTGGCGGTTGTCCTCCAGGCGGGTGAGATCGAGCTCCCAGCCGCACGCAGCCGAATCGCCCTCACCTGCAACACCCCCTTGAGAGCCCCGTAGGGGCCCGATGGGCAGATTCAGGCGGCGGCAGGCGTTGAGCACCAGCCGCTCCACCGCATCGGCGCTGCCGAGGGATTCGCGGGTGCGGTTCCATTCGCGCAGGGCCTCCTCCGGTTTGAGGCTGCGCTGGGCAAAGATCGTGCGGCTGGCCTTGGCGTTCTCCTTGGCGCTTTGCCACTCGGCGTCAATCAGCGCATCCAGGTCTGATCCGGACCCACCGAAGCGGTCAGGCGACCCAGCGGCCAACCACCCAGCGACCGCAGGCCCAATCCCCTGATTCCCCACTGGATCAGCCCACCATCCGCTCACTACAGGTGCACATCCGGGGCCTGCTGTCCACCCCCAGCTGGCGGCCTTCTCCCGCGGCTTCCGCTCCGCCTTCCAGGTGCCGGAATCCACCCCCTCCATCGCCGGAAGACCAAAAGCGGCTGTCGCTTGACAATCGGTACTGATCGCGCGACTCAGCAGCTGAGCCGCTGCTCAAACCGTTGCCACATGGGCCGAAGCTCCATGGCCCCCGGATCAGTGGGTGCAGTCCCCAGCCATCCCTCCAGGTCCTCGCTGGAACCCGATCCGACGTGGCCAGCCAGGGCGACCAGGGTCCGGGCCGCCTGGAGCCTCTGGTCTTGATTCAGGGCAGTTGCGGCCAGACGTGCCGCCTTGGCGACGGTGGGAGGCGGAAGGTTGTTCGATGGGGAACGACCGGAAGCGATGGAGCGTGCGGCCCTGGACTGAAATTGGCGCGGCACGCACACTTCAGCTCGCAACTCCCGGAACGAAGAGATGGAAAAGCTGTAAGAGCTGCTTTGGCCTTGGCCGGTGAAGGGTGAGCGGGTTCAGGGCGGGAGTTTTCGATCCCATCTCATATCGATGAACATAGAGGGTCTCGTGGGCGTGTCAAGGTCCGATTAGCGCCCTGGCTATACCGTCAGAAATGCCGGCTACAGGCGGATTTTCCCGGATCTCCCCGGATGGTCAGATCGGAATAAAACCCTTCCGCAGGCTGGGTTTTCGAATTTGCGCGGATCCCTTCGGATCCTCTGAAAACGGAGAGGGTGTCCTTCTAATTCGGCCCTCGAACCCTTGCTGTAGCTCGCTTGTTGAGCGGATGTCGACACGCTTACACCAACATTTACACCAACACTTTTCAACCGCTTGCGAGCGAGTGAAAGCAGTTTGGCCACGCGGACTGAAAGTCACAAATGCAGACACATTTCTGTCATTCAGGTGAGGAGAATTGATGCGGTACAAATCGGCTTCGTCTCGTAAGTCCTGATTTCGTGACTAGAGAAGACTCGATGTCCCCCAAGGGTAAACGTCTGGTCGTCTGATCTCATGGGCTGAATCCGTCGGGGTTGATCCAGTTGCTCGCCCTACGTCGTGTGATGGAGGAATCGGTTAGGAAATTGTTTCTGATTTGAATCCACTGGCGGCTCTGCATGGACCCCGGCTGATTGGACTGAACAGCCCAGGCCAGAATCCCTCACAACGTCATGGGTAACGCACCAGGGACTCAGTTGATCCCACCGATGGCCAGCACCACCAACTGGCGCAGTTGCCGCAGCTCGGCGGGGGCGATCCGCGATTCGGTGGCGGCTGTGATGCGTGTCTTGGCCACGCAGGTCAGGTTCTGGGGGAGGAGGTAGCTCACCTTCGTGCAGCCGTTGGTGGGCGTGGGTTGAAGCACCACCGTCAGATCCGTCATGGCCAGTGCGGGATCACCGGTCATCGGCACCACGAGAACGGTGGGGTAGGAGGGGTCGAACAGCTCGGTGTCCTGAACCACAACCGCTGGCCTGAGTTTGTTCGGCTCCGGAGGGTGGGGATTCTGCCCTGGATCGACAGGGTCCCTGCGCCAATCAACAGTGATGATCTGCCCGGCTTGGAGCTTCACGTTGCCCTTCAGCGGCTGACGGGCTCAGGGGTGGCCCAGTCATCGATGAAGGCCTTGGCTTCCGGGTCCGAGGCGATGTGCTCGGCCACGGATTTGCTTTGCGCCCGGATCCTGGACCTCAGAGCAACCATCCCAGCGGCGGGGTCGCCCATCGACAGAGAGCTGCCGCAACCGCTGGTCTTCTGCTGGACAGGACCGATGACCTCTGCCTTGGTCGAGGTGGGATCAGCAGGTGTCATGAAGGATGGTGAGGTCATCAGGCGTCTGTACACATCTAGGGTAGACGGTCTGTCTTGAGCCGCTGAGGCATGCCGGTCCACGATGCGCAGCTCGATCCCGAGCTGCTCCTGAACGTTGGTCATGGCCAGCGCGCGGAAGCCGTGACCGCACATCCGCCCGTCAAAACCCATCCGCTTGAGCGCCATGTTGACGGTGTTGTTGCTGATGTGGCCAGACCCGGTGCGCAGGCTCTTGAACACATAGCCCACGGGGCCCGTCAGCCCCCACTGGTTCTCGAGAATGCCCACCGCTTGGCGGGAGAGGGGCACCAGATGCTCTCGCCGGCTGCCCCGTCGGCCCTTCATCCGCTCCGCCGGCACCGTCCACAGGGCTTCCGCCCGATCGATCTCCCCCCACTGCGCCGCGATCAGTTCCGAGGTGCGCACGAAAGTGAGCGCCAGCAGCCACATGGCGTGGAGGGTGCTGGCATCGGCATGGATCGTGTTGGCCCGCATCGCCCCCAGCAGCTCCGGCAGCTCCCCCCAGCCGATGCAGGGGAAGTGGCTGTTGATCTGCTTGACGGGGGCATGCCGCTTGAGGGCATGGGCCGGGTTGTGGGGGCAGTGACCCAGGGCCACGGCGTAGTCCATCACCA